>JASJBE010000038.1 GCA_030066655.1 Woeseiaceae bacterium | reverse complement strand
ACCGATGAAAAACCCGCAATTCGCCAAGCTCATCCGCAGGGTCAACTGGTATCCGCCGTATCTCGGCATGGGCATACGCGTGAAGGACTACAGCGAAGACTTCACGCGCTTTGAGGTCCAGCTTCGCGCGCGCTGGTACAACCGCAACCTGTTCGGCACGCATTTCGGCGGCGCGCTCTACGCGATGGCCGACCCTTTCTTCGTTTTCATCGTGACGATGGGCCTCGGCAAGCACTACATCGTCTGGGACAAATCCGCCGGGATTGAGTTTTTGAAGCCCGCGAAGGGCACGATTACCGGCGTGTTCGAGATCAGTTCTGAGCGGCTTGCCGAGATCAAGGCCGATGTGGACGAGAAAGGCAAAAACACTTACCACTTCGAGGTCGATCTCACGGACGGATCCGGCCAGGCCGTCGCGCGGGTTAGCAAAGAAGTCTACGTGCGGGCGAAAAATCCGCGATAGCAGAGTCACCGACGCAGTTGCTTTTGCCCCGCTGTGGTCAACGCGTCTCGTTCGTCACGCCGGGCAGACCTAGAATCGGTCCCGATCGAATACATACGGGCAGCCATCGTGGTGAGTAAACAACGGGTCCCATCGACGTACATCGTTGGCACGCCGCCAGCGACGATGAAAGAAGTACATCAGGCAGGGGCCTTTTTCGGTCTCCAGCAGAAATACATCGTGCTCGCCGGCGTCGTCATACGGCGGAAAACGATCGCCGCTGCCCCAATTTTTGCCGCGGGCCCGGTCCGCGTAGGCTGTCCAGAACTCATTGGGCGAGAGCCACCGCTCACCACCGGCATCCCAGACGTAGAACGTGTCCTTGTGCGCGTGGGTTTCTCCATCGCGGGCACCCGGCTCCTGCGGCGCATCTGCGAACACAGCGAGCGGAAGTAACAACAGAAGAAGAACTCGTTTCATCACTAGGTCCTGCGTCCCGATCAGCTGCGCCTATTCTTCGCGTTTCATGCTTCGCAGTCAAAAATCGGAAAGCTCAGGTCGGATGAGAGCCGGACGGGAATTCAGAAATGTGGCACATGGCACAGTGAAACGCTCGCGCGGCTCTCCCGACAAACGGGAGAGCCGCTGTGAGCTTAACAGCAGGAGAATGCCGGCCGGGTTGTTGCCTGGCTCAGTCGGCCTGCGCGTCTTCCTTCAAGGTCTTGATTGCCGGCGGCAGGGCGAAGTTTTCGTCTGACGGCGCGCCGAGTTCGATCGAATCAATCAAGAGCTGCTGGGCCTGGCCCATCGTGGTCACCACCGTCGTGGCCGGCAGCTTGAATTCAACGCCGTCACTCTCGAAGGTTGTGTAGTCGGTGAACACCGTTGTGGTCTCTACCTCGCCCATCGGGGATTCCACGGTGAACTCGGTTGCAATCAGGTAACCGCTATCGGTCGAGTAGCAGTCAGTAGACTCGCGGCCGGTTTTCCATTTGACGGAGACCTTGTAACAGGACTCGCCTTCGTATTCCGCTATCTCAGTCGTGCGCATGGATTCCACGAACTCCTCGCTGCGGAATAAAGCTCCGGGTTCGTTGGACTCGATCTGTATGTCCAGCTCGGTGCCCGTCACCAGGCGCGGTCCCATGAAGGGATCCACCGACCACGCCGAACGGTCCTTGTATCCGGATTGGATCTTGCCGATGTTCGGCAGCTCAATACTCACTGCTCGCTCGACGGGCATACGCGAGAACACTTTGACCGTGCCTTCCAGACCGGCTGCCGGCATGACGAACCGCCCGGTCGTTGTGGACTCAAACTGGCGGTTAAGGATCTCCTCGCCGCCGACGGCCTCGATATGGGCAGCCAGCAAGGCTTGCGCGGTCGGCAGCTCGCTGTCGGCCACCGCGGCACCGGACAGCGCGAGCAGAACGCACGGTCCGAGTAGCGCTGGGCGGCGCGCAATGGAAAGGATTGTCGAAACGGGTGACGTAGCATTCATAGATCGGTCTCCTTAGTCAGGTTCGGCGAGCCGTCTTCATGACGACAGCCCCGGTTTTCTTCATTAAGTTGCTCTAAATCAATTCAGACGATCAGGGCGCGGCCGTGGTCTGCAGGAGCCATGCAAGCGCCGTGTCCAGCTCAGCGTCGTCTTTGTTGACCAGCGCATCGGCGCTTTGCTCAACAATCTGATCGGGGACAACGCCAATGCCTTCAACTCTGCGACCCTGACCGTCATGGTAGTCAGCAAAGGCGTACATCAGCACGTCACCGTTTTTTAGCGGCAGCATCTGGGCAGGCAGTGCCATGCCGGGTGAGCGTTGGCCAATGATACGCGCGCGACCGAGAGACTGCATGCCCGAGGCAAACATCTCTGACGTGCTGGCTGAGAGCCCGTCGATCAGGATAGCGACAGGCCCGGCGTATGGGGTGAGACGCACACCATCGTCAGCTACTCGTCGAGGAAAGGCGCGAAAGTCTATTCGGCCATCGGCGCGGACCAGGCGGCCCAGCAACACGGGTTCGTCGACCAGGTGCGCGGTCAGCGGCACCATGGTAGCAATCACTCCGCCGAGGTTGCCTCTCAGATCGATGACGAGGCCCTGGCACTCGAAGAGATCGTTGCGAACGTCGAGAAACTCATCGACCAACTCCGGCACCCAGGCCGTAAAAGCCATGACGCCAATACAGCCGTCTTCTTTCTCGATACGTTGCGCGGTAAATTCGAATGACAGTGCCGGCAAGTTGCCGAACTCAACCTGTTTCATGCCTCCGGGCCGGCCCTGCACATTGACCTCGTGCAAGTCTCCCGCGGCGTCGCGAAGGCGCAGTTCCAACACTTCGCCTTCGCGCGGATAGGCAAGTCGACTGTTGACCCTCGCCTGAAGAATCAGCATCGAGCGCTTCTGCGCTGTCGGGTCGTCGATGCTTTCAATCTCGTCGATCAGCGGTTGCATCGCCTGGTCACCAAACGCCTCGAGCGTCCAGCCCGCCCGAATGGGGCTGTTGTCTGGATCGTCGGCTTTGGTGATGGTCAGGGACTGATTGATGAGACGCGCACTCAAACCCGTTGACGTGCTTTGCGGGGGTCCATCCGACGACGCGTCGTCATCCACTTGGCTCGAGCCGACCGCCTCCAGCTGGCCCTGGCTGCTGCCCGCCATAACGCCGAAGTGCGACTCGCCAACACCCGCCAGCAGCTCCGTCAGCACTGGGCGCAGCTCTTCGGCGCTGCTCGCTTGTGCGGCCTTCGGGCGCAACAGCTCGCGTGCCTGTTCCCAGTCTTCAGCAATGCGCGGGTAATCGAAATACTGCGTCCGGACCTGGTTCCAGACCTGGTCGAAGCTTTCCAGTGACTCTGCGTCCGGTGCCTCATCGAGTGGAGTCGATACTTCGGGTAGCGTGTCGGCATTCGTGCAGGCAGACAAGGCGACGAGAAGTGCCCCGCCAAACACGAGGCGCATGTTCGCTAATGCGATTGATCGCAACTCATTCCGGCCCAAGCTGATTCCTTCCTGTGATGTGTGGAACAGCGTTTATGATGCCTTAAGACCCGCAATGAATCGAAGGGTTTCAGGCAATGGGCGGGGTGGCGATATCGAAGGGACAGCCGGCTTGCGGTCTATTAAGCACTGACATCGATCGTTGCGGCCCAGGTTGCCTCGGAGTCGCGCAGGATCCTGGGAAGTGGCTGCGCCCCATCTATCAACGACGCGGCCACATTGCTGCCGGTCTTCGAAACTCGCTCGTCGCCCCGACGTTTGGAGGTTGTGTTAGCCCTTGGTCACAGGTGCGTACTTGTGAGCCCCATTAAATCTGAGGTGCCACGAACTCTTCTTCCTGGTCGACCCGGAGGTCCGGGGAGTCGCACTTAGCCGATGGTAAGAAGAATATCGGGGCAAACAGCAGGACGACTCGTTGTGCCCGCAAGACAGCTACTAGCCCTGTTCAAGCTCGATGAGTTCGAGGTGGATCAGGTTAAAGAAATCACGGCGCCGATAATACCGGCTGCCACGCCAACTGCCATCACGATGGCAACGGTATTTGGCTCCAATTTTGTGTCTTCTTTTGCTGGAAAAATCAACTTGATCATGCTGACCGCTCCTTTCTCAGTGTTGGGTAACGGCACTCATCTCACAAGGAGATGAGTGCCCCCTTCTCTTACTCTTCTTTCTTGTCGTTGCTCAGCGCAACTGTCGCACCAGCGACTCCAGCTGCCGAGCCCGCAGCCGCGGCGCCTTTGACTGCGGATGATGCTTTTACAACCGGAATGACGATGATAACCAACGGCCCGGGCCCGCCCGCGACTTGGGCGATTTCTTCAGGATTGAGTCCTCTCACTTGCCTTCTCCAATAAGTAATTAGGTGGTTTCCAGTAAGGAATTAGCAGCACATACAGCTCTATTCGGCTGCATCCTGAGCGGCATCGACGGCCTTTTTCGCTCCAACCGTTAGTGCGGCCGAGCCTCCTGCAGCACCTACCGCCGCGCCCACGACTTTCACGGCCTTCACCACGACTTTCGGTACGACGATAACGAGCGGCCCGCCGGCGACACTGTCAATTTCATTGGTGCTGAGTTCGCGAATGCCGTTCGGGTTAACTGATTGTGCAAGTTCCATGTGTTTCTCCTCTGGGTAATGCCGATCGATAATTAGTGATGCCGATCGATAATTTGCATTGCATACTCTCGGTCGCTTCCAGCTGGCAGAGTTCAAGCGTACAGACCAGGTAGAGTTGCAATACAGAGATGTCGGTAGCGCCCAAGACGGCTACATCGACCTGATTGATGGTTTGTTGGCCTGACCGCATCGGTTTATAGCCTTTTTGCACGGTGCGGAAAATTCGATATAATTGACATTAACATCAGGTTTTTCTTTCACCGGGTTTGTCTCTTCCCGAACGATGATCCATTATCGGGCATTGCTCGCGATGCACGGCAAGGTCGATCGGGCAAGAGCCTAAGAAGAACTTAATCGCCAACAATCGCGGTTCCAAAGCGGCGTATTCTCGCGGTCAGCCTGGCTGCAACTATGGCCTCCCGGGATGCATATGGATTGGTAAATCCCGAGGAACTTGGGGAGAGAGCTTGACGAACGCGTTGGACTTTACCGTCTAATAGCGGCAGCGGCCCAACAGGCCGGGCCTCTGGCTGGATCAACCTCAAGCGGTCGATTGCCTGCGCAGAACATTTGCTTTCGGGTTGGCGCCAGCGCAGAACGAGGGTGAGTTAGAAACGCGCGCTTGCTAACTTACCGACTACTTAGTGGACAAGACATCGCATGAACAGCGAGCTGAATTTTTCTGGACGGAAGCGATTGCCCGTTATTCTGCAGACCGAAGCGATGGAATGCGGTCTGGCTTCCCTGACCATGATCGCGAAATACCACGGGCACGACGTTGACCTTAGCGGTATGCGCCAAAAGTTCTCCGTCTCGCTTAAGGGCGCGTCCTTACAGTCCATTATCGATATGGCGGCAGCACTCGACCTGGGTTCGCGGGCTGTTCGTCTAGACCTCGAACACCTACCACAGCTTCAGTTGCCGGCCATATTGCACTGGGACCTGAATCACTACGTCGTCTTGAAGAAGATAGCGGGCAATAAAGCTCATATTCACGATCCGGCGTCTGGCGCGAGGGTCATGAGCCTGGAGCAGTTTTCCGAGCATTTTACGGGTGTCGCACTTGAGCTGGTTCCTACCGCGAATTTCACGAAACAAGTTGCGAAAGAAAAAATGCGCCTGTCGCAGCTATGGGGCAGGTTGGTCGGTTTCAAGCGCGCCCTTTTTCAACTGCTGATCCTGTCTGTCGTTCTGCAGCTCATTGTTCTTGCGTCGCCTCTCTATCTGCAATTGGTTGTCGATGAAGCGGTGGTGAAATTTGATCAGAAATTCCTGCTTGTGCTTGCTCTCGGGTTTGGTGCGCTCGTAGTCATTCAGCATGTCGCCAGCCTGATGCGCGATTGGACGATTCTGTACTACGGCCACCAGATGTCGTTCCAGATGGTCGCGAACATCTTTAAGCATCTAATACATCTGCCTACGGACTTTTTCGAAAAGCGGCATATAGGTGACATCTTGTCGCGCATGGCATCGACCACCCCGATTCAAACAGCACTGACTCAAAGTCTTGTTGCAGGAATCATTGATGGCTTTATGGCGGTTATCACCGGGGTCGTCATTTTTATCTACAGCCCATTGCTGGGCAGCATAGTTCTGGTTTCGGTATTCCTGCTCTTATCGGTCACTGCTTTGTTTTATCCGATTCTCCGCCGCTCGCAAGAAGAGACCATCATCGCTGAAGCGAAAGAAAACACCCATATGATTGAAAGCATACGGGCGGCCACTCCGATCAAGCTGTTTTCTGCGCAAAGCCATCGAACATCCATCTGGCGGAATCTCTTTGCAGATTCGATTAACGCCAACGTCGCCTATGGCAAATACGGTATCTGGCTGAGTACCTTACAAGGCCTGATTACCGGGTTACAGACTATTCTCGTCGTCTATTTCGGCGCCTCGCTGATTCTGGCAGGGGAAGTCGGCTTTACCGTCGGGATGCTTTTTGCGTTTATGTCTTACCGCCAGAGCTTCACGAACAGCGTGACGTCGCTCTTCAACAAGTACATAGAGTTCAGATTGCTGGGGCTACACCTCGAAAGGATTTCAGATATTGCCCACACCGAACCCGAAACGACGCAGATCGCGGCTCCTGAGGGTGACAAGGACGAGAATGTCGGCGCAATCGAATTACGTGGCATTCGTTTCCGGTATTCGCCGGCTGATGCATGGGTATTGGATGACATCAATCTCGACATCAAATCCGGTGACTTCGTGGTATTGACCGGCCCATCCGGAGGCGGCAAGACCACTCTCATGAAGCTTATGCTGGGACTTTACGCGCCAACTGAAGGTGAAATTCTGGTAGACGGATATCCGTTAAACGACAGCAGCAAAATGGCATGGCGCAGGAAGACTGGCGTAGTGATGCAGGATGACCAACTGCTTTCGGGGACCATCGCGGACAACATCAGTTTCTTCGACCCTGAAGTCGACATGGAGCGCATTTACAGGGCCGCGATTCAGGCCCAGATACACGATGATATCGTCGCCATGCCGATGGCTTATCTGTCTATGATTGGTGACATGGGGTCTGCTTTGTCGGGTGGACAAAAGCAGCGGGTTCTTCTGGCGAGAGCCCTGTACAAAGAGCCCAAAGTACTGTTCCTTGACGAAGGCACAGCCAATCTTGACGCAGCTACCGAGAAGGTCATCGTTGACGTTATCGCCAATCTCTCGATCACCAGGGTAATCGTCGCTCACCGACCGGAGTTTATTCGGAGAGCGGACTATGAGATCTCAATTGGTACAGGCTAGGTTTTGCAATCCTTCATACGCCAATCGCAGGCGACTCTCTCGCCTTTGCTGCACAGACGTAGGATCTTTCTGCGGAAGCTCACTGTGCTGACAAAAACTCTGGAGTCTTTTTCATGAGCGACTTATTCCGTAAGGAGGTCGTGGAGAGGCAGTCGCAACGACACATGGGTGATGTGCTGCTGTCGTCCCCCTTAAGTTTTTGGGCCATTACCGGCTTGATCGCGATCATCGTGGCAGGCCTGGTTTTGGCAGCGATATTTGGAGAGTACGCCCGCAAGGAGCGAGTCTTGGGCGTTGTCGTTCCGAGCGAGGGATTGGTGCAGATCATCCCCTCACAGCCCGGCGTGTTCGAAGAAATCTACGTTGAGACAGGCGATGTTGTCGAACGAGGCACCCAACTGCTCAAGATCAAGAACGACACAGCGCTCGCCGACGGCGATTCCATATTTGAAGCATTGCTTGCCGAGATGGAGACGGAAAAGGCAAGCCTGGTATCTCAACTGGAAGCGATACCGGTTCAATTTGAGTTGACCGAAAGCCGTCTAAGAAACCAGCAGACCGATGTGCTGGCAGAGGCTCAACGAGTGCAGGATCAAATACGGTTTCAAGGTCGCGCCGTGGAGCTCGAGAATGACCTGCTGCAGCGAATACAGGAATTGTCCAGCGATGGAATGGTCTCAGAGCTCGAAGTGACAACCCAGGAAAGCAACTACCTTGCTGCAAAGCAAGCTTTGAAGGATCTCGATAGTAACTACCTGAATTACCTCGCACAGTCTCGTGATATCGAGGCACAGATTGAGATGCTATCCCTCGATCAGGCGGCGCAGGAAAATGAGATCAGAAACCGGATCAGTGCGATTGAGCAAAACATGATTCGGGCCGGTTCTCAGAGCAGCCTGGTTCTCCGATCGCCGGTCGACGGGTACGTGACAACGATGACGGCTCGGCAAGGGCAGGCGACGACTGCGAGGCCAGTGATGTCGATACTGCCCGAGGGCGGCGAGTTGCTGGTGGAGCTGTATGTCCCGGCACGTGCGGCCGGCTTCGTCAAAGCGGGTCAGTCGGTACGCTTGCTGTACGATGCTTTCCCATACCAGAAGTTCGGCTTTTTCGACGGGAAGGTCGAGTATGTTTCAAGAACGGTCATCAACACAGCGGACATAGCCAACGCACCGCAGCTTTCAGAGCCAGTGTTTCTGGTGACGGTCACACTGGAACAACAGGTTATTGAATCGATGGGCGAAACGTTTCCGTTGCAGGCGGGTATGTCACTATCGGCCGACCTGGTGTTGGAAGACAGAAAACTGTGGGAATGGGCGTTTGACCCGCTCATCGGCGCCATGCGCAGGTAAGAGCTCTATGCTCAAATAAGTAAGGCATCCAGAAGCCGTCCTGCGGGACCGTGAAACCGGCGAGGGCGACGCGCGAGCGACATACGACCCGGCGCCAGGATCGGTCGCAGGTCTTGTAAGCGAAGCCACCGCGTTGTCCCCCGTAGCGGGTTTCGGACTGGAAATCGGGCACCGGTTAACGGGTTTGGGCCCGCGCTCGCGCTACACTTCGCCTGCCATGGAATCTCAGAGCGCCATTTTCGAACGCATCGTCCGGCCGCATTTCGACCGGCTCTACCGCCTGGCGTGGCGGCTGGCGGGATCGAAAGCCGAAGCCGAGGACCTGTTCCAGGAGCTGCTGCTGAAAGCCTACGGTAAGGTTGACCAGCTCATCGACATCGAAGAACCCGGCACCTGGTTATCACGGGTCATGTACAACCTGTTTATCGACCAGCAGCGTCGCTTTCGTCGACAACGGATGCAGACCGTCGACGAAGGCCATCTGCCGGGCGACGGCCTCGCCGCGCTCGCCGGAGACCTGGATCCTGTCGCCGACAAGCTGCGTTATGACAAGCTGGCTTCGCTCGATCACGCGCTCAACCGGCTGTCCGAAGAACATCGCACCGTCGTGCTGCTGCATGACACCGAAGGCTACAAACTCTCAGAAATTCAGGCAATTACAAACACGCCGGTGGGCACGCTGAAGTCCCGCCTGCACAGGGCCCGCGCCCGGCTGCGAGAAATTCTGGATCAGGATGAAACCTTTTCTCGCTAGTTGCCGTGTAGTTACCAGGACGAGTATTGAAATGAATACAGACGAACGACAAGAGCGGGAACTCCTCGATTTGCTGAAGGATTATCCTGCGCCACAGGCAGACGCCGGGTTTTACGACCGGGCGCTCCTTAAGGCAGCGCATCGCGGGGCACGCAAACAGCGTAACCGCTGGCTGGCGACCGGTTTCGGTTCCGCGCTGGCGGCGGGGCTCGCCGCGTGGGTGGTCTTCGCATTCCTGCTGGGAGTGCCTGTGCAGGACGCCTCGGAGCCAACAATTCCGGGCGTGACGATCGCGCTGGAGGAACCCAAGACCATTCGGCTGATGTTCGCTTCAAAGCAATCACTCGATAACGCCATGCTGACCGTGAGCCTGCCCGACGGTGTCGAGCTGTCCGGCTTCCCCGGTCAGAAAGAGATTACCTGGGAGACGAGCCTCGTCGAGGGCAGGAACGTCCTGCCACTGACGCTGGTCGCGTTAACGCCGGCCGGCGGTGAAGTATTCGCCAGGCTCGAGCACGGCGACAAGGACCAGGTGTTCCGGTTAAAGCTGAACATTTCGTGACGCGAGCATTGATGCCCGCTCTATTCAACGGAGATTTGAAATGAAACATCTACAGATTCTGATCGCGGTTTTCGTGCTGGTCTGCTTCGCATTCCTGCCCGCCGCCGTACGCGCCGACGACGATGTGGACGACCTCGAGGTGACCTTCGAAGTGCTCGACGATGACGACGACCTGGACGACGCCATCGCAGAGATGCGCGGTCCGGAAGACGACGACGAGGACGAGGACGACGACGACGACGATTCCGACGAGGATGAGGAAGACGAGGACGACGAAGACGACTTCGACGAAGACGAAGACGAAGACGACGATGAGTCGTCAGAAGAAGACTTCGACGACGAGGACGAGGAAGACTTCGACGAAGAAGACGATTTCGAGGACGAAGACGAACTCGACGAAGAAGATGACCTCGACGAGGAAGACGACTTCGACGATGCTGAGGAAGGCGAAGAAGTCGAGGAAGACGAGTACGACGAGGAAGATGAGGAAGACGACGAAGACGAAGAAGACGATATGGAAGAAGACGACGAGGAGAGCGACGAGGACAACGAGTAGCTCACCGTCTGAGAATCTGCGCCTCCTGGATGTCCGCATCGAGGAGGCGTTTTCTTGACCCACGTCATATTTTTCGCCAGCCAGTCTAGTACTCTTGATCTGCTTACATAATCCCCGGAGTGGTCGTGCTGAGAGCCGCCGATACCATTAAAGGTCTGATCCTGCTGCTGGCGCTTAGCGTTAGCCAGCCCGCCGTCGCCAGTTTGGCATCGGAGCTGTTCGAGGACGGCAATCGGCTGTTCCGCGAGGACCTGTACTGGGCGGCGCTGCTTCGCTACGAGGAGGCTCGCGCGGCAGGCATGGACACACCCATCCTTCATTACAACACCGGCGTCGCGCACTACAAGGCCCGCCAATACGAGAGAGCGAGGAACGAACTGCGGCAGGCAGCGAGATCGCCGCGGCTGGCAGCACTGTCCCACTACAACCTGGGTCTGACGGCCTACAAGGCGGGCAACAGCAAGGAAGCTATTCGCTGGCTACGACTTGCCCGTGACCAGGAGGGCAACCGAAAGATCGCTTCGCTGGCCAAGAAAGCCATCAAGCGCATACGCGACGCTGAGCAGCCTGAAGAAGCCGAAGACGATGTCGCGATCCGTTCCATCGAGCGCCGGTTCGAGAAGGAACGCCCGTTCGCCGATCTCGATGTCCGGGCCAGCATCGGCTTTGGCAATAACGATAACGTCTATCGGAGTCCGTCGGAGGCCTATATCGACTTCGCGCGGGCTGACGAGCCGCTGGTAACACCCGAAGTTGTTAGCGGAGCGTTCATGCCCGTAGACGTGGGGCTCCGCTACAACATCAACAGCTTCAAGTTCGAAGGTTTCTACGGCGCTTATCGCCTGAAGGGCCAGTACTACCAGGACCAGGAACTCGATAACGCCAACGAGTTCATCCACGAGTTCAGCTTTGGCAACTCCTACAAGCGCGAAAAGAACGGCATCACCCGCGAAGTCTACAGCGCCTTCAGGATCGCCCAGCACGAAGAAACCTATTTCGACCCGGACAGTGGCGATGTCCGGATCGTCGATGACGTCGACATCGGCGAACGCATGAACTACCGGCGCTACGGACCGGAATTCAAGTTCCGCCAGTCCGGCGAACGCCTCTCTTTCGGTATGGCCTTCGAAGCCCAGCTTCGCAACTATGAGGATGTCGAGGTCGTGCCCGAGTACGACCACAACTACCTGAGGCTGCTTTTGCACACGCAGTACAAGTTCGCCCCGACGTCGATCGCACGGCTCCAGGTGAAAGGGCAGACGCGCCGCTACGGCGACCGTCCGTCTTATGATCTCGACGGACGCCAGCGCCAGGGCAATCCGTCGGTCGAGTACGACTACTATTCAGTATCGCTGGGCGCACGACAGCGCGTTACCAGCGACCTGTGGTTCGGCGTGGACTTCGAGTTGACCGAACGCATTGACGGCTACGTCGGCTACTACGACTACACGAGGACGTCCTTCGAATTCGAGCTGAGCTGGTCACCGGGCCGCTTCGACTTGGACGCCTACGGACGCTACAACCTGTACGATTACCCGAATGCGTTTGCCTTCAACAACAACACGCTCAACCGCCGCACGTTTGAGTCGTTGTCAGCCGGTGTCCGCGCGAGCTGGCGCATGACGCGGGGATTGAGCATTGTCGCAGACGGTCGGCACCGCTCAACGGCCTCCAACGACATCCGTACGCAGTATGACCAGAACCAGTTCATGCTGAGCGTGCTCTGGCGACGGTAGGTTGGATCGGTGCTTGAAGGCGCGATCGGGATGGAGGCTTGTGAATCACCGAGGTCGCCCTACCTAGATACTCAAAACATGCGGGCCGGCAGCCGAAGAACGGCAACTGTCCTAATTGAGGCTTGCCTGTCCCATTACTAGGTCGTTCGGTGACTATGACGCATAAGTACGATGAGTTGATCGAGGCTCGCCAATCCATTCCTCGGCCCTGTGCCGCAATACCAAACTAGTTTTCCGACTTTCGGCTTGAACCGAATGTCGCGAACCAAAGCATGAGCAATGCGAAGGCCGCGTCACGCAACACCTCCACGTAAAGATAGAAAGGTTCGTCTATAGTCGGATCATAGACACGGCCTTGCGACACACCGGTCGCTAAAGCACTGTAGACGTCTGCAATAAATGGGGTTGCAAGCATAAGCATCAGAATTCGGAAAGGAGTCAACCACTTCTTCTCTAAGTACACACGAATCGGTTTGGTCTCTTTCATTGAGAGCGGTCCTTAATCTGCTCCTCCAAGGCTGAGCTTCCAGCTTCGTTGAAACCTGGAGTTGTTCAACATCAGTTTCTACGGCTTTGAACTCGACCGAATCCTAGCTTGGTGAACTACATATCCGATGATGATCGCTAAAGGAAAAAGGCTGAGTCCGATCGTGAATGGGCCGGTATATGACTCACCAATAAGAATTATGGACAATGAAGTGTAGTCGCTTTCTAGAAATAAACGTGGCCCGGGCTCGAAAAACAAGGTTGGGCCTCCAAAAGAGTTGAAAGACCACACCAACCGAGTAGAGGCTACAAAAGGCACTTGCAAAGCTAGGGCGGCCAAGAGTATGGCGCGAACCCTGGTCCAGTTGAGGTAGATTGCCAACGCGGCCAAAGCTGAAAGGCTACCAGCTAGCAAAGTACAAAGAGTTCCGATGTTTAGGAGTCCGTGATCGTCAAAATTTAGATATGCCCTCAAAACTGACGACAAAGCACCCAAACCAAGAGCCCAAGTCCATGCCAGTGCTGTCGTTTTCTGAGAGCGCCCTAACTCATGCTCTTCATCCATCGCTTTGCTATCCCGATTAGCGTTATCAAGTACCGACCGCTGAGTTTGCCAATGATAGTGTCCGAACTAAATAGTCCCTTCTGCTGACCCCCCAGCGTCGTCAGCCAGTCCACAGCGTACTTTGCTAGAATGCGGCGCTTGCTTCTCGCGCAGCCCTGAACCGGAAATGGACGTCACCCGTATCCTCGATAACCTCAATGACGCGCAGCGTCAGGCCGTCACTCTGCCGAACGAACCGGCGCTGGTCATCGCAGGTGCGGGCAGCGGCAAGACGCGCGTGCTCGTGCATCGGATCGCCTGGCTGATCGATGTCGAAAGGGTCTCGCCGAACAGCCTGCTGGCCGTGACCTTCACAAACAAGGCGGCTGCCGAGATGCGCGGCCGCGTCGAGCAACTGCTCGGCATCCCGGTCAGGAACCTGTGGATCGGCACGTTCCACGGGCTGGCGCACCGGCTGCTCAGACGGCACTACCGGGAAGCGAAGCTGCCGCAGAATTTCCAGATCATCGATTCCGACGACCAGCTCAGGATCATCAAGCGCATGCTCAAGAGCCTCGACGTCGATGACGGGCGATGGGTGCCGCGCGAGGTCCAGTGGTTTATCAACGGGCAGAAAGACGAAGGCGTCCGGCCACAGCACATCGACGACGAGGGCGATCCGGACAAGCGCCAGCTCGTAAGCTTCTACCAGTCCTACGAAGAGATTTGCGAACGAGGCGGCCTCGTGGACTTCGCCGAGCTGCTGCTGCGCGCGCACGAGCTCTGGCGGGAGAACCCGGAGCTCCTCGGGCATTACCAGCGACGCTTCCAGCACCTGCTTGTCGACGAGTTCCAGGACACGAACGCGATCCAGTATGCCTGGCTGCGCCTTTTGGCCGGCAAGACGTCGACGCCGTTTGTCGTTGGCGACGACGACCAGTCTATCTATCGCTGGCGCGGCGCGCGTGTGGAGCACATCCATCAGTTCCAGAAGGACTTCCCAGGCACGAACGTCATCAAGCTCGAGCAAAACTATCGCTCGACCGGCACGATCCTGAATGCCGCGAACGCCGTCATCGCGAACAACATGGGCCGCATGGGCAAGAACCTGTGGACCGACGGCGTCGACGGCGATCCGATCCGGCTCTATGCGGCCTACAACGAACGCGACGAGGCCGACTTCATCGTCGCGCGCATCAAGGACTGGGTGGACCAGGGCAACCTGCGTGCCGAAGCCGCGGTCCTGTATCGCTCCAACGCCCAGTCGCGAGTCCTTGAAGAAGGACTCATCAACGCCCGCATTCCGTATCGCGTCTACGGGGGTTTACGATTCTTCGAGCGCATGGAGATCAAGGACGCACTGGCCTACCTGCGGCTGATCGCGCATCGTGACGACGACGCGTCGTTCGAGCGTGTCGTCAACAAGCCCACGCGCGGCATCGGCGCCCGCACGGTCGAGATGATTCGAAGCTACGCGCGGGCGAACACCTGCTCGCTGTGGCGCGCCGCCGGTGCGATCGCGAGTGACGAGCTAAACGGGCGGGCGGCGAACGCCGTGCTGTCCTTCCTGAACCTGATCGAGCGCATGGCGCGCGACGTCGAACATCTCGAGCTGCACGACAAAGTCGACCACGTCATCCAGGTCAGCGGGCTCATCGAGTTCTTCCGCAAGGAAAAGGGCGAAGCGGGCGAGACGCGCATCGAGAACCTGAACGAGCTGGTCAGCGCGGCCAAGGGCTTCGAGCCCGACCCGGCGGAAGAAATGCAGCCACTCGACGAGTTTCTTGCGCACGCGGCGCTGGAGGCCGGCGAGGGCCAGGCGGATGCGTGGGAAGACTGCGTGCAGTTAATGACGATGCATTCGGCCAAGGGTCTCGAGTTCCCTCTCGTGTTCCTGTCCGGCATGGAGGACGGCCTGTTTCCCCACCAGCGGTCGGTATCGGACCCGAACGGACTCGAGGAGGAGCGCCGGCTCTGCTACGTCGGGATCACCCGTGCCAAGCAGTCACTGTACATAACGCACGCCGAACAGCGCCGCATGCACGGCATGGAGAACTTCGCGATCCCGTCGCGGTTCATCGGTGAGATTCCGGACGAGCATGTCGAGGAGGTCCGCCCCAAGGTACAGGTTTCACGGCCGGTACGATCCTACGGCCGCCCGCAAACCTCCATGGCACAGGCACAGCAGGCCGAAGCAGGCGTGCATCTCGGACAGCGCGTCCGGCACGGCAAATTCGGCGACGGCGTCATCCTCAATTTCGAGGGCCAGGGTCCGCACGCGCGGGTCGAAGTGAACTTCGAAACCGCCGGCACCAAATGGCTCGTGCTTAGCTACGCGAACCTCGATCTCATGTAAACTCCGACCCCGGAAGGCGATGAATCCCACGGGGCCAGTCGACAATAATGAAAATACTGATTCTAGGCGCCGGTCAGGTCGGATCTTCCGCGGCCTACCACCTGTCGCGAGAGGAGGCGAATGAGGTCACCGTCGTCGACGTGCGGCCGGACATTCTTCGCGAGCTGCAGGACAGGCTGGACATCCGCACGGTCGTCGGCCATGCGGCCTACCCGGACGTACTGGAGCGCGCCGGGGCGCAGGACGCCGACATCGTTGTCGCGCTGACCGACTCCGACGAGACCAACATGGTCGCCTGCCAGGTCGCGTACACGAAGTTCCACACGCCGACGAAGATCGCCCGCATTCGCGCGGCCGAGTACATGAACTCGAAATCCCTGTTCACGCAGGACGCGATTCCGATCGATGTCCGGATCAGCCCGGAGCAGCTCGTCTGCGAATCGATTGAGCAGCTGATTCTCTATCCCGGCGCTTCACAGGTGCTCGACTTCGCCAACGGCCGCGCGCGACTGGTCAGTGTTATCGCCGATAACGACGGCCTGTTGGTCGGGCAGCAGATTGCGGCGCTCAAGGAACACGTGCCGAACACAGAGGGTCGTATCGCCGCGATCTACCGCGGTGGCAAAGCGCTGCTGCCGAAAGGCGACACGATCATCGAGGAAGGCGACGAAGTCTTCTTCATCGCCGATCGCAAGGACATTCGCGTGTTCATGAGCGAGATTCGACGGCTCGAAGAGCCGGTGCGACGTGTCGTTATCGCCGGCGGTGGCAACATCGGTGTGCGCCTCGCTCTCGCGCTGGAGCAGACCAACTCGGTCAAGATTATCGAGCGCGACCCGGACCGGGCCAGGGTCATCTCCGAGCAACTGAACCGCGCTATCGTGCTCGTTGGCGATGCGGCGGACGAGGAACTGCTGCTGGAAGAGAACGTCGACGACGTCGACGTGTTCTGCGCGCTGACTAACTCGGAAGAGGCCAACATCCTGAGCGCGATGCTCGCCAAGCGACTCGGGTCGCACAAGGTCATGGCGCTGATTAATCGTGCAGCCTACGTTGAGCTGGTCGAGTCCGGCACCATCGACATCGCTATTTCGCCGCAGCAGATCACGATCGGCTCCCTGCTCGCGCACGTGCGAAGAGGCGACGTCGT
The DNA here is from genome assembly GCA_030066655.1 of Woeseiaceae bacterium. GTDB lineage: Bacteria > Pseudomonadota > Gammaproteobacteria > Steroidobacterales > Woeseiaceae > UBA1847. Next base: position 11,637 of record JASJBE010000038.1, on the reverse strand, counting down.
CAAGGTGCACTCGCTCAGACGGGGCGCCGCGGAGGCGATCGAGGCCATTGCGCACGGCACGGAAGAAAACTCGAAGGTCGTCGGTCATCGGCTCGAGGATATCGACCTGCCGACCGGAACGCGGATCGTCGCACTCGTTCGCGATGACCAGGTCATCATTGCGCACCACGACGTCGTCGTGGAGAGCGACGACCACGTCATCATCTTCATGACGGACCGTCGCAAGATCGAGCGCCTGGAGAAACTGTTCCAGGTGGGTGTTTCGTTTATCTGACATGACCAGGCCCTGATGAACTGGACCGCCGTTCAACGCATTCTCGGTTTGCTGCTGATGTTGTTCAGCCTGACGATGCTGCCGCCGATCCTTTTCAGCTTCATCTTCAAGGACCAGTCGGCGCTGCCGTTTATCGAAGGCTTTGCGATTACGTTCTTCGCCGGGTTGATCTGCTGGTTCCCCGTTCACCGGTCGAAGAAAGACCTTCGGCTCCGTGACGGCTTTCTGGTTGTCGCATCGTTCTGGACCGTTCTCGGCACATTCGGCGCCGCGCCGCTGTATTTCGCGGCCGCGCCCGAGCTGACGTTGACCGACGCCATCTTCGAGTCGATATCCGGCCTGACGACGACGGGCGCAACCGTGATCAGCGGGCTCAACGACCTGCCGAAGTCGATCCTCTACTACCGACAGCAACTGCAGTGGCTGGGCGGCATGGGCATTATCGTACTGGCCGTGGCCGTGCTGCCGATGCTGGGCGTCGGTGGCATGCAGCTGTACCGGGCCGAGGCGCCCGGACCCGTCAAGGACTCGAAGCTGACACCGCGAATCACCGAGACGGCCAAGGCGCTGTGGTACGTGTATCTCGCGTTCACCGTCACGTGCATGGTGGCTTACATGTTCGCCGGCATGAACTGGTTCGACGCGCTGTGTCATGCATTCTCGACGGTGGCCATCGGCGGTTTCTCGCCGCATGACGCGAGCATCGGCTACTTCGACAGTGTCCCGATCGATATCGTCGCGATCGTCTTCATGTTCGCCGCCGGCATCAACTTCTCGCTGCACTTCTTCGCCTGGCGCAACGTCTCGATCGGGCACTATGCGGAGGATCCGGAGTTTCGCGCCTACGCCGTGGTCCTGCTCGCGATGTCCGCTATCGTCGTCTCCATCCTGTTGCTCTTCGAGCACTACTCGGACTTCAACGGCAATGTCATTAACGGCATCTTCCAGGCCGTGTCCATCGCCACGACGACCGGGTTCACAACGTCTGACTTCAGCCTGTGGCCGGCAGCGCTGCCAGTACTCCTGATCCTGTCGAGCTTTATCGGGGGCTCGGCGGGCTCTACGGCAGGCGGCATCAAGGTCATCCGCTGGTTGCTGATCTACAAACAGGGCCAGCGCGAGATCGCGAGACTGGTGCACCCCAGCGCCGAGATCCCGATCAAGATCGGCACCAAGGCGGTTGGGCCGCGAGTCGTCGAGGCGGTATGGGGATTTTTCGCGATTTACATGATCGTCTTCGCGCTCATGCTGATCGCAATGATGTCGACGGGCATGGACCAGGTCACGGCGTTCTCGGCCGTCGCCGCGACGCTGAATAACTTAGGCCCCGGACTCGGCGACGTCTCCAACGGCTTCATGACGGTGCCCGATACGGCGAAGTGGATAGCCATCGCCGGGATGCTTTTGGGTCGCCTCGAGATCTTTACGCTGCTCGTACTCTTCACGCCGACCTTCTGGCGGCGCTAGTCAGCATGGATACCGTCAACAGCGGGCGTCTCGATCGTCTCAGCGACGCGGTCGGCCGCGCCGCATCGTGGCTCACGCTGCTGATGATCGTCGTGACGGCCATCGTCGTCATCATGCGCTACGTGTTCGACGCCGGCCTGATCTGGCTGCAGGAGTCGGTCACGTGGATGCATGCGTTTGTCTTTATGATGGGCTGCGCCTATACGCTGGCCCGCGACGAGCATGTGCGCGTCGATATCTTCTACCGTGACATGACGCCGGCCAGAAAGGGCTGGGTCGACGCGGCCGGGGTGCTGTTGTTCCTGTGGCCGATGTGCGTGTTCCTGGGCTTTGCGGCCTGGGACTTTGTCGCCACGTCGTGGACGCTCAAGGAGGCCTCCCGGGAATCCGGCGGCCTGCCGTATCCGATGCTGCCGCTGATCAAGTCGGTTCTTGTCCTGATGCCGGTCACGGTTGCGCTGCAGGGTCTCGCGCTTTTCTTACGGTCGATCAACGCGATCCGGAGCGGCTGACATGGAATGGATCGCGCTGCTGCTGTTTGCCACCGTGATTGTCGTGCTGCTGGCCGGCTTCCCGGTTGCGTTCACGCTCGGCGGCACGTCGCTCATCTTCGCGGGCATCGGTGTTGCCACCGGCGCCTTCAATGACGCGTTCTTGAGCAGCCTGCCGAATCGGGTCTTCGGCATCATGACCAATGAGACGCTGGTTGCCGTACCGCTGTTCGTGTTCATGGGCGTCACGCTCGAGAGGGCGCGGATTGCCGAGGAGCTGCTCGAAACGCTGAGCCACTTGTTCGGCAGCCTGCGGGGTGGACTCGGGATATCGGTCACGCTTGTCGGGATGTTGCTCGCGGCCAGCACCGGCATCGTTGGGGCCACCGTTGTGACGATGGGCCTGCTGTCGCTGCCGACGATGCTCGCACGCGGCTACGCACCCGCGATCTCGACCGGTACGATCTGCGCGTCGGGCACGCTGGGACAGATTATCCCGCCGTCGATCATCCTGGTCATGCTCGGCGACGTCATGACGACGGCCTATCAGCAGGCGCAAATCAAAATGGGGGTGTTCTCGCCAAAGACCGTGTCCGTCGGCGACCTGTTTGCCGGCGCGCTGATTCCCGGCCTGCTGCTCGTACTGCTGTACATCGCCTACCTGGTGATTTCTGCGATGATCAAGCCGTCGCTGATGCCCGCACACGAAAGAACGGAAGACGACGCGGTCAGCTTCGGCCAGATCGTTGCAGCGCTGTTCCCGCCGCTGGCGCTGATATTCGCGGTGCTCGGCTCCATCCTGGCGGGCGTTGCGACGCCGACCGAGGCAGCGGGCGTTGGCGGTATGGGCGCCCTGTTACTGGCGATGCTCCGCCGACAGCTGACGCTTTCCCGGCTCACTGAAATCATGCGCAGCACGATGAGCATCAGCAGCATGGTGTTCCTGATCCTGATCGGCGCGTCGATCTTTTCGCTGGTATTCCGCGGCTACGGCGGCGACGACGCCGTGCATTCACTGCTCGAGTCATTGCCGGGTGGGGTCGCCGGCGCGGTGATCGTCGTCATGCTCGTGATGTTCCTGCTCGGTTTCGTGCTCGACTTTATCGAGATCACCTTTGTCGTCGTACCGATCGTTGGACCGGTGTTGCTGGCGATGGGCCTGGACCCTGTCTGGCTGGGCATCATGATCGCGATCAACCTGCAGACGTCGTTTCTAACTCCGCCTTTCGGTTTCGCGCTGTTCTACCTGCGTGGCGTGGCGCCGAAATCGGTCAGGACCGTCGACATCTACAAGGGCGTTATGCCGTTCGTCGGCATCCAGCTCCTGGCTCTGCTGTTGCTCGCGGTCTTCCCCGAACTGATTACGTGGCTGCCGGGCAAGATTTACGGTGGCTAAGCGGACGAGACAATGGAGGCTAACCGCCCTTGGGTTGATCCTCGCCGTCGCCAATGCGGGGACTGACAGCTATTACGCGCCCACGGACACGTCGCTGCCCTTCGACTTCAAATCAGACGCGTCCTTCGACGAGTACCTCGAGACGACGAAGGCCTACCTGTCGGCCCATCGCGAGTTTATTCGCCCGAATCGGAAGCAGGCAGAGCTTGAGCTCGTCATGCCCTTCGAGCTTCGGCCCGCAGACAGCTGCGACGGTCGCAGTCGCGGCGTGCTGCTGGTGCACGGCATTCTCGATACGCCGTACACGATGCGTGACATTGCCGAGGTCCTGAACGGGAAGTGCTTCCTCGTTCGCAGCCTGCTGCTCCCCGGACACGGCACGCGAGCGGGCGACTTACTGACGGTCACCGCCGAGGAATGGCTGGCCGCCGTCGACTACGGCGTAAGGAGCTTGAAGAGCGATTCTGACGACGTCTACATCGGCGGCTATTCGCTGGGTGGCCTGCTGGCTGCACACGCGGCGATCACCGAGCCGGAGGTTCGCGCGGCGCTGCTGTTTGCACCGGCGCTGGACGTGACCTATCCGTTCTTGGCGCAGCAATCGTCATGGCTCCGGCATCTGAAGGAATGGTTGGACAAGAACCCGGCACCACTTCCGGTCCGCTACCAATCGATGTCCACCAATGCGGTGGCGCAGATCGTCAAACTCGTCGGGCAGTACGACGACAGGGTGGGCGACGGTTTTGACAAGCCGGCTTTCGTCGTTGTGACCGACGTGGATATCGCTGTCGACAGCGACAAGATCGTCGACGAGTTTATAGAACGATTCGATCATCCGTTGAGTCGCATGGAGATCTACGGAGACGCGGGCGTGGAACTGGACGGGCGCATGAACCAGCACGAATCGTATCTACCGGAACAGCGCATCCTGAACATTGCGCACATGGGTATCCCGTATCGCGATGACGATCGCTATTTTGGTCGCGATGGCGCATATCGTGACTGCGGGCAGTACCTTCCGATCATTCCGAACAGCGAGGTTGCCGCGTGCCAGCGAAACGACGATAACTGGCGAGGCGAACTCGACAGCACAGAGGACGAGGACTACCTGCCTTTGCAGAGGCTGACCTACAACCCACACTTCGAGGAAACCATGCAGCGCATGCTCAGGTTTATCGCGGCAGTCGAAAACACCAACGGAGAAGCACAATGATTCACACAACGACGTCGGTCGTAGATGGTCACAAGATATCGAAGTACCACGGTGTCGTTACCGGCGAGGCCATTCTCGGCGCAAACGTTTTCCGCGACATCTTTGCGTCCATCCGCGACATCGTGGGCGGCCGCTCGGCAGCCTACGAGAAGGAGCTGGCGAAGGCGCGCGAGATCGCGCAGGAGGAGATGACGGCGAAAGCGAGGTCGATGGGTGCCAATGCCGTCGTCGGGATCGACATCGATTATGAGACGGTCGGCCAGGGCGGCTCGATGATGATGGTCAGCATGAGCGGGACGGCGGTAACACTGTCGTAGTCAGCCGCTCAGGCGGCGGTTTTATTTACTGCTTCAGCACCTCGTCGCGGCATTTCTCACAGATGCTGTGTGTCACCTCGTGGCGGCGCTTCAGGTACTCCTCCGGCTGGACCCAGTCGTGGCCTTTTTCGTCTCGTATGCCATTGCACCAGGCACAGACTGCGATGAGCTCCGGGTCTTGCTTTGACAGCCTGGCCAGCCTGCGGAGCTCGAGATGCGAGGCGACCGCGTCGCGCAGCGCGCCGAGAATCTGCAGTCGCTCCGGGTCGATCGCCCTCGGCGTCGTGTCGATGATGCAGAGTGTTCCCAGCCTGGAATCGTCGGCGGTCACAAGCGGCGCGCCGGCGTAGAAACGGATCCGGGGTCCATCCTGGACCAGCGGGTTGTCGGAGAACCGGTGATCGAACAGCGCGTCCTCGACCACGAAGATGTCGTCGCTGAGAATGGCGTGTGCGCAGAAGGCGATGTCGCGCGCTGTCTCGCGCACATCGAGGCCGTAGGCAGACTTGAACCACTGACGGTCCTCGTCGACGAGTGAAACGAGACAGATTGGCGTTTCGAATATCTTTGCTGACGCCTCGGTGAGGTCATCAAAGACCTTCTCTGGCTCTGTGTCCAGGATGTCGTACAGGCGTAGCGTTTGAAGACGCTGCGCCTCGTTCTCTGGAAGGGGCGCTACTTGCATCGTACTTCTTCTGACAGACCGCGCCGTTCGAGCATTGGATGTCTATACGGCCAGGCGCGGATGCGGCCGGTCCAGTAAAGCTAGCAGATGCGTGTGACCGACTGAAAGCCGATGTTGACGGCCCGCGAAGGGCTAAACCGTTTTAGCTACTAGTGTGGGGAGTATTCCCATATGTGGAAGAAAGGTTTCGTAATCGGTACTGCTCGTCGCTGCGGGTAGCACCCGAATGCGGTGGCGGAGACGTGCCGTTCGCGCGGGTTCTCCGTACCGCGGTCCGGGTCCGGATCGGTCGTCTTGTCGATGAGCGGGCCGGAACCCTACGACGAGCGAGTATCCAGGAATGCCTTTTCAGAGATTCTCTGGTTCTCTTCGGCGATAGCCTTGAAGGCCGAGAACGAGTCATAGATCTTTTTGACCTTCGGGTCGCTGTCGGCGAGCTCGGTGACCACCTCTTCGGAGATCTCCTTCAGGCGACTGAGCACATCGTCGGGGAAACGTCGTATCTCGACGTTCGGGTCGTTCTTGAGTTGCTGCAGCGACATCGTGTTGCCGTAGGTGTACTCGGCGACCATGTCGGTCGTGATCGCCTGACAGGTTGTTTCGACGATAGCCTGAAGGTCTGCCGGCAGCGAATCCCATGCTTCCTTGTGGATGATGGTCTCGAGCGCGGGCGCGGGCTCCTGCCACCCCGGGTAGTAATAGTATCGGGCAGCCTTGTGCAGACCGAAGGACACGTCGTTGTAAGGTCCGACCCATTCAGTCGCATCAATCGCGCCGGTACTCAGAGACGTGAATATCTCGGAGCCCGGCAGGTTCACCGGCGTCCCGCCGGCACGACGCAGGACCTCGCCGCCCAGGCCCGGGATGCGCATCTTCAGGCCTTTCAGGTCGTCGACTGAATTGATCTCGCGATTGAACCAGCCGCCCATCTGTACGCCGGTGTTACCGGTCGGGAAGGGCACGAGGTTGAACGGCTCGTAGAGCTCTCGCCACAGGTCCAGCCCGCCACCGTAGTACAGCCAAGCGTTCAGTTCGTTTAAGTTCATGCCAAACGGGATCGCCGTGAAAAACTGGGCGGCATCGAGCTTGCCACGATGATAGTAGGCCGCGCCGTGGCCCATCTCGACGGTGCCGCGGCTGACAGAATCGAATACCTCAAACGCGGGCACCAACTCTCCGGCCGCAAAGACCTTGATGTTCAGCCTGCCGTCGGATGCGGCCCTGACGCGCTTGACCAGGTTGTCGACGCCGGCGCCCAGCCCCGGGAAGCCGGGAGGCCAGGACGTGACCAGCGACCAGTCAAAGGATTCGCCGGCAGCGGCGGCGCCGGGCTCACAGTCTGTTTCTGTTCTGGCACACGCGCTGACGGCCGCGGCGGCAGCCAGGCCGCCTAGTAAGTGACGTCGTTTCATGAATCGAGCTCCGGCGAGAATTAGGCGTAGTGTATGAACGGAGATCGATCTTGCCAATGGGTTCGCTTGACGACCAAGAAGAGTAGCGCTTCGCCACTATGAGATAAAAAAGGCGATAAAACGCCTTTATATTTCCACTTTTGCAAATTCTATAGCTTTGTGGGGAAGATTGGTCTTCTTTTAGGCAAATTATGGCTTGAGGTGTTGAGAGACGCCGCCACATGAGTCCAGCCGAAGCGCCATCAACGCGCCTGCCGTCCATGGCTGCGGCGAATATCGCTGATCGGGCTGAATTCCGCCCGCTGCGCCCCGACCGGTGATCCCACTATAGTCACCCTGCTTGTGCCAAATAAGGTTTCTTATTGGCTATTGCATCGATAAAGTCCCACATTCGGCGTGTTTCCAGGGTCTTTGCAGCGAATGATCGGATTACTGCAGCGGGTTTCGAGTGCGAGTGTCAGCGTTGGCGGGCAGTGCGTCGGCGAGATCGGGCCCGGACTGATGGTTTTGAGCTGCGTACGCCGTGAAGATACGCCGAAAGACGCCGCCCGACTGGCAGAGCGAATCGTTGGATACCGGGTGTTCCCGGATGAGGCGGGGCGAATGAATCGGAGCCTGGCCGATACCGGTGAGGGGCTGCTGCTGGTGCCCCAGTTCACGCTGGCTGCGGACACGCGAAAGGGCACGCGGGCAAGCTTTACGAAGGCCGCCGCACCCGAGATGGGGCAGGAATACTTCGATTTGCTCGTCAAAGCCTGTCGCGATCTCCACCCGGACGTCCAGACGGGTGAATTCGGCGCCGACATGCAGGTCTCGCTGGTCAACGACGGGCCCGTGACGTTCTGGCTCGAGAGCTGAGCTCGCGCCGACCGGCGCTGAAGTGACCCGTAAAGGCCGAATTGGGCGACGAAACACCATTCGCACCGTCATTGACCACACGAGGGATCGCCGCGAACGAGAAGCAGTCGACACTGTCTGAAGCCACATCCGGGTAATATTTCCGGAGTACGGTATTATTCGACGCAATTGACCCTATTATCGAGGCTTCAAACCTCAGGAGTTATCAAGATGTTCTCAAACATCGGCCCAGTCCAGCTGTTGATCGTCCTCGCAATCGTCCTGGCGATCTTCGGAACCAAGCGTCTGCGCACACTGGGCTCTGACCTGGGCAGCGCCGTGAAAGGCTTCCGCACCGCCGTGAACGAAGCGGACCAGGAGCAGATCAAGGACGGCTCGAAGCCGGACGCGGACTTCGACACGACACCTGCCGAAGAGGCGCAGGAAGAGAAGAAAGCGTAAGGGCGATCAGGGCACCCGCATGTCCCCCAGTTGGTCCTTCACCGAATTACTGATCATCTTTGTGATCGGGCTCATCATCTTAGGGCCCGAACGCCTGTCGACCGTGGCCAACCAGTTCGGCACGTGGCTCGGCAAGGCGCGCCGCATGACGCGGGTCATGAAGCGGCAGCTCGAGGAAGAGCTGGACGTCGAGAAAAACCTCGGCATCCACCCGTCGATGCTGCACACGCCACGAGACGACGACAACTATTCGCCGCTGCACGACGCGGAGCCGGAAGTGTCCAGCGTAAGCGACGCGGTGGCGCAGTCATCGACCGAGAACGTTGTCGACGCCGACACCGAGAAACCCCGTGAGCACCGAGACGACGGATAAAGAAGAGCTGGCCGAGGGCTCGCTGCTGTCGCACCTGGTCGAACTCAGGGACCGCTTGATCCGGTCGGTGTTGGCCGTGGTGCTGATCTTTGTCCCGCTATTACCCTTTAACCAGAAGATCTTCGCCTTCGCCGCCGGGCCAATCATTGCCGCGCTGCCGGAGGGCGAGGCGATGGTCGCGACCGCACCGCTGCAGGCGCTGCTCGCACCTTTCAAGCTGACGTTCTATATCGCCTTCCTGCTGGCCATGCCGTTCGTGCTTTACCAGGCGTGGGCGTTCGTCGCGCCGGGACTGTACAAGAAGGAAAAGCGATTCGCGTTCCCGCTGCTGGGCTCCAGCATCGTGTTGTTCTACCTGGGCGCCGCGTTCGCGTTCTACGTTGTCGGCCCGCTGATCTTCCAGTTCACCGCGGCGCTCGCGGCGAACAACGAGGCCTTCGCCCTGTTGCCGGAGATCAAGGAGTACCTCGGCCTGCTGACGTCGCTGGTGCTGATCTTTGGCATCGCGTTCGAGATACCGGTCGCGACGGTGCTGCTGGCCTGGACCGGGCTCGTGACGCCGAAGAAGCTCGCGTCGGTCCGGCCGTACGTGTTCCTGATGGCCTTTGTCGTGGGCATGTTCCTGACGCCACCGGACGTCATCAGCCAGACGCTGCTCGCGGTGCCGGTTTACCTGCTCTACGAACTCGGCATCATCATGGCCCGCGTCTTCGCACCGAAGCGCGACGTGGCCGAGGACGCGGTCGCGACAGATCAATAAGCGTGCTGCCCGTGGGTAGCCCACGCTAATCAATAGACGTGCTGCCTGTAGGAGGGAGCCACGCTCCCGAGCGATAGCAGCGGCGCAACGCGCCGCATCTCAAGTGGCCCAGGCCAAAGAAAAGTCAGTCGCGACCATGGGTCGCTCCCACAAGGGCATGAGTCCGACTTCCCACGGGGATGGATACCTGCTTTGTAGGAGGGAGCCACGCTCCCGAGCGACAGCAGCGGCGCAACGCGCCGCACCGGTAGGAGCGGTCCCCGACCGCAACCCCGCTGCCGACCAGGCCATGCGCCAGCCTCTGGTGGTGTCGCGACCATGTGTCGCTCCCACAAGGGCATGAGTCCGGCCTCCCACGGGGATGGATACCTGCTTTGTAGGAGGGAGCCACGCTCCCGAGCGACAGCAGCGGCGCAACGCGCCGCATCTGAAGCGACCGAGCCAGGCACATGTATCCGTCAAGTAGCAAGCGACACATAAACTAGTGTATTTTGCTGTCACGCAGGCGCAGACGGGGGTCACGCCTGATCACCCTACATAAACAGCGCTGACAATAAGCGCAGCTCCAAGAACAAGAATAAGAGATCGGACTATGACGGACACGACGGCACCTGCGGCAGCGCCTGGCGGGAAGCAATTCTTCGGCCACCCAAGCGGGTTGATGACCCTGTTCTTCACCGAGCTGTGGGAGCGCTTCAGTTACTACGGCATGCGCGCCTTCCTGATCCTGTACATGACCGACCTCGCTCGCGGTGGCTTAGGCCTCGAGACCGAAATCAGCGGCGCCATCTACGGCCTGTACACTTTCGGCGTCTACGCGCTGGCCCTGCCGGGCGGTTGGATTGCCGACCGGATCATGGGGCAGCGACGCGCCGTGTTCTTAGGCGGCGTCATCATCGCGGCCGGACACTTTACGCTGGCTGCGCCTATCGTCATCCCGAACTCGGATTTTTGGTCGTTCTTCTTGGGGCTGGCGCTGGTCGTCATTGGCACGGGGCTTTTGAAACCGAACGTCAGCGCCATAGTCGGCGACCTGTACACGAACGATTCGCCGGAGCGACGCGACGCTGGCTTCTCTATCTACTACATGGGCATCAACATCGGCGCGTTCTTAGGCCCCATCATCTGTAGCTACTTCGCCGAGCGCGTCGACTGGCACTTAGGCTTCAGCCTCGCCGGCATCGGCATGGTTTTCGGCCTGATCCAGTACGCTCGCGGCATCGGCCATTTGAGAGGCGCCGGTGAACTGACCGGCGACGCCGCCGAGCCGGCGCGTGTCAGCCAGGCACAGAAGCAGCTGTGGATGGGTATCGCTGCGATCGGCATCCTGGCGGCCGCAATCTACGGCCTGTCCGCTGCCGGCATTGTTAATGTCACGGTCATCGGCTTCGCCCAGGTCACCGGCCTGATTGTTGTCGTCGTCGCCGTCATTTACTTCGGCAGCATTATCGCCTTTGGCTGCCACGACAACGTCGAGCGACAACGCGTGTTTGTCATCTTCCTGTTGTTCATCGGCGCCGCGATGTTCTGGTCAGGCTTCGAACAGGCGGGCTCGTCCATGAGTATCTACGCCCGCGACTTGACTGACCGCGAGGTCATGGGCTTTCTGGTACCAACGGGCTGGCTGCAGTCAGTCAACCCCATCTTCATCATCCTGCTGGCACCGGTCATGGGCATGTTGTGGGTCAAGCTCGGCGAGAGAAGCCCGTCTATCCCGGTTAAATTCGGCTTAGGGCTTGTGCTGCTCGGCGTGGGCTTCCTCGTGCTGGCCTGGGGTTCGCTGTACGTACCGGAAGGCGCAGCCGATGACCCGACCGTGGGCGTCGCGATGACGTGGCTGGTCGTGACCTACTTCTTCCACACGGTCGGTGAGCTGGCCCTGAGTCCCGTCGGACTGTCGAGCGTCACCAAGTTGTCGCCGCATCGTCTCGTAGGACAGATGATGGGGAC
>JASJBE010000149.1 GCA_030066655.1 Woeseiaceae bacterium | reverse complement strand
CCTCACAAACGCGTGTTTCGTATTGTTTTCGAAACATCAGTGAAATCTTTCTGTAGCAGCCGCTATCTAGTATCTCCGGTCTCAACAAGAAGCAAAAAACTACGGAGATCCCTTATGCTGGAACGATTACCGGGCGCTGTGCTCGCCCTGGTGCTGGCGCCGTCCATCGCAGTCGCCGGCCCCTTTGCACGCGTCACCAATGGCGACAACGATGGTGCAGGCTCACTTCGCGCTGCGCTCGAAAGCGGCGCCACGAAGATTCTCATCGCTCGCTCGGTCGACGAGATCGTGGTGACAGAGACGCTGGAATACACGGGCACGGCGCCTCTGACGTTGTTCGGCACCGGCCAGCTCATCGATGGTTCCGGGGTTGAGCCCAACTCCGAGCCGGTTATTGCGGTTACCGAAGGCGCGAACCTGTCGATCACCAATCTGACGGTCGACGCCGGCGGCGGCAACGAGTTCGGGCCTTACAACCGCCTGAACCAGGGCGGCGGCAAGGGAATCTTTATCGCGGTGCCTGAGGACAGGACCGGCACCGTCCGTCTGAACATGTGGAACGTGACCGTCATGGGCACGGGCAACCACGGCGTGCACGTCTCCGATTGTTCGCTGGCCGATGACTGCGGCGGCGGTGGCGGCGGCGGTGGCGATGGGTCGCCCGCTTCGGTCGCCGTTCGCGCCATCGGCGTTCTCATCGAAGACTCCGGCAACGGCAAGCAGGATGCGGATGGCCTGCGTGTCGACGAGCGTGGCGACGGCAACATCTCGTTTTTCGCGATCAACTCGGCATTTAATGATGTCGGCGCAGACGGTGTCGAGCTCGACGAAGGCAACAACGGCGACGTCATCATCAACGTCTCCAACAGCACCTTCGACTTCAACGGCGAGTACTGCGTGGTCGGCCCGTTTATACCGGGTGACCCCTGCGACGACGACGGCGACCCCGATGTCGATGATGCTTTCGACGTCGACGAAGCGGGCCCGGGCTCTGTCCGCGGCAGCGTTCGCAATCTGACGGTCATCAACAACTTTGACGAAGGCCTCGACTTTGACGAGGAAGACGAGGGCGGCTTCAACGTCCGGATCACCAATGTCTTCGCGCAGAACAATGCGGATGAGGGCATCAAGCTCTCGGAAGAGGACGACGGCAATAACCGCGCACGCCTGCGCGGCATCATCGCCGATGGCGACCTGGAGTTCGAAGAAGAAGACGGTGGTCTTCTCGACATCGCGATCAGCGGTTCCTTCGTCGGCGACGACATGAAGCTCGCGGCGGACGACGGCGATCCGACGACGATCGACGGCTTCTACAAGGAGCGCAACACGATCGTTATCGACGAGCGAGACTTTGAGGGCGACATCGTTGAGCTATAGCCAGTTGAGTGTCCAATCGGCCATCTAAGATGTTGTACACCCCGTGAGCACGCTGTCCAGGCGCGCCTCTCCAGAATAGCCCCTGCTATCGAGGGGCTTTTTTGGGTCTTGCGCTGGTGCGGCTACGAAGAGCTACTGGATCAGCTGGGCTGCGCTACTCAACGCCCTGGAACGCGGTCACAACCGGTACGCGGGCAGATCGCCATGCCGGGAAAAAGCCGCCGATGAAGCCGATGACCAGGGCGAGCAGGATGCCGTTCGCGAACAGCTCCGGCGTCAGCTCGAACGTGAACACCACCTGCGTGAAGGTCGCGCCCAGCGTCGATGCGCTGAAGCCGTCGAAGAACAACCAGGCGGCGAGCGCGCCAATGATGCCGCCGATGATCGACAGCACCATCGACTCGGCCAGCGTGCCGGCAAAGGCCGACGTGTTGCTGAAGCCGATGGCGCGGAGCGTCGCAGTCTCCTGCGCGCGGGCGGCGACCGACGTGTACATCGTGTTTAATGCGCCAGCCAGTGCGCCGAGGCCCATGACGATGCTGATCGCCCAGCCGAAGATCGCGATGCCGTTCAACGCCTGGCCCTGGCTTGCGAAATAATCCGCCTCCGTCTGCACGTCGAGGTTCAGCGTCGGGTCGTTGTCGATAAATGCCTTGATCGGCGTGACGTCGCCCGGGTTGGCCAGCTTCAGCCTCATCGTCTGGAACGACGAACCACGCTGGAACTGGCTCTGCACCGTCGGTGCATCGGCCCAGAGCTCACTCTCGAAAGCGGACCCGCCGGTCGAGAACACGCCAACCACTTCCCAGCTCGTCTTGCCGAAGCGGATCTCGGCGCCGACATCGAAGCCCTCGAATTGATTCTGCACGCCCTTGCCGACGACGATCTCATTGCGACCGGACTCGAACGGGCGCCCTTCGATGATGGTCAGGTTCTCGCGCAGGTCGAAGCCGTCGAGGAACAGGCCGCGCATCGGGATGTTGGCCTGCGTCTGGCTGCTGCGCTTGACGCCGTCGACGATGACGAACAACTCCGACGACTGTATCGGGTCACCGTTATCGTCGAGGGCGATGCCCGGCGCGGTCATCATGGTGTTGACCGTATCGCGGCCCAGGACGCTGTTGAGTTCCGATTGCGATCCTACGCGGGTGACGATCGCAACGTTATCTGAACCGGTGCCCGCCAGCGTCCTTTCGAAGCCCTTGGCCATGGCCAGGAACGCGAGCAGCACGGCAACGACGACCGCGACAGCAAATACCGCCGCCAGTGACATCCACGCTCGCCGCGGCAGGCTCAGGATGTTCATAACGATGACGGTCCAGATTTGAGAGAAGAATCCAGCCACGGTCGACTCCTAGCTACGGCTTAAGGCCGTGATGATGTTGAGGCGCAGCGCGCTCATTGCCGGCACGATGCCCGTGATAAAGCCCAGCCCGATGACGAACAGCATGGCCTGTGACCAGACCGAGCTGTCGAGAACCAGTACCGGCAGCTGGATCGGTGCGTTGTTGATGAGCGTGATCAGCGATCCCGATGCGAGCACGCCCAGCACGCCGCCGATGAGCGCCAGCAGCAGCGACTCTGCGAGCACCATGCGGAAGATGCGACTGGACGTGAAGCCGAGCGTCTTCATGACGCCGATCTCGGCCGTGCGCTCTCGGATCGACAGGATCATCGAGTTGCCGACGATAACGAGGATGACGAAGAACGCGGCCAGCACGACCGACGTCAGGATCAGGCTCAGGTTGCCGATCTGCTCGATGAAGGCCTTGTTGAACGCCTTTTCGGGCACGGTCTCGGTCTCCGCCGGCGAGTTCGCGAACATATCATCGATAGACTTGATGACCTCCTCATTAAGCGAAGGGTCGCTGGTGCGTACGGCCATGAAGCCGATGAAGTCGCCGCCGAATGACTGCGTCTCGTTGAAATACTCGTAGTGGAAGTAGACGCTGTTGGTGTCGGTCTGGGGGTCCTCGCCGGTGTAAATCCCAACGACGTCGAAGTCCCAGTCCGTGCGGCCATCGCGCTGCGAGAAGATGTTCGAGTTAATCGGGATACGATCCCCGACCTGCCAGCCGAAGTTCTCGGCGATGGCCTGGCCGGCAATCAGGCCCTGGCGATTGTCAATCCACGCCTGGCGCTGCGCGTCGGTCAGGACAAGCTCGTCGAAGACCTCCATGAAGTTTTCGGCGTCGACGGCGAACATCGCGAACTGGCTGCGCGGGTCCTGGTAGTAGCCGCCGAACCAGTTCAGGTGCGTCATCGCCTCGACGTGTTCCACGGCGCGGACGCGGTTCGCATAGGCAATGGGCAAAACTTGCGTGAAGCTGATCTTGTTCAATACGATCAGGCGGTCGTCGGCCGACAGCTCGATGCCGGAATCGAAAGCCTTCTGGAACGCGGTCAGCGTGCCGAAGATCATGAACGCGATAAACGTCGCGAACACGGTCAGAAACAGGCGCATCTTCTTGCGCGTCAGGTTCTTCAGTACGAGGTAGAAGTCCTTCACGCTGCCAGGTCCTTCTCGACGAAGACGCCCTTGTCGAGGTGCAGGGTGCGCTTCGCGTACTTCGCAGCCTCGGGATCGTGCGTCACCATGACGATAGTCTTGTCGTACTCGCGGTTCAGAAGCTGCAGCATCGTCAGGATCTCATCGGCCGTCTCGCGATCGAGGTCACCGGTCGGCTCGTCGCACAGCATCAGTTTCGGGTCTGACACGAGCGCACGCGCGATGGCGACGCGCTGCTGCTGTCCGCCGGACATCTCGGCGGGCATGTGCCGCGCCCGGTCCGACAGGCTGACGAGCTCCAGCGCCGCGGCGATGTTCTTCTTCCGCTGCGAACGGCTGAGCTTGGTCAGCAACAACGGCAGCTCGACGTTGCGCTCGGCGTTCAGCATCGGCATCAGGTTGTAGAACTGGAAAATGAAGCCAATGTTGTTGGCTCGCCATGCTGCGAGCTGGTTCTCCGACAGCGAGTCGATGCGACTGCCGTCGAACCAGATCTCCCCGCCGGTCGGCTGGTCGACGCCGCCGAGCATGTTCAAGAGCGTCGTCTTGCCCGAGCCTGACGGTCCCATGATGGCGAGGAAGTCGCCACGCGCGATCGACATGTCGAGGCCGTCGAAGACGGTGATCGTGTCCTTGCCCTTCGTGAACTTCTTGGAGACACCTTTGAGGTCAAAAAGGATGTCGTCACTCATATCAATCTCCCTGGCTATTCCTGCAGGAAAGCTACTTTGGCGCCCATGTCGGGCAGAATTCGTGGGTCACGCGTCTCGATACCGATGCGCACCCTGACGGTGGCCTTGGCGCGGTCCGCGGTTGGAATGATGGCGATCACCGCCGCTGCGATGTCCCAGTCCGGGTACGCGTCGAGGTTGGCGACGACGCGCTGGCCGCTGAACACACGCCCGATAAACGATTCATTGACGTCGACCTCGATCTCTAATGAGTCCATGTCGACGATCGTGCAGATACCGGTGCGGGTGAATCCGCCACCGGCGGAGCCGGGCGAGACGATCTCACCGGTTTGTGCATTCTTGACGGTGACGACGCCGGCGTAGGGCGCCCGGATCACGTGGTCGTCGAGTCGCTCCTGCTGCCGCTGGACCTCAAGCTCGAGCACGTCGATATCGGACTGTGCGCGCTTCAGGTCTGCGGTCAGCGCGTCGAATCTTGCGACGGCCTCGGTGAGCTGAGCTTCGGACACGAGGTTTTCCTTGCGCAGTTGGGTGGCACGCTCGTAGACCCGTTTCGCCTCGGCCAGGTTTGCGGAGACGTTGTCGACGAAGGCCTTCTGCGAGGCGAGGCGGGCCTCGGCGAGGTCGAAGTCGACGCGAGCGAGTTCGTCGTCGAGACGGGCGAGCACCTGGCCCTCTTCCACCAGCATGCCCTCCTCAACACGGACTTCGGTGATGAGCCCGGTGATCTGCGACGATACGGTCGCGATGCGGCGTGCAGTGATGTAGCCCGACGCATTCAGGATCCGATCGTCTCGTGAAGCCGCGGGGGCCGGCGTCGCCTGCGCATCGTTCGTTGCGCTGGCCGAGCGCTCGGCCGCCGCCGGCGCAACGGGTCTCGACTCGGCACGCACCTGCTCCTCTGCATCGCCACCGAAGAACAGCGCGCCGGCACCGCCTCCGACGATCAGTGCCACAACGACGATAATCGCAACGGTGGTCACGCTGACACCCGAGGGTTCAGGCTGAGACCGGTCGATCTTCAGCTGGTCGAGCAATTCGCTTTTGTCTGCCATGTGTCCTGGTTAGTTCGTTGGTTCTTGTCGTTAGTTCTACATCGGACGATGCCTCTTTGCATATTCCAATGATCACCTGCCTCGATCAACCGCCCGGCCGTACTTGTCATATCAGTGTCATCATTCTGTCGTTATAGACGGGCATTGACCATATGCCAAAAGTCATGTCTTGCCCGATAGCCCAGCGTGATCCGAGGCCATTCTGATTTCTGGTGATTAAGAGTGTCGGATTGCAACTAAAAGCGTAGGAAGAAACCGATAAGTGATTGGCTGGGCTTTAATTCGGGTAGAGAACATATAGTCAAAAGCGTCAGAAGAGTAGGTGGAGGCGAATTCGGGTCAGGAGTAGGCGACTGGCCGGCCGTTTCTATCCAGATACCAGCCGCTCAAGCGTCCGCATTCGGGGTATCATGGACTTCTGCTTCGGACACATTGCTGCCGTTGCCAATCCGGAGGCTGGAAGTCCCGAAAAACGCCGATTCACCCTCATTCAGATGAGCCAACGATGTACACAGCTTCATGTCATTGCCGCATGGTTACGCTGGAAATGCAAAGGAAGCCGCGCAAACTGACGCAGTGCAATTGCTCGCTGTGCCGGCGCTACGGGACTCTGTGGGCATACTTTCAGAGGAAGTCGATCCAGGTTCTTGCTGAGAAGAACGCACTAGAGGTGTATTCATGGCGAAATAAGCGATTCGAGTTCTATCGCTGCGCGACGTGCGGGTGTATTACTCATTACGAAAGAACCAGCAGACGTCCAGATGGCTCCGATATGGCCGCTGTGAATCTACGAAATGTTGACGACCCGAGAATCGTCGCCGACGTGCCGATTCGATTACTCGATGGTGCCAAGCCATGGAAGGTCCTTGACGAAAGCCCTCAGCCATTCTTGTTTCAGTCTCCCGAGGATTGATACTTTGCAGTGTGCACAGGGTCCCTGGATGCACGCAAAACGACCGGCTGTTTGTGGCCGTATTGAGGACGGTCGACTGCTCTGAGGTAGAATGACGGCTTCTGATCCGAGATTAATCTAACTTTCTCGAGACGAACTGTAATGCAAACTACAATCTGGGAGGAGGCATGACAAAGGTGACTGACCATGAGTCCTACATAGCAGCGGCTCCGGAATCACTGCGCCCACTGCTCGTGCGGTTGCACGAGCAGCTTGCCCGAACACTGCCAGACGCAGAGGAGATCATTTCGTACAATATGCCCGGGTTTGGGATTGGAAAGTCGATCATTGCTGGCTATGCGGCATTCAGCAAACAATGCGGCCTCTACGTATCCCCTGGCGCCATCAAAGCCCATTCTGAGGACATCGCCGAAGCCGGACTCAAGGCTACAAAGACTGGCGTTACATTTTCACCGAGCAAACCATTACCTGACGAACTCGCTGAAAACCTCGCACGAGCTTCCCGAAAAGACCTGGGCCTCTGAATCGGCTGAATCGCCAATGTGCAGCCTCGTTACTATGCGGACCGTCGAGAGACCTGGGCCTTCGACTAGTCGACTCCAAGAGGCCAAGCGATGACAATCAGAGATACAAAGCAAAAAGACATACCTGATCTGAAGCGCGTGCTGGACGAGACCGGCCTTTTTCCGAGCGAGATGCTGCCCGACCTGATAAGTGGATTCTTCTCGGAGGATGCAGGCAATGATGTTTGGCTTACGTACGATTCGGACGGTCAGGCTGTTGGTTTTTGCTACGCTGCTCCCGAGCCCCTAACCGAAGGCACATGGAATATGCTGGCGATAGCGGTGCTACCGGGAGTACAGGGTAGCGGTTCAGGTGCGGCACTCGTCGCGGAGCTGGAATCGCGTTTGCGCAGGCTTGGCCACCGGGTGTTGATCGTCGACACGTCTGGAACCGCCGAGTACGAACGGACGCGCGAGTTTTACCGAAAGAACGGTTACTCGGAGGAGGCTCGTATCAGGGACTTCTGGGGCCCGGGCGACGACAAAGTGGTTTTCTGGAAGTCGCTTGCCTGATTGAAGCAGATTGAGGTGTCGGTGAACGCTTCTGGCTGTTCTGAGACGGTCACCAGAAAGATGAACGAGCGACTGCTAACCACGTGAGCTGCCGTTCGGCCGCGCGTTTCTGCGGGAACTTCGTCGACCGACCGCTTTGCTGCGCATAGCCGCCCGAGTGACCGCTTTCGGAGTATCACGGACTTCTGCTAGTGACCCAAATCAGCCTCTCAGGATTCTGCGTGTATGAGTAGGTTTCCGCTTCTCTTCTTGCTTCTGGTATCTACCGCGCAGGCTGGATGGAAGACGCATGTAAGCCAAGACGATTCCGATTCGACAGAAATTCGCGCATCCATTGCGTTCGCGGCATCGCCGCAATTTGGACTGCCAACGTTGCAGGATGCGATCGCCGAACTCGAAGACGATGGACACATCGACCACATTAAAGGCGTCGTACTATTCGGAGGGCACGTCGAACCATCGTTCCAACGCGAAGTTTTTGAACAGCTGCGGGAACACGCACCGCAACTACTCGCCATTGCTTTGGAATCCGGTGGCGGGACATACGAAAATCCGAAATTGAAGCCACTGCATAGGGTATTTGATCAAGTCGTACTGCAGACGGCAACCGTTGAAGCGATTGACAAGCAGCTAGCCGCCATCGGCAAGCGAGTCTCAGGTGCCAGCCACGAAAAGCTGTGGTTTCGGAAGACAGAAGAACCGTTAGAAGTTCACTTCTTTCTATACCTTAGTGTGGAGGATATCTGAACGGTTGGTTCTGGCCGTTTTCGGAAGGTTTCGATTTCCCCAAACAAGACATTCGAGCGGCTGCTCTTGCTAAAAGCTGCCATTCGAATTCCGACAC
>JASJBE010000037.1 GCA_030066655.1 Woeseiaceae bacterium | reverse complement strand
CCTGGGATCGACAAAGAAGTCCGACGGGACCTGGTAGTTATTGTCGTACACGAGCGCGAGTACGTCACTTACGGAGGGCAGGGGCTTCTCGACGACCGTGACGGCCGCATCGGCGGGCTTGGGTGCCTCACCGCTGCCGCCGCCGCAGGATGCGACGAGCACCAGCAACGGGACGTACCAATGGGCGGAGATTCTCATCGAAAACTCTCACTGTCCTTAACACCCCGGGCCTTGGCCCTGCGGCGAGACATCCTTGCCCGCCGGTGTTGTAGCTCAAAAAATCAGGCTGCTTCTTCTGCGCCTTTACGCCAGATGGCGAGTTGTCCGGGGGCCTGCACCCCCATCTTTACGCGGTTTCCGTTCGACGAAAAAATCGTGATCTCGATGGGTCCGTCGCGGAACAGATCGCCCAGCGTCATCGACATATCGATGTCGTCGCCCGGGCGGATCAAAATGGATTCTGCATCTCGTCGGCTCACTATCAGCATGGTCGTCTCCTTTGCTTCCTTGTCTCAGGCCTCAGCGATTGAGCGGTTGCCCAGACCGTCACGAGCTCCGCCGTGCCGGTCGTAGGTCGGTGCGGCAGGGTCGTTGCCGCGCAGTACTGCGATTCCTGCGTCGATGTGCTGTTTACGAACGCGGATAAATGCGCCATTTGCCAGGTTGAGCGAGTTGCACTCGGCCGCGATGCCGAGCAGGTCGTCCCACGAGCGCTCGATCAGCGCTTCTTCATCGCACCAACCGGCGAAGTCCGTCATCTGGGACGGGCCGTCGGGGAATCCGCTGGCGTTGCACAGCGCGGAGCGCCTGGCGTCGAACTTCTGCAGTTCGCGGACGCAGAGGCCCTTGCCCTCGATCGCGGTCATCAAAGCGTCGAGATCCTGTTCCGCCAGCGCGTCATGCTCATCCTGCAGACACTCTTTCAGGCGAGTGGCATGAAAGACGCAGCTGTCGAGAATCTCTATCGCCTGGTCTCTTGCGTCAGACGTCTGGATACTCATGTCATTCACCGAGAGATCGTTCGAAGCGAATCATCGCGTCGGCGATGGCGCCGGAATCGATTTCGTAGTTGCCTTCTGCAATGGCAGCCTTGACCTCGGCGACCTTGGCAGCGTCAACGCTCGGGGAGTTCGCAAGCGTCTGTTCCAGGCGTGACAGCAGCTGTCCGCCACTGGTCAGCTGGACCGTGTCGCCACCGGACGAAGCCTTGCCAGACGCCGGATTCGCCGGTGCTGACGTGCTGCCCTGCGTGCCGGTCGTTTTGGCCTCATCGACCTTGCCGCCCAGCTTGCTTATCGAACTCTGATCCATTGGACCAATCCTGTTTGTCATAATGACTATCCTCAACAATCATTGTTGCTAGACCCTGTATCGGCCCCCGTGGCAGATACTTTAGGGGTGTTTTCAAAAATTTCCGCCCGTCCCGGCGATCAGTACCTCGACGTGCTCCCGGGACCGGACAATGCCCTCGACCACCTGGCCGGAATTGCTGTTCTCAACCCGGATTCTCTGGTGTAAAGCCCCGTCACTTAACGCTTTTCCCGCCATCCGGATATTGATGCGTTCGTTGGCCACGCTCAGCGTCACCGTCTGGCCACGGTGTATCAGTGTGGCCGCTTCGATCATTGACGGCGTGATGATCTTGCCCGCGATCAGCGACTGGCGGGCTTTCTGGCCGATCAGCGCCTTCGGATCGGTGAAATAGCCGCGCCGGACCCGCGTCACATCGCGTTCGACGGCAACGAGGTCTGACGCCGTCAGGACGTGACCACGACTCACCGGCCGTTTGAGCGTCAGGACGCGCTTCGTGACGACCAGGTCCACCGGTACATAGACTTTCCACGGCTTGTCGCCGGTACAGCGCACGCCGACCGTCGTGCGGTCCTTTATCCTGGTGCCCGGTCGCAGGAAGGCTTCGAGCGGTTCGCTGCATTCTGCCAGCCGCAGCCGCGAATCCAGGCGGGCGGCGCTGACGCGCGTATTGCCTGTCTTGTCGCCAATCTGTTGCTCGATGAGAGCGACAGCGGCGTTCTCGATATCGGTGGTCGGCGTCCAGTTCGCGGGTGCGGCGGCGAATACCGGCGTGCCATCGGTCGATAGCGTCAGCAGCAGGACCGCGAGAACGGCCGGCAATAGATTCCGGCCGTCAATTTTGCGTCGCCCGGGACGGCAGGCCGTCATTTTTCCGTCGAGTTTATCGTGTTCTGCATTCATTGCTTACCGTCGTCTCAAGGCAACAGAGTCCCGCCGTGCGGGCGCTTGTGAGTTTTTTCGTTTCTCATGAGGAGATGCGCCGTGCGGCGATAACTCTCGCTCATCGAGGTAGCTGCAAAAGACATGCCAGCCCGGGATTCAAGGCGTGGCCTGGGCTTTGGCGACGGCCTGCAGAACGTTGCCGCGGGGCCGGCAAACGCTTGCCGCGCGCGACCGCGCGATATCGGCCGCTCTATTGAAAACCTTAAACCGCTTGCGATTTCGAAATTGGCACGCCGGTTGCATAGCTATTCCTGCAACACAACGAGTGAAGAGCTATGACGATTTCATTTTCATCAAAGCACGAGCAATTCCTGGCGATGCGCGCCATGCGCAACGAGGTGCTGTCCACCAACATCGCCAACGCGGACACGCCCAACTACAAGGCGCGTGACTACGACTTTGCCGATGCGATGCGAAAGGTCGGGCAGCAACAGGAGGCGCTGCCGCTGAAGCAGACCAGTGCGCTGCACAAGAACTCGTGGAACACGAACGACTACGGGAGCCGGTTGATGTACCGCGTTCCGATGCAGCCGACGCTGGACGGCAACACGGTCGAGACCGATGTCGAGCAGGCCGCGTTCGCCGAGAATGCGATCAAGTACCGGGCGAGCCTCAGGTTCCTCGATGGCCACTTCAAGGGCCTGCGTTACGCGATCAAGGGAGGCGAATAGGTATGGCACTTAGAACGATCCGCGCCATGCGGCTACAGAGGGAAAGCAATGTCGCTTTTTAAAGTATTCGATGTCGCCGGCAGCGCGCTGAACGCGCAGCAGGTGCGTATGAACGTGACGGCGAGCAACCTGGCGAATGCCGGCAGCGTCAGCGGCAACCCGGATGAGGTGTATCGGGCGAAACAGCCGATCTTCGAGACTTTCAAGGACTCGATGGACTTGCAGTCCGGCACCGCAGGCGTCCGGATCTCCGGCATCACCGAGAGCCAGGCGCCGCTGTCCGTTCGTTTCGAACCCAGCCACCCGGACGCCGATGCCGACGGCAACGTTTACGTTTCCAACGTAAACACCGTGGAGGAGATGGTTAACATGATCTCCGCGTCGCGTTCCTATCAGAACAACATCGAGATCATCAACACGACCAAGGATCTGCTGCAGCAGACCCTTTCGCTTGGGCGCTAAGGAGTAAACGATGAGCAGTATCCGGCCCTTTGACGATATCCCGAGCCTGGCGCCCCCGCCGCCAAAGGCTCAAAGCCAGGCGGAACTTGGGCAGGCGGATTTCCTGAAACTGATGATCACGCAGTTCCAGAACCAGGATCCGTTCAAACCGATGGAGAACGGCGAGTTCCTCGGCCAGATCGCCCAGTTCAGCACCGTCAGTGGAATTGACGACCTGAATTCGGGCTTTGATTCGCTCGCGACGTCCATCCAGGACGAGCAGGCGCTGAAGGCCGCGAGCCTCGTCGGCCGAACCGTCGTCGCGGAGACCAACGTCGGCTACCTCGGCAGCGACCGTCCGCTGAACGGTTCGGTCGAGATCGATGGCTACGTGTCCGCCGTGCAGATCGACATCAAGGACGGATCCGGCGCCGTCATCCAGCGCCTGAATCTCGGCGAACAGCGTGAAGGCATCGTCGAATTCTCGTGGCACGGACAGGACGGGCTCGGCCGACAGCGCGGCGCGGGCAACTACGAGCTGGAGGCCCGGATCGTCCGCGGCAACCAGGTCGAGAACATTCCGACCCTGGTTGAGGCCGACGTGCAGAGCGTCACGCTGGGCCGCAAGGGGCAGGGCATGACTTTGAATTTATTGGGCGGTGGAGAGCTATCACTCGGCCGCATCTACCGCATCAACTAAAGCACTAGGGACAGGAGAGACACATGGTATTTGCAGTTGCACTTAGCGGATTGAATGCCGCATCCGAAGATCTCGGCGTTACCGCGAACAACGTGGCCAACGTCGAAACGACGGGTTTCAAGAAGTCGCGCGCCGAGTTTGCCGAGGTATTCGCGACCGGGACGCAGAGCGTTCAGCAGTCCGGCAGTGGCGTGAAGACGGCCAAGATCAGCCAGCAGTTCACGCAGGGCAATATCGACTTCACCGACAACGCGCTCGACCTGGCGATCGCCGGCGAGGGCTTTTTCGTGCTGTCGGACAACGGTGCGCGAAGTTACTCCCGCGCTGGCGCCTTCGGCGTCGATAACAACGGCTTCGTGGTGAATGCGCAGGGCGCTCGCCTGCAGGCGTATCCGTCGGCGGGCAGCGGACTGTTCAACACCGGCACGCCGGAAGACCTGCAGCTGATTACGGGCGCCAGCCCGCCGTCGGCGACGGGCAGAGCTGAGCTTGGCTTGAACCTGCCGGCCGATGCGCCGGTGCCCGTCAACCCGGTGTTCGACGTCAACGATCCGTCGAGCTTCAGCCACACGACATCGTTCACGGCCTACGACTCGCTGGGAGCACCGCATACCGCGACGGTCTATTTCATCAAGGATGCAGCACCCAACACGTGGAACACAGAAGTTCGCATCGACGGTCTGCCGGCTACCGGAAACGGGCCCGTTACCTTTAACCCGGACGGCAGCCTCAATACGCCGCTCGGCGGCCTGATGCCGATTGACCCGTTCGCGGTGACGACCGGCGCCGACCCGCTGGCGATTTCGCTCGACTTCTCGAATACGACGCAGTTCGGCAACGCCTTCGGTGTCAACTCGCTGTCGCAGGACGGATTCACGACCGGTCGACTGACGGGTGTCAGCGTCGCTGAAGACGGCGTGGTCTTCGCCCGATTTACGAACGGCCAGTCACAGGAGCTCGGCAAGCTCGCGCTGGCGAACTTCGTGAACCCGCAGGGCCTGCAGCAGATCGGTGACACGACCTGGGGCGAGGCCTTCCAGTCGGGTGACGCACTGCTCGGCGAAGCGTCGACGGCCTCATTCGGCAATATCCAGTCTGGCGCACTCGAGGCGTCGAACGTGGACCTGACTGCCGAACTGGTATCGATGATTACCGCGCAGCGTAACTTCCAGGCGAATGCGCAGATGATCTCGACGTCCGACACCGTGACGCAGACGATCATCAACATTCGATAGAGCTTAGGGTAACGAGCTGAGGCAGTGACATGGATGAGATGATCTACATTGCGATGACCGGCGCGAAGCAGACAGAAATCGCCCAGTCCATCAACAGCAACAATCTCGCCAATATCTCCACGACGGGATTCCGCGCGGATCTGCACGCCTTCAGTTCGTTGCCGGTCGAAGGCCCCGGCGTCGACACGCGTGTCAACGCCGTGACCGATTCGTATGGCACCGACCTGTCCGCCGGTGCCCTGCAGTCCACCGGCCGCGCGAGCGACGTCGCCATTACCGGCAACGGTTACTTCGCCGTGCAGGCCGCGGACGGCAGCGAGGCGTATACCCGTCGCGGTGACTTCCGCATCGAACCCGGCGGTCTGCTGACGAACGGCGCGGGCCAGCTCGTCATCGGCGAGGGCGGCCCGGTCGCCGTGCCGCCGAACAGCAGCCTGCTGATCGGCAACGACGGCACGATTTCGGTTCAGCCGCTCGGACAGGGCCCGGAGACCGTCAGCATCGTGGATCGAATCAAGCTCGTTAAGCCCGACGAGACACAGTTAACGAAAGGCGCCGACGGGCTGCTGCGCCTGCCGGACGGCGAGGAAGCCGTGGCTGATGCGACGGTCAGCGTCCAGTCCGGAATGCTCGAATCCAGCAACGTCAACGTTGCAAAGACGTTGGTCAACATGATCGAACTGGCGCGCCAGTACGAGATGCAGGTCAACGTGATCAAGTCCGCGGAAGAAAATGCGGATTCCGCGGCACAGATGATGCGTCTCGGTTGATCGAGACACAGGAGACAGTAAATGACACAGGCTTTATGGATTGCGAAGACAGGGTTGGACGCGCAACAAACGCGCATGGCGGTGGTGTCGAACAACCTGGCGAACGTCAATACGACGGGGTTCAAGCAGGGACGAGCGATGTTTGAGGACCTGCTTTACCAGAACGTCAGGCAGCCGGGTGCCAATAACACCCAGGACGCGACACTGCCTTCCGGTGTGACCCTAGGCACCGGCGTGCGCGTGGTTTCTACCGAGAAGATGTTCACGCAGGGCTCGGTCGTCAACACCGATCGCGACCTCGACGTCATGATCAACGGCCGTGGCTTCTTCGAGATCACGCGACCGGACGGTACGGCCGGGTACACGCGTGACGGCAGCTTCCAGCTTGACGCGCAGGGCCAGTTGGTGACGTCCAGCGGCTATGCGCTGACCGACGGCATCACGATCCCGGCGGACGCTCAGAGCATCACGATCGGCGTCGACGGCACGGTGACCGTGTCCTTGCCAGGCCAGGCGTCGCCATCTCAGGTCGGGCAGATCCAGGTGACGACTTTCCCGAACCCGGGTGGCCTGCAGCCGATCGGAGAAAACCTGTTTGTCGAGACGGCATCGAGCGGATCGCCGAGTGCCGGTACGGCCGGTGACTCCGGAAACGGTTCGCTGCAACAGGGCGCACTCGAGGGTTCCAACGTCAACGTTGTATCCGAGCTGGTTTCCATGATCGAGACGCAGCGCGCGTACGAGATGAACTCGAAGGCGATCTCGACGACCGACCAGATGATGCAGTACGTCAACAACAACCTGTAACGAGAGCTGACATGAGACTCCTGCACCGAATCATTTTCCTTATCATCGTCTCGATGCTCGGCGCGTGCATGTCGCGGCCGGCGATACTCGGCGAGACCTACGATCCGCCGTACCCGGTCGAGCCGGCTTATGAGCCGCCGACTTCCGGCAGTATCTATCGGTCTGGAACCGATGTTCGGCTCTTCGAAGACCTTCGTGCGGGCCGCCTCGGCGACATCCTGACGGTGCGGCTCGTCGAGCAGACGAATGCCAGCAAGAATTCGGCCACGTCGACGTCGAAGTCGACCGAGGCGACGCTCGGGAATCCGACCGTGTTCGGCCAGGTATTGACCAACAAAGGCCAGCCGCTGTTCGAGGGCAGCCTGAGTGGCGAAAGCACATTCGATGGCAGCGGCTCCAGCAGCCAGAGCAACAGCCTCGTCGGCGACATTACGGTCACCGTCGTCGAGCGGCTGCCGAACGGCAACCTGAGAATCCGCGGCGAGAAGTGGCTGACCCTGAACCAGGGGCGCGAGTTTATCCGCTTGTCCGGGATCATTCGTGCCGTCGACATCAACCCGGACAACTCGATCCAGTCAAACCGGATTGCCGACGCGCAGATCAGCTACAGCAGCAAAGGCGTGCTGGCCGCCGCGAATCGCATGGGTCTGATCGCACGCTTCTTTAATTCCATCTTCCATCCGTACTAGGGGATTCCGCAATGCTTCACGAAAAGATTCGAACATTCGCCAGGACGGCGAGCGTCATTGTGTTGCTGCCGCTGATTGCGCAGCCGGTCATGGCGGAACGCGTCAAAGACCTCGCGAGCATCGCCGGCGTGCGTGAGAATCAGCTGGTGGGCTACGGCCTCGTTGTCGGCCTGAACGGCACGGGCGACCAGACCACGCAGACGCCCTTCACGGTGCAGAGCATCATCAACATGCTGACGCAGTTTGGTGTGACAATCCCGGCGGGTGTCAGCCTGCAGCTCAAGAACGTCGCCGGCGTCACGGTCCATGCAGAGTTGCCGGCCTTCGCCAAGCCCGGCCAGAAGATCGACGTCACCGTCGCCTCGATCGGCAATGCGAAGAGCCTGAGGGGCGGCAGCCTGCTGATGGCGCCGTTGCGCGGTGCTGACGGCAACGTCTACGCCGTTGCCCAGGGCAACCTCGTCGTCGGCGGCTTCGGCGCGTCGGGTAACGACGGCTCCAGCGTGACGGTCAATATCCCGAGCGCAGGGCGCATCCCGAACGGTGCGACCGTCGAGCGTTCCGTCTCCAGCGACTTCTATACACGCGATTCGATCATCCTGAACCTGCACGTGCCGGACTTCACAACGGCGAATCGCATGGCCGAGCAGATCAATGACACGATGGGTCCGGATACGGCGCTGGCGATGGACGCGGTGTCGATCAGTGTCCGTCCGCCGATTCAGGCCAAACATCGCACGTCATTTGTGTCGATGCTCGAGAATCTCGAGATCGAGCCGGGCGAGGTTGCGGCTCGGGTGATCGTCAACTCACGTACGGGCACCGTCGTCATCGGTTCCAATGTGACCGTGACACCGGCCGCCGTATCGCACGGTTCGCTGGTCGTCACGATCAGCGAGCGGCCCTTTGCCAGCCAGCCACAGGCGCCGTTCAGCGACGCCGGTGAGACCGTGGTCCTGCCGGACTCGGAGGTCGAGATTACCCAGGAGGACGGCAGCATGTTCCTGTTCGAGCCCGGCACGTCCTTAAACGAGATCGTACAGGCCGTCAATCGCGTCGGCGCGGCGCCCGGCGACCTTGTCGCGATCCTCGAGGCTCTGAAGCAGGCGGGAGCGCTGCGAGCCGAGCTCGTCGTGATCTAGTCGAAGCCAAGCCATGACCGTCTCGATCACAGATTTCAACCAGTACACGGAGATGCGTGCGGCAGCCGATCGCAAGGATCCGGCCGTGCTCAACGAGGTTGCGAATCAGTTCGAGGCGCTGTTCCTGCAGATGATGCTGAAAAACATGCGCGCCGCGTCTTTTGGCGATCCGATGATGGGCGACAACAAGCAGCACGAGCTCTACCAGGACATGATGGACAAGCAGCTGTCGCTCGAGATGGCGAACGGCAAAGGCATCGGCCTGGCCGAGACGATCGTCGAGCAACTCGGTGGAACGCCAGTAAAGCGTGTGACGGCACCGATGCCGGTTTATCGCCCCATAGAACGTGCAGAGGTGGCCGACGTCGCACCGGTATCTCAGCCTGTGGTCGATGACGCCAACGTGGCCGAAGCGGGAACCACAACGGAGGTGAAGAAGACTGAATGGCACGATCCCGTCACGTTCGCCAAGGCGGTCTGGCCACACGTTAAACGCGCCGCCAGCAAGTTGAACGTATCGCCCGTCGGCGTGCTGGCGCAGGCCGCGCTCGAAACCGGGTGGGGCGCCAAGGTCATGCCCGGCAATAACGGCGCGAGTAGCCTGAACCTGTTCGGCATCAAGGCGGCGAACGGCTGGCAGGGCGACAGCGTCGCGAAGAAGACCGTTGAATTTGACGGCGAGGTCGCTCGCCAGGAAGTCGCGCGGTTTCGCGCCTATCCCGACGTGGCCGCGACCTTTGCCGACTACGCATCCTTCCTCGGCAATAACCCGAGATATGAATCCGTGAAGAATACCGGTGGCAATGTTGCCGCGTTCGCGAACGCCCTCGCGGACAGCGGCTACGCCACCGATCCGCGCTACGCGGAGAAGATACAGGACATTTTTAGTGGGCCGACGATGAGGCGCGTGCTCGAGTCACTCGGTGACGCGGGCGCTCTGGAACTTTGAATCGGCATGAGGAGTTGATGACGTGGGCATTCTGAATATCAGCATGACGGGACTGGCCGCCTTCCAGCGCGCGCTGGATGTCACCAGTCACAACATCGCGAATGCCAATACCGAGGGCTACAGTCGTCAGATCACGACGCTGGCTTCACGGATCGGCACAACGGCCGGCGAGGGGACCTTCGGCGCAGGCGTAAAGGTTTCCCAGATCAAGCGATCCTACGACGGGCTCGTGGTTCGGCAGCTGCAGGGCGCTACGACCGGCGTTGGCCGGCTGGAGATTCTCGACGAGATGACCAACCGCGTGAACTCGCTGCTGGCCGACCCGGACACCGGGCTCAATTCGTCGCTGCAGACCTTCTTCGGTTCGGTACAGGATCTGACCAACGATCCGTCGTCGGTGCCGACGCGCCAGGCGATGATCGGCCAGGCCGACGGTCTTGCCGGTCGGTTTCGCGCCGTCGACGACCAGTTGTCGTCCTTAAACAGCGAGGTCAACGAGCGCGTTCGCCAGGCCGTTGCCGAGATCAACGGCCTCGCGCAGTCGATCTCGGATGTGAACAACAAGATTGCGACCGCCGGCCCCGACCAGAATCCGAATGACCTGCTGGATCTCAGGGACAGGCTGGTCCTGGACCTGTCCCGGCTTGTTGCCGTACAGACGGTCGCGCAGGACGACGGCACGCTGAACGTGTTTATCGGCAGCGGGCAGGGACTGATTATCGGCACGGAACCGCAGCAGCTGCTGGTCATCGGCAATGAATTCGATTCGACCGAGGCGCGCATTGCGTTTGCGAGTGACACCCTGTTGACACCGCTCGAGAACACGCTGAGCGGCGGCACGCTGGGCGGGCTGATGGAATTCCGTGACCGGGTACTGTCACCGGCACGCGAGTCACTCGGCCAGACCGCGATCGCGTTCGCGCAGGCGTTTAACACGCAGCACCGGTCCGGCATGGACCTTCGCGGCGTATTGGGCGGCGACTTCTTCAGCATCAAGCCGCCGACCATCCTGGCGTCCAGCGCCAACACCGGTCTGGGCACCGCGACAGCGACGGTGACCGACCTTGGTGCGTTGACCGGGCAGGACTACGTGCTGACCTTCGACGGCACGAACTACAACGTTATCGACCCGATCGACAACACGTCGGTCCCGTTCACCGGCACCGGTACGCCGGCTGATCCGTTTGTCTTCGGCGGCATGTCAGTGGAAGTCGGCGGCACGCCCGCAGCGGGCGATCGCATCATGATTCGATCCTCGCGCGGCACCGCGGCGACGATGCAGAACCTGATGACCGACCCTCAGTCTGTCGCAATCGCCGCTGCGACTCGTTCCCGCATGGACCTGAACAACCTCGGCAATGCGACGTTGTCGCCAGCCGTCACGGTCGACGCGACCGATCCGGACCTGCTGACGAGTGCTACGATCGAGTTTCTCGATGCGACGACCTACAGCATCAATGGGGCCGGCAGCTTTGCATACACGTCCGGCGACCCGATCGTTATCAATGGGTCCCGGATTACGATAACCGGTGCGCCGGATGCGGGCGACCGCTTCGTCATCGAGGCCAACCTCGGATCCACCGGCGATAACGCCAACGGCCTGCTACTGGGTGACGTGCAGTCCGTCGACATCCTCGATGGGGGCATCGTCAGCATCAACGAGAACTACGGCCGGCTCGTATCCGAGATAGGCAGCACGACGAATCAGGTCATTGCCGGCCTCGATGCTTCGCGCGCGGTGCAGAGAAACGCCGAGGCAGAGGTGCAGTCCGTATCGGGTGTGAACCTTGACGAAGAAGCGGCGCGGCTGGTGCAGTTGCAGCAGGCCTACCAGGCGTCCGCGCAGGTCATCAGCATCGCTGCGACGCTGTTCGACACGGTACTCGGGATGACACGACGATGAGCGAGCGCATATCGACACTCAACTCCCTGAACTCTTCGATCAGCCTGATGCAAAGGCTGCAGTCATCGATTGACCTGACCGGGCGGCAGATTGCCAGCGGCCGCAGGATCCTGACGCCGGCCGACGACCCGATATCGTCTGCACGGGCGATCGAGCTTCGCGAGTCGCTGAGCCGCACCGAGCAGTTCGGGCGCAACGCATCCGTGGCGACGAGCAGGCTCAGCCAGGAAGAGACCGCGCTGTCGGCCACCAATGACATCCTGCAGAGGATTCGTGTGCTCGCACTGCAGGCCAACAACGCGACGCTTGGCAATGAGGCGCGGCAGCAAATCGGCGTCGAAGTCCGTGCGCAGCTTAATCAGCTGATCAACCTCGCCAACCAGAAGGACGGCAACGGCGCCTACATGTTTGCCGGTACGCGCGAGAATGTGCAGCCGGTTGTCCAGACCGGCGGCTCCTTTACCTACAACGGCGATGACGGACGGCGGCTGATACAGATCGGCGAGGGCCGTACCGTCGCAGACGGGGACCCGGGCTCGGAGATCTTCTTCAGGATCCGGAGCGGCAACGGCACGTTCGATGCGAGCGCAGCGTCGGCCAATACCGGCACGGGTGTCGTGGGTGGCGGCAGCGTCGTCGATCCGTCGCAGTATGACCGGGACGATTACACGGTGACCTTTACGGCGGCGGACACGTACGAGGTCAGGGACTCGTCTGCGGCGCTGGTTAGCACGGGCAGCTTTGCGCCCGGCGATACGATCGCGTTTCGCGGGATTCAGTTCACGCTGACCGGGGAACCCGATATCGGGGATTCGTTCGACGTCGCACCGAGCAGCTTCCGTGACGTGTTCTCAATGGTCAGCAATCTCGCCGATGCGATTGAGACAGAAGTCTTCGACGGCGCCAGCCAGGCCATGCTGAACAATGGCATCAACCGGGAGCTGCAGGGCCTCGACCAGGCGATCGGTTCCGTACTGAGCGCAAGGACCCAGGTCGGCACCCGGCTGTCCATCATCGAAGACCAGGAAAACACGAACAGCGCGAACGCCATAACGTTCCAGGAGACGCTGGCACGCATTGAAGATCTCGATTACGCCGAGGCGTTATCGAGGCTCAGTCAGCAGACGACGATCCTCGAAGCCGCGCAGAAGTCCTTCGTTCGTACGCAGGGTCTTTCGTTGTTCAATTTCATCTAGCCCGATTGCTGCGCAGGAATACATTGTGCGCATGTATACCTGTATATATAGGTCACATCCGATTTCGGCGCGCCTGCGATTTATTTCTTGATCGACATCACAGTTTCGATGATTGCCGCTAAAGAAATCGAAAAAGCTGCCGGGCCCGGCTTGTATTTTTTCGAATTAAATTTGCATTTTCCCTTAAGGTTTCTTTTCAGCGTCCGATAACTCCTCCGTACGGCGAATAGGATTTCCCCTTTTTCGCACGTGTACAGGATTCCGGCAGGCTTATGCAGTCGGTTTAATTCGTAACTTAAGGAGTTATAACGATGGCACTGACGATCAATACAAACGTCGCGTCTATTAATGCGCAACGTAACTTGACGCAGTCGCAGAGCTTGCTCAACCAGTCGCTCCAGAGACTGTCGACCGGCCTGCGAATCAATAGCGCGAAGGACGACGCCGCTGGACTGGCGATTTCCGAGCGTTTCACCACACAGATCCGTGGTCTCAACCAGGCCGCTCGTAACGCGAACGACGGTATCTCTCTCGCACAGACGTCTGAGAGTGCACTGGCTGAGGTTGGCAACAACCTGCAGCGTATTCGTGAGCTGGCTATCCAGTCTGCAAACGCGTCGAACTCGGCTTCTGACCGTGCAGCTCTGCAGAACGAAGTTTCACAGCGCCTCGCTGAGATCGATCGAATCGCTTCTCAGACCTCGTTCAACGGCCTGAAGACGCTGGACGGCTCGTTCGGCTCGGCTAACTTCCAGGTTGGCGCGAATGTCGGCGAAGTGATCGGCGTTACGCTGTCCCAGGGTGTTCGTACGAACCAGCTGGGTCAGATCGCGAGTGAAAGCAACACGGTAACGACGACGGCTATCGCCGACAACGAAGTCACGATTCGTGTTGGTAGCGGTCAGCAGGTCTCGATCGGTGCGTCCGTTTCCGGAAGCGCGAAGGACAAGGCTGCTGCGATCAACGCCGCTTCCGTTCCGGGACTGACCGCAACGGCCACGACCGAAGTCACGGGTTCGATTGCCGCTGTAACCGGCGGTGACGGTACCGACACGGCCGATGACTACCTGCTGCAGATCAACGGCACGACGGTTGTCAGCCAACGCCTCAGCGCAACACTGACAACGGCTGATATCGTTAGCGCGATCAACGCGCAGTCGGACAACACCGGCGTAACCGCGGGTATCGTCGGCACGGACCTGACGCTGACCGACATCGACGGTGACACCATCGACGTCGACCAGACGCTCGGTGGTGACCTGTCAGGTGGCCTCGATGCGACGGACTTCAACACCGCTGGCGAACTGTCTGGTTCGCTGACGCTGTCTGCGTCCGAAAACATCAACATCACGGGTGGCACCAACATCGGCTTTGGCACGCAGGTCGCTGTCGATACAACGACGCTGTCTACCGGTACGATTGCCACGGTTCAGGGTGCTAACGACGTCATCAACCGCGTCGACGCGGCACTGACCACGGTCAGCACGCTGCGTAGTGAGTTCGGTGCACTGCAGTCACGTTTTGAGTCGACCATCACGAACCTGGAAACGGTGAGTGAGTCGCTGACAGCATCACGTGGCCGTATTCGTGATGCCGACTTCGCGGCTGAAACGGCTTCACTGACCAAGGCGCAGATCCTGCAGCAGGCTGGCGTTGCCATCCTTGCGCAGGCTAACTCTCAGCCGCAGTTGGCTTTGAGCCTGCTCCAGTAAGAGAAAGACCTTTAGCAGTACCCCCAGGGGGGACGGTAGGGACACCGTCCCCCTCGGGATTTAAGGAGGGCGCAGATGTCGAATAGCGACATTAAATCAGTCTCCGCCACGACCGGACAGTATCCGGCGTTAACTGCCGCGCCAAAGCCACAAGGCGGCAGCAAATCGCCAGAGGACGGCAAACCTGTGCCGGTCGAGATGGCCTCCGAGGCCGATCTGCAGAAACTTGCGGAGAAATTGAATGTCGCGAGCCTCAGTGTGGGGCGCGACTTGCGCTTTGAAGTGGACCTGAACAGCCG
Organism: Woeseiaceae bacterium; assembly: GCA_030066655.1. Lineage (GTDB taxonomy): Bacteria > Pseudomonadota > Gammaproteobacteria > Steroidobacterales > Woeseiaceae > UBA1847. Next base: position 13,844 of record JASJBE010000037.1, on the reverse strand, counting down.
CAGGGCAGTTATCCAGGTGTTGGACAGCGAAACCGGTGAAGTCATACGTCAAATACCGCCCGAAAAGGCGAAGTTCTATTTGACGGAGGCCGGCGCGATGTCGCTGAGGTTGCTGGACGCAAGCGTTTAGAGCTTCATTCCCGTCAACGACGCCTCTTGGCATGTTTCTTGTAGACATCTTGAAGGCAATCGAAGACCAGAAAGGGAACAGGTAGACACAATGGCTAGCATTGTCTCATCAGGAATCGGTTCAGGCCTGGACATATCGGGAATCGTGCAGCAGTTGGTTGCTGCGGAGGGTGCACCGGTGGAATCTCGGCTGGCGAGAAGGGAAGCAGCAGCACAGGCGAAGCTATCTGCCTTCGGCAGCATCAAGTCCGCCCTGTCTGATTTCCAGTCCAAAGCCGAAGCCATCAAGGATCTCGACAAGGTCCTCGTCCGCACCGCTTCCAGCAGCGATCCCGAATTTTTCCTGGCCACCGCATCGACAGAGGCGCAACCCGCGAGCTACTCGCTGGAAGTCGTCCAGCTGGCGCAGGTGCAGAAACTGTCTTCCGGTGCGTTCGCCGATGCCAACACAGCCGTTGGTACCGGCACGCTGACCATCGAATACGACGGTTCGACGATGAACCTCGATATCACGGTTGGCAACGAGTCGCTCGACGCGATTCGCGACGCGATCAATACATCGACGAATAATCCCGGCGTGTCCGCGTCTATCGTCAACGCCGAGACCGGCAGTTACCTGATCCTGACTGGCGACAAGACCGGCGATTCAAAGACCATCAAAGTCACGCAGAGTGGCGGCGATGGCGGCCTAGCCGCACTCGAATACGACCCGGACACCGGCCTGAATTCCCTGACCGAGTCGCAGGCTGCCCAGGATGCGGCAATCCGTATCGACGGCCTCGACGTCCGCAGTGAGACCAATTCCTTCACCGAGGCGGTCGATGGCGTGACCATCGACGTCGCACGCAGCACCGAAGGCGCGCTGGAGACGCTCAGCGTCAGCAACGACAGGGACGCGACGTCGAAGGCGATCAACGATTTCATCGACAGCTACAACTCGCTGATCGACATCTACCAGTCGCTGACCAGCTACGACCAGGAAAGCAACATTGCCGGTGCACTGATCGGCGACTCGACACTGCGCGGAATCGTCACCGAAGTTCGCCGCCAGATGAGCACAGCGGTCACCGGATCGCCTGGCTCGTTCAGCCTGCTGGTCGACATCGGTGTCGAGCTGCAAGTCGACGGCAAGCTCGAAGTCGACAGCGACAAGCTGACCGAGGCGCTGGACACGGACTTCTTCCAGGTCGGGCAGTTGTTCTCGACCACCGACGGTTTTGCGGTCCGAGCGTTCGACACGGCCAAGAGCCTGCTCGACTCCGACGGCATCCTGGAGGCCCGCACGACGGGACTGAACAGCACCATTGAAGACATCGAGGCGCGCCGCGAGTCGTTGAACGATCGTCTCGGGTCGCTGGAGACGCGCCTGCTTCGACAGTACAACGCGCTGGACAGCCTGCTGTCGGAACTGAACAACACCAGCAACTTCCTCAATTCCCAGTTACAGAGTCTCCCGGGCTTCACCCGGCCGGGCAGCGATTAAGGACTAACCAGCAATGAGCAGTGGACTTGGCAAGAGCGCCGTGGAGCAATACAAGCAACTCGATGTCTCGACAACGGTGGAGTCGGCGTCGCCGCATCGTCTGATCCAGATGTTGATGGAACGCGCGTTGCAGAGCATCGGTCTCGCTCGCAACATGATGGAGACCGAGGAGATCGCGGCCAAGGGTGTTCACATCGGCAACGCGATCGACATCATCAATGGCCTGCAGGCCAGCCTGAATCACAAGCACGACGCTGAGATGTCCGCGAACTTCGATGAGCTCTACGGCTACATGACGCGCCGGCTGCTCGAGGCCAACCTGCACAACGACCGGTCGATTCTCGAAGAGGTCGAGAACCTGCTGCGGGAGATCAAGGAGGCCTGGGACGCGATCGCCGGCGATCCGTTGGCCACCGTCGGGCTCGATGAGCGTGACGAGGAGCTCGCGTGAGCAAGCAGCTTCCAGACTCAATGGAAGACCAGCTCGAGGCCCAGGCACTCGACATTGCGCTGCGCATGGAGCGTTGCGCCGAACTCGGGGAGTGGACCGACGTGCATCGCCTGTCCGTCGAGCTTCGCGAGGCCGTACAGGTCGTACCGGAAGACCTTCGCCGAGACGTCGTCTTGAACCTGCAAAAGAGTAACTCACAGGTTCATGCGGCGGTCGTCGGCGCTAAGCAGAACATCGAAGAGCAGCTGTCGACGTTAAGAACCGGTCGCAGTGCGGCCAAGGCCTACCAGGCGAACGGCGACGGCTGAGGATAGTTCCGCTGTCGCAACAATGCGACATAATGCGGTATTTGTGATTCAAGTCACATAGCCGGTTTTTTGACGGTCGTAAGCTCCGTTCTCGTAAGCTCTAGACAATGTTGCAGGGCACGGGGATGGGACAACAAATACACGCCAAAGTTATCGTTTTCGACTCGAATCGAGAGAGGGCGACCGAGCTGTGTCACCGCCTCGAATACCTCGAATACACCGCGGTCGCGTCCGATCCTGAATCGACGCTGGATACACTGAAGGGCGACGACGGCCTCGCCGTCGTGCTCGGCGACCTGGAGCCGGGAGACGGCTTTCGGACCATTGCCGAGCAGATTCGCAGCAAACACCCGGAAATACCGTTCATCCGTCTGAATACCGGCTCAGCCGAGACCGGGCCTGACGCGAACTGGTCACTGGACGTGCCGCTGCGACGGACACAACTGGAACGGCTGATGAAGCGGGCGGAGCGCCACCATGGGACCGAGCGCCGACATCGGCTGACGGGCAGCTCGGCGTCGATTCGTCGTGTCCGTGCCCTGATCGATCAGGTTGCCGACTTCGACACCAACGTGCTCGTTACCGGCCCGTCCGGCACGGGCAAGGAACTGGTTGCGCGAACGATTCACGACCTGTCCGAGCGTGCCGATCAGCCTTTCGTGCCGATCAATTGCGGCGCGATTCCGGCAGAGCTCCTGGAATCCGAGCTGTTCGGTCACGAGAAGGGCGCATTCACCGGCGCTGTCAACGATCGCACCGGACGTTTCGAGCTCGCCGAGGGCGGCACGCTGTTTTTAGACGAGATCGGCGACATGTCGCTGGACATGCAGGTCAAGTTGCTCCGCGTGCTGCAGGAGCGCAGCTTCGAGAAGGTCGGCAGCAACAAGACGCGGTCCTGCAACGTCCGAATCGTCGCCGCGACCCATCGCGACCTGCGCAAGATGGTCGAGGAGGGCGAGTTTCGTGAAGATCTCTATTATCGACTGAATGTCTACCCGATCGAGATGCCGCCGCTCCTAAAGCGTGCATCCGACCTGCCGCAGCTGATCAGCGAGCTGTTCACGCGCTATTCCGGCACCGGCGAAGCCGAGCTCAGAGTCAGCGAGGAGGCCTTGCAGGTTCTCGCGTCGTATCAGTGGCCGGGCAACGTCAGGGAACTCGGCAACCTCGTCGAGCGCCTCGCCATCATCAAGCCGGAGGGCACGATCGAGGTCTCTGATCTCCCGCCGAAGTACCTGGCTGACGAGAATCGCGTCAGCGGCCAGCCGAACATGGTCTCTGAAGCCGTGCAGATGACCTGCGACAACCTCAAGGAACACCTGTCGTCGGTCGAGCGTGAGCTGATCGGTCAGGCGATGACCGCGACCGGCGGCGTCGTTGCCAAGGCCGCGCGTCTCTTGAGCATGCGCCGCACGACGCTTGTCGAGAAACTCGGCAAGTATCAGCTGAATTAATCGGCAGGCCGGGACGTCCCGGCGATTTCCTTCCCCTTAGAGACACGGCCCGCGGCGCAGTCACGCACCGGGGGCATCCGATCGATGTCCAGCCTTCGCCCGGGTCTGCTTACTTTTAGTCGGTTACCTGCCAATGCCACGCGCCCGGCGACGCCGTTTTTCGTCACTGTACGGATTTTTGACGGATTCTTGACGGCCCCTGAAAGCATAACTAATTGAAATTGTTCATAATTTAATGTGGCACGTAACTTGCTTACTCATGGGCAGGAAAGCACGTTACGGAGACCAACGTGGTAGCAACAACGATGGATCGCGAGCAGTTGAAGGTCGCTTTCGATGCGTTTAATCACCAGTCGGGACTGCTGGAGCAGTCCTATCGCGACCTGCAGTTCAAGGTCGAGGCACTGACGCGGGCGCTGAACAGTGAGCAGGCTGCGCGCGTTAAGCAGCTCGAGAAGAATGAGCAGATCAGCCATCGGCTGGCAGAGCTTTTGGAGTCGCTGCCCGGCGGCATCGTCGTCATTGACGGCGAGGGCCAGATCATCCAGCACAACTCGGAAGCCGCAGAACTTCTGGGTCAGCCGCTGCTCGACTGCTCGTGGGCGTCAATCGTACAGCGCGAGGTCCACGGCGGCCGCTCGGAAGATGGCAACATCCAGCTGCGCGACGGCCGCTGGCTGAGCCTGTCCCGACGGCGACTACGCGATGAGCCCGGCGAAATCCTGCTCCTCGCGGACGTGACCGACAGCCGCCAGATGTCGGAGCTGCGGCAGCGTCGAGAACGATTGACGTCGATCGGCAAAATGACCGCCGAGTTCGCGCACCAGGTCCGGACGCCGCTGGCGTCGGCCATGTTGTATGCGGCGCAGCTCGACACCGGGACAGCCTCCCAGCAGCGCATCGCGCAGAAGATCAGCGAGCGCCTCGGCGACCTCGGCCGCATGGTCGACGACATGCTGGCCTTCGCCGGCGGTCCGCGTACTGCGTCCGACGTGGTCAACGTTGCCGAGCTGATCCGTAGCGCCACGGCATCCATGGAAGATCAGATCAAGGCCGGAACCGAGCTGCACTGCCTCGTTGCCGACGACAAGCTGTGTGTCGAGGGCAATGCAGACGCGCTCAAAGGCGCTGTGATGAACCTCGTCAACAACGCCGACCAGGCCGGTTCACGCCGCATCATCATCGGTGCACGACGCGTTGCGGACGACGTCTGCGTAAGCGTCAGCGACAACGGTCCCGGCATTCCCGACGAACTACTGCCCAGGGTGTTCGACGCCTTCTTCACGACGCGCCCGCAGGGCACCGGGCTCGGACTGTCCGTGGTCAAGGCCGTCGCTGCCGCACACAACGGCAGCGCGACGGTGAGCTCATCGAGCCTCGGCACGACCTTCACCCTGAAACTACCGGTGGCCGAATGACGAACCCAACCGTACTGATCGTCGAAGACGACGCGAATCTCCGCGAGGCGCTGTTCGATACCTTGTCTTCGGACGAGCTGGATGTCATGACGGCCGACAACGGCGAGTCAGCGCTCGAGATTCTCAAATCGGCAGACGTCGGCCTCGTCGTCAGCGATGTGCAGATGGAGCCGATGGACGGCATCCGGCTCCTGGAGGAGATCCGCACGTCGTATCCTTCACTGCCGGCCGTGTTGATGACGGCGTACGGCACGATCGAGAGCGCTGTCGACGTCATGCGCAACGGCGCAGCCGATTATCTGGTCAAGCCGTTCGAAGCCGACGAACTGAAGTCGATGGTGGGCAAGTACCTGAAGGCGAGCGTCGCGGACGATTCGCCGATCGCGAAGGACCCGGCGAGCACCCGGTTGTTGGCCCTCGCCGAGCGCGTGGCGGTCACCGACGCGACGGTCACGATCAGCGGCGAGAGCGGTTGCGGCAAGGAAGTCGTCGCACGATTCATCCACGATCGCAGTCCCCGCGCCAACGAGAACTTCGTCGCAATTAACTGCGCGGCTATCCCCGAAAACATGCTCGAGGCCGTCCTGTTCGGCTACGAGAAGGGCGCGTTCACCGGCGCCGCCGCGGCACATCCGGGCAAGTTCGAACAGGCGAACAATGGCACGCTGTTGCTCGACGAAATCTCGGAGATGGACCTGGCGCTGCAGGCCAAGCTCTTGCGCGTCATACAGGAAAAGGAGGTCGAGCGGCTGGGTGGAAGAGAGATAATTCCACTCAACGTGCGCGTCATCGCGACGACCAACCGCGACCTGCGTCGTTACGTCGCCGAGGGCAGGTTCCGCGAAGACCTGTTCTATCGGCTGAACGTGTTCCCGGTACAGATTCCTCCGCTGCGAGACCGTACCGACGACATACTGCCGCTTGCCGAGATGTTTAAGGCACGCTATTCACAGGACCCGACGACGAGCATCGCGTTCGACGAGTCCGCGGAGCGCGCCCTGCTGGCGCACTCCTGGCCCGGTAATGTCCGCGAGCTGGAAAACCTGGTCCAGAGAACGCTGATCCTGCTGACGCGTCCGACCATCACGGCCGAGGACCTGGCCTTCGAGACGGCGCCGGTCAGCGAGACGCAGGCACCGGTTGACGACGACCTGCAGGCAGGCTTACGGCATCGCGAGTTCCAGCTGATTATCGATGCAATGACGGCACAGCAGGGTAAGCGTGGCGCCGTTGCACAAGCCCTGGGCATCAGCCCGAGAACCCTTCGTTACAAGCTCGCAAGAATGCGAGCGGCAGGCATCGCCATCCCCGGTGAGGGTGCGGCGAGTTCAGGAGTGCCGCAATGAATGAAATCAGCCCCGACCAGCTCTTGAGCCAGATCCGCAGCATGAGCCGCCAGCTGCAGATGCCGCAGGCGCCGACGCAGGCCGCAGAGCCGGCAGGCCCCCAGTTCGGTGACCTGTTGAAGGGCACGCTGGACGCCGTTAACGACGCGCAGAGGACATCCAGGGAGCTGAAGGTTGGCTTCGAGCAGGGTACGACCGACAAGAGCCTGGCCGAAGTCATGATCGCCTCGGAGAAGGCCAACCTGTCTTTCAGGGCGGTCACCGAGGTGCGCAACAAACTGGTCACGGCGTACCAGGACATCATGAACATGCCGGTGTAAGCACAAAGGACGACTAACTCATCATGGATAACGCACAAGTAATCGATTCAACCGCCGTTCCCGCTTCCAACATGGCGCTCGGCAGTGTCCTGGGTATCCCCGCCGTTCGGCAGATCATGCTCTTGGTCGGCGTGGCCGGTGCTGTGGCCGCGGGTCTCGCGGTGTTCCTCTGGTCGCAGACGCCGAGCTTCATTTCCATCTACGACGGCGGCGACAGCGCCGAGGCGGCCGAGATTGCGAGCGCGCTTCGCGGCGCGAACATCGAGCACAAGATCAATCCCGTCGACGGCAGCGTACTGGTCGATGAGGGACGCCTGTTCGAAGCTCGTATGCAGCTGGGCTCGCAGGGCATCCTCGCTGACGGGGGCTTGTCGAGCATGGACGAGGGCGCGTTCGGTCGCAGCGCCGAAGTCGAACGCAGCATGCTAAACCAGAATCTCGAAGCGGAACTCGCGCGGACGATCAGCAACCTGGGCGCCGTTCGAGAGGCACGCGTGCATCTCGCGCTACCCAACAAGACGTCGTTCATACGGGACAAACAGCGCGCCACGGCATCGGTCGTGCTCCGCACGCAGAGCGGACGCATGCTCGACCCGGAGCAGGCGGCCGCGATCTCGCAGCTGGTGGCGACGGCGGTACCGAACCTGTCGCAGTCCGACGTCACGATCATGGACCAGCACGGACGGATGCTGGCGTCCGGCAACAAGCTGGGCAATGAGGCGTTGGCTGCGAGCCAGCTGAAGTACCGCCAGAGTGTCGAGGAGGACCTGCGCAACAAGGTCGAGCAGCTGCTGACTCCGTATGTCGGCATTGGCAAGGTCCGTGCCCAGGTGTCGGCCGACATCGACTTCAGCCACCGCGAAGTCGCCAGCGAGGAATACGATGGCGCCAATGCGGCGGTCGTTAGCCGACAGATCAGTGAGACCAACGTGTCGGGCGGCAGCGCGACGCCTGCCGGCGTGCCGGGCGCATTGACGAATCAGCCACCGGAGGCGGGGGGCGCGACGCCCACCGAGGCCGAAAACGTGGCGGCGCAGAACAACTCGCGCAACAGCACCGAGAACCTGATGGTGCCCAAGACGCTGCGCTACGAGAAGCCGCAGCCCGCAACGATCACGAAACTGTCCGTCGCCGTGCTCGTCGACAGCACGCAGGAAGACGGTGCGGAAGGCGCAGGACTGACCCAGGCCGATGTTGATGCGCTCACCGAGATTGCGCAGGGCGCGATCGGTTTCGACGCGGCGCGCGGCGACACAATCGTCGTCCGGAACGTGGCGTTCCGCGACAAGCCGGAACTAACGCCGATCGAGGCGCCGGCGATCTGGGAGAAACCGATCGTCCGTGACATCGCGAAGCAGGTACTCGGCGCAGCCGTTGTACTTGCGATCGTCTTCGGCATCGTTCGACCGATGCTGAACAACGTCGTGTCGTCACACGCCGAGGGCCAGCGCGCCGCCGTCGCCCTCGCGGCCGGCGGTGGCGTCCCCGCAGTCGCCGGCGGGCAGGCGGCGCTCGCCGCACCGAACTTCGATGACAAGGTGGCTGCCGCGAGAAACATCAGTGGCCACGATCCCGCGCGCGTCGCGCAGGTCGTAAAGCAATGGGTAGACGACAATGGCTGAAGCCGAAGAGGAAATGAGCGGCACTGAAAAAGCCGCGCTACTGCTGATGACGCTGGGTGAGGACGAAGCGTCCGAAATCCTGAAGTTCATGGGCGCCGACGAGGTACAGGCCGTCGGTGAGGCGATGGCCAACCTCAAGGCCGTCAGCAAGAACGATGCGAACTGGATGCTCGACAGCTTTATCACCGAGGTCGAGGACCAGACCTCACTGGGCGTCAACACCGAATCCAAGATGCGCAAGCTGCTCGGCAACGCGCTGGGGGAGTCCAAGGCCAATGCGTTCGTCGACAGGATGATGACCGGTCGCAGCTCGCACGGCCTCGATTCACTGCGCTGGATGAGCGCCCGTGAGGTGGCCGACATCATTCAGGATGAGCACCCGCAGATCGTGGCTATCGTGCTTGCCTACCTCGACCCGACCATTGCGGCCGAGGTCGTTCAGATGCTGCCCCATGATCTGCAGACTGACATGATTATCCGCGTCGCGAACTTGAGCGACGTACAGCAATCGGCGCTGGCGGAGATCGAGGCGCTGATCGCCGCGAAGTCCTCGAGCACGTCGGGCGGAGAGACCTTCAAGGTCGGCGGAGACAAGTGCGCTGCCGACATCGTCAATGCGATTCAGAATGAACGCGGCGACACGATCATGGACGAGATCAAGGAACGCGATGCCGATCTCGGAGAGCGCATCGAAGACATGATGTTCGTCTTCGAGACATTGCTGAGCGTCGACGACAAGGGCATCCAGTCGCTACTCCGCGAGATCTCCAACGACCTGCTGGTGGTCGCGCTGAAGGGCTGCGACCCGGCCGTTGGCGAAAAGATCTTAAGCAACATGTCCAAGCGGGCGGCGACGCTGCTGAAGGAAGACATGGAGGCGAAAGGCCCGATCAAGCTCAGCGACGTTGAGACCGCGCAGAAAGAAATCCTCGAAGTCGCGAGGCGTCTCGCCGAGAGTGGCGAGATCAACCTCGGACTCGACGGGGAAGTCTATGTCTGAGGAATCGGGCGCCGTTCGCTGGGACGTCCCCGCTATCGACGGGGGCGACGGCAACGGCTACATGACGGCAGGCCGTCTCGAGGCCCTGCAGAAGGACGCCTACGAGGAGGCGTGGAAGAAAGGTCTCGCCGACGGAGAGGCAGCCGGCAGAGAAGCGATCCGCGAACGTTGCGAGCATCTCGACAGCCTGCTGGACTCATTGTCACAGCCGTTCGAAACCTTGGACGACGAAGTGGAGCACCAGATCGTCGACCTCGCGATGCTTGTCGCTCGACAGCTGTTCCGCCGCGAGATCCGCGCCGACCCGACGCACATCATCGGCGTCGTCCGCGAGGCGCTCAAAATCCTGCCCGCGGCGAGCCGGCAGGTCGAAGTTCACCTGCATCCCGACGACGCAACGCTGGTCAGGGAGTCACTCGCCATGTCCGATCGGCAACCCGCCTGGCAGATCGTCGAAGACGCGCTGTTGTCACGAGGCGGCTGCCACGTTACGACCGAGAATTCACAAATCGATGCGACGGCGGAGTCGCGCCTGAACGCGCTGATCACGTCGATCGCCGGCGATGAGAGAAAATCATGAGCGATAAACCCCTGCCCGGACCCGAAAAGGACCGCAGCCGACAGGCTGTGACGCGCCTCGACCGCTACATGGCCCGGGCGAAAGAACAGCGTACAGATCTTATCGTCGAAGGCGTGCTGCGCCGCACGGTTGGTCTCGCGATGGAAGCCGAGGGCTGCCACGCGGCGCTCGGCGGTCGTTGCGACGTCGTCGCCGACGACGGTCGGCGCGTCGAGACCGAGGTCGTCGGCTTCGCCGGTGAGCGCCTGTACCTGATGCCGGTCGGCGACATGCGTGGCGTGGTTCCAAACGCGAGGGTGATTCCGGTCTCGGGCACGCCCGAGGTGCTCGTCAGCGACGAGCTATTGGGCCGCGTCCTCGATGGCCGGGGCAAGCCCCTGGACGGCGGTCCGCCCATCATCGACGGGCATCGCGTGTCGCTGTTCGGCGCACCGATCAATCCGCTGGACCGACAACCGATCAGGGAATCCCTGGATGTCGGTGTTCGCTCGATCAACTCGCTGTTGTCGATCGGTCGCGGCCAGCGCATGGGACTGTTTGCCGGCAGTGGCGTCGGCAAGAGTATGTTGCTCAGCATGATGACCCGGAATACCGAGGCCGACGTCGTCGTTGTCGGACTGGTCGGCGAACGTGGCCGCGAGGTCAAGGAGTTCATCGAAGACTCGCTCGGCACCGAGGGGATGCGGCGATCGGTCGTCGTCGCGACACCGGCCGACGACACGCCGCTGATGCGCATGCACGGCGCGTGGATGACGGCAGCTATCGCCGAACATTTCCGGGACCAGGGCAAGAACGTCCTGCTATTGATGGATTCGCTGACGCGTTTCGCGCAGGCGCAGCGTGAGATAGCGCTGGCCATTGGCGAACCCCCGGCTACGAAGGGCTATCCGCCCTCGGTGTTTGCCAAACTGCCGCAGCTTGTTGAGCGAGCGGGCAACGGCCTTAAGGGGCAGGGCTCGATCACCGCGGTCTACACCGTTCTCGCCGAGGGCGACGACCAGAACGATCCCGTCGTCGACGCGGCGCGCGCGATCCTCGACGGCCACATCGTGTTGTCGAGGGACATGGCTGACGCGGGCATCTATCCTGCGATCGACATCGAATCGTCGATCAGTCGCGCCTTCAACAATATCGTCGACGTCGAGCACCAGCAGCTTGTCTCCCGGTTCAGGCACGTCTATTCGACGTACCAGCAGAATCGCGACCTCGTGGCGGTTGGCGCCTACCAGCCGGGCACCAACGCCGAGCTCGATGAGGCGCTGAAGCTGTGGCCGGGCATCGTTGAATTCCTGAGGCAGCACTATGCGAAGAAAGTCTCCTTCGACGAGAGCGTCAGGGAGCTGCGCGCGATATTCGAAGATCCGCAGGAAGGGCTTCAGGAAGCCGCGGCGCCGGTAGAGGCTTAAGGTGCGAAGGCGTTCCGCAAAGTTCGAAAAGATCGTCAAGCTGGCTGCCTCCGAGGAGCGACGTTACGCCGAAGCCACGGGTGCGTCACAGAGGCAGCTGAACGAGCAGATCGACAGGCTCGGCGAACTGTCGGCCTATCGCCACAACTACTCCCGGGATGCGTCCAACGCCCGAATCACCAGCGCGGCGCAATTGAAGGACTACCAGTCTTTCCTGGACCGGCTGGACCAGGCCGTCGCGGCGCAGCAGCAGATCATCAACGAGTGCGAACAGACGCTGGAACGCCACCGCCGGCACTGGATGTCCAAAAAGCACCGGCTGGAATCACTGGAACGCGTGCGCGAGCGCTACCAGAAGGAGGAACGGCAGGCCGCCGACCGGCAGGCGCAGCGCATTGCCGATGACCGTCGCCCGATCGCTAAGCGTTTTGACCCCGATTAGGGCCTGTTAACAAGCCAGTACGGTGATCAGCTGGCACGCTTCTTGCTCTATCTGCGTTAGACCGATCAAAGTATTCAACCCATCGAGACCAGGCTATGACTCCGACATTCACGCTTCCGTCAAACACCACCGTTAACCCGTTGCAGGGCAGTGCCTCAAAACTGCTGCCCGGCGAGGCCACAGAGCCCGTCGCCGCTTTCTCGAATGCGATGAAGGTCTTCCGCGAGCCCTTGGTATCGCCACCGGAATCCGGTGAGTGGATGCCCGCTGACGGCAGTGGCGAGGCCGTCGAATGGCCGGTGGACGCCTCGGACATCCTCGCTCGGGGCGGCGAATGGCCGCCGTTTGACGGCAAGGAATTGCCGGTCGATTTGCAGGCGGTCATGGACGAGCTGCGCAATCTCCTGGCATCGGGTGAGACCCTGCCCGGGGCCAGCAACCTGTTGCCTGAAGACGCAAGCTCGCTGCCCACGACGCCTGAAACGGACGTTGCGCTGAATGCGGGCCTGCCGATTGACCTCCCGGTCGAAGTCGACTTGCCGCCGGGACTCACGTTCGAGACTGAGATCTCGACGTTGCCGCCATCGATTGTGCCTTTGAATGCGCCCGAGCTTTCTAAAGCCCCGGATACGATCCTGGCAGCGACCGCGCCAAGGGTCGGCGCTGAAGCCGCAGCCGCACCCTCTGACTCCGCAGCGGGCCTCCTGCAATCCGGTCCCGGCGCCGATCGCCAGGCACTGATCGAGCGCCTGTCTGCGCTCGTTAACGTACCGGCGGAGAAAATCGAATCCTTCGCCGAGCAGCGCGACATCCGGACGGCGGATTTGCAGCGCCTTACGGATTTCCTGGACGGCAAGCAGCGGTCAGCCGAACAGGCGATAGCCGTGGCGACGCGGACCGAATCACTGAGCGCGGCCGCTACGCCGGTACCCGCACCGATGGCCCGCATTGACGGAACCATCCTCGACGGCAAGAGCCAGCGACTGCGTCCTATCGGGGTCGGTCAGCCCCAGCCGTCGAGCGAGGCGCGCCTGAGCCCGACCGTCGTCGACCTGGACGTCACCATGACCGATCCGCAGCGGGTCAACCAGCCGCGCCCGGACGTCATAGCATCGGAACTGCTCCGGCAGGAGTCGATGCTGAACTTCAAACCTTCCCCCGGTGGCTTCCAGGTAGCGGCGCCGCAGCAAAGTGCGGCCAATGTCGCCACTAACCAGGCGTTCCAGCCGCTCGATGCCGGCAGCAAGCCATTGCCGGGCAGTATCGATGTGCCGGTGCGGGAAGCGGCCTGGGGCGACCGGCTCAATGAGCGCGTCGTCATGATGGCGAACAATCGACTGCAGAATGTCGACCTGCGCCTGTCGCCGGCCGAACTGGGCCCGTTGAGGGTCAAGGTCAGCGTTGAGGACGGTACGGCGAACGTCTCCTTTGTCGCGCAGCACGCGATCACGCGGGACGCCATTGAACAGGCGCTGCCGCGGCTGAAGCTGCTGCTGGAGCAGAACGGCATCGATCTGGGCAACACCTCGGTCGACCAGCAAGCGCCGGACCAGGGCGCCCCTGACGGCGATGGAGCCGAGCCGTCCCGGCCGGAAGACATCATGGAGGCCCGTGCAACGGGCCGTCGGGGTGACGAGCCCGACGTCACGTCAGACCCGCGTCAGGCCGTTCGGCTGAGTCGCGGGCTGCTCGACACGTTTGCCTGATGCGTCGAGGTTCCGTCACTCGCGCAGGTTCGGCGCGGTGACGGAAAAATGACACCCGTCGCTCCGAAGTCCGACCGCGACACCCCGATGGCGGTTTTTTGACGCGTATCGACTCATCGACAGAAACTAGAAAAGTATCGTAACTATATGAAATAAATAATAAAAACTAGCCATAATTA
>JASJBE010000148.1 GCA_030066655.1 Woeseiaceae bacterium | reverse complement strand
TCCGGAGCCGACGACTCGGAACCGCAGCCCGTCATTGCGAATATCGCCACGGCCAGTACAGACCATTTCAATGCCATCATGTCGCTCCCATCGTCAGGCGATGCCCGCTGTAATTGTGACGGCTATGCTAACGTCTGCGCCGCGCTCGGGCGAGCGGCAAGCATCTTCATCAGCGGCTCGCCAGATCGATCGCCGCTTCCAGGCTGCGGTCGACGCCGTTCAACTCGTCCTCGATGCTGGTCGTGACCGGCACGTCCGGGCTCAGGCCCTGGCCGTAGTAGCGCTCAGCCGAGTCGGAGATCTGCAGGAACCACGGCACGCGCACGGTGATCTCGCTGTTCGGCAGCTTCAGGAAGAACATGATGCCCGCTGTCGGGCCGTCCGGGTTGCCGCCCGTGGGCTCGCCAACCAGCTCGGTATTGTCGCGGGAGCGAAGCACGGTCAGCAACGACGTCGAGCCCGATGAGTTCGCGTTGTCGGTCAGCACGATCAGGCGACCGTCAAAAGCACCCGCGACCGGTGTCGTCTCGCCCACGTCGATGCCGGGCACGCCCGGTTTAAGGACGAACCAGCCGTCGTCTGTCTGATTGAATGCGGCAGGGTCGGGATCCAGTGCCGCCTGCTCCCAGGTGTTCATGTGCGGCCGTAAGTCGCCGTAGTCGATGCGGCGCACGCGGACTTCCCGGTACACCTTGAATGGGCGGTCCATGACGTAACGCAGCAGCCCGGTGGAGGCGTCCGTTGAGCCGCCGCCGTTCTCGCGCAGGTCAAGGATCAGCGTGTCGGCGTCGTTGTCAGCGATCTTTGAAAAGACGGCGCCGTAGATGTCGTCAGGATCGACGGGCTTTCGGTAGTTGACGAACGTGTCGACGGCGAGATAGGCAACGCCCTTCTCGGGGAAGCTGAGGCGGACCTGGTCGTCGTCACCGAAGTTCCTGTACTGCCGGCCGACCTCGGTATCGAGCTTGAGCCAGTCGGCAAACGTGAGCGCGGGCAACGTCAATGTCTGCGTGCCTGTCTTCGTATCGCGGACGTCGAGTTCGAATGACGTAGACTCCCCGTAAAGCATCGGCAGGAAGTTATCGAGCGCGCCGCCCTGCCACTCGCCGGTCCGGCCGAGGGCTTCTTCACGGACATAGTCCGTGAATCCGTCGACCGGGATTAACGGCAGGATGTCCTGGATGATGTCGGACACCGAGCGTCCGTTGATGCTGACGATCTCCGAGCCCACCTTGAGGCGCTCGTCACCGCTGAACCGCACGAACATCCGACCGTCCCTGACCAGTGCGTGAAACGGCAGGTAGGTGGGCTCTTCTTTGCGGTAGTTGGCCATCGACTTCGGCATCTCCGCCTTCGTGTGATCGCAGCGCAGCTCGGCCAGCGTCCGGGACACGTCGATATACAGCTCGCGAACGTCACTGCCGTTTTGTTGCCGCGCGTCGAGTCGGTCAAAGAAGGCCTGCATGTGTGACTCGCTGGTGTAGCGTGCGTAGCCCGGGTGTAGCGTCGTCAGCGCCTCTTTCAGGATCGCAACATCCTCTTTGACCTGATCGGCGGTCAGTTTGACGTTCGGCAGGTCGGCGATTGCGACCATCGGAAGGAGCAGAAAGAACAGGATAAAGCGTGTCATGGCAGGGTCCGTTTGTGTGAAATGAGGACCGAAATCTATCGATCGTTCATCCGGGAAGCGCCCCAAAAACGGGATACCTACGCCATTTTTATGATTTGGCACCTTTCAGGGCCGTCTTGAAAGCCGATGGGGTCTGACCGGTCAGCTGTTTGAACACACGATTGAAACTGGTCTTCGACGAAAACCCGGCATCCAGCCCGATATCGAGCAGGGTTTTCGGGCCCTGTTCGGCGATAAGCTCGCGTACCTCGTTCACCCGGTAGCCGTTGATGAAGTCACTGAAGTTCTGACCCAGCCCCTTGTTGATGGCGGCCGATGTCGTCGACGTATTCGAGCCGACCCGGCTCGCGAGGCGCTTCAGGCTCAGGTCCGGGTCGCGGTACAGCCGCTCGCCTTCGACCAGCGCTTGCAGTTTGGCGGCGAGCGCTTCGAGGCGGGCGGTGTCGTCTACCGGCTCTGGCTCGGCCTCTGCCAAGGTCACCGGCATGACGGGATTGGGCAGTGCCGCGTGTCGCAAGGCCTCGTATCCGAGCCAGTAGGTCGCTATCGAGATCCAGACGTAGAAGTAGAAGCCTTCGACATAGGACACCGGGTCAACGAACCGGTCGTACAGAAACTCGGTGAACACCCAGGCAAGCGTGAAGACCAGTGCGATGAAGTAGTGGCGCACCCATGTCGGGTCATGCGTCTCGCCGTTGGACACGTTTTGCCGCATCCACGATCGATACCGCAGGACCCGTCGCCAGGAGATGCCGATAGCGACAACCGCGAACGCGAGCGCGAGCAGCACCTGTACCGGATCGATGTACGGCGAATGCACGGCATCGTCCCAGTCCCAGCGCGTACTGACCGGCAGCGTGAAGAGCACCGAGTAGTACGCGATCTGGATCAACATCGGGACGAACAGCCAGCGCCACCACGACGGCGGCGATCCGTGCACGAGGCAGTAGCAGTACAGATAGATCAACGCGCCGTAGCCGAGACTCCAGTTGCTCGGCATGAACGTCAGCCACGGGAACGCCTGGTAGAAGCCGGCGAAGCCGATGATCTGCGGTGTCATCCAGAGAATGAACGCGAGGATCAGCGTTGCGACAAAGCGATTCATCGCCCGATTGACCGGCACGCGCCACAATCCGATGATTGTAATCAGTCCCTGGATAGCGCCAATAAGCAGGATGGCCGAACGCCAGCCTATTGAGATGGACTCCATGGGCGAAGGATGCCATATGCGCAGACGGTGGTCGTGTCTGACTAGTGTTATCGCCAATAAAAGCAGGTTATCGAAGATCCATGTGACTGCCGGTCGTCAGCGGCGATAGCATCGGAATAAGGTATTCGGGAAACCTCGGCTTTCCCGATCATTTCCTATGAATAAATCCGATTTTCCTCAAGGCGTGCTTTGCCTAACCTACATAGCCACTCAAAAAGGACTTAACAGCATGGACTTCAACAAAATCGTCAAAGGCCTCTCCAGCAGCGGCGCCGTATCCGGCTTCGCAGGCGGACTTGCCGGCAGCGCCCTGGTCGGCGCGGTCAGTGGCAAGAAAGGCAGGAAGATGGCGAAGGGCGCACTGAAAGTTGGTGCTCTGGCGGCCGTCGGTGGTCTCGCCTACAAGGCCTACAGCAACTACAAGCAGCAAAATTCGTCAGGGTCCGCACCCGTCGCTGCAAGCGGCCAGGCGGCAGGCGCTCTGCCGGCGACTCCGCAGCAGTGGAACGATATTTCGCAGGATCGATTCGAGGCCGTCGTCGAGGACGACTCCAGCCCCGGCTCGCTGCTTCTCATCCGCGCGATGATCGCGGCGGCGGCGTCTGACGGGCACATGGACAGCATGGAACAGGACCGCGTGTTCCAGCAGGCCGAGCAGCTCAGTCTCTCCCAGCAGGACAAGGCCGCGCTGTTCGACGAGTTGAAAAATCCATTGGGCATGCAGGCCCTGGTATCGCAGGTTAACAATCCGGAAACGGCCGTCGAGGTCTACGCCGCGTCCGTTGCCGCGATTGATGAAACACGCCCCGAGGCCCAGACGTACCTTCGGGCGTTGGCTGTATCACTTGACATCCCAGGCGAGCTGGTGCAGTCGATTCACGCTGAGATCGAAACAGCGAAACAACAGGAAGCGGCTGCCTGATTCTCCGCTGACTGGTCTCCTCATCCCTTGGGAGACAACCTTACGGAACGCCGGTGGACGGGTTAGAATCTCCCCATTCTGACCCGCCATCGGCGGCCCGCCTTTTCATTTCCCGGGAATCCTAATGAACAAGCCCGCTGCCTGGCCTGAGCTGGACTACGCAAGCTGGAGCGACTCACTCGCGACCTTGCACATGTGGACGCAGATCATCGGCAAGATCCGTATGGTGCAGTCGCCGTGGTTGAACCACTCCTGGCACGTCACGCTGTACGTCACGCCGAGGGGCCTGACAACGGGCAACGTCCCGCACGGTGACCGCTACTTCAGCATTGAATTCGACTTCGTCGAGCACGAGCTGGTCATTCGTGAGTGCACCGGCGAGACCGAGACGATAAAACTCGAGCCAAAAGACACGGCGGACTTTTACCAGCAGGTGATGTCGGCACTCGAGCGTCTCAACACATCCGTGGCTATCAACACGAAGCCCAACGAGGTGCCGGACCCGATTCCGTTTCCGGAAGACCGTACGCACAAGGCCTACGATCCTGATGCGGTTCACGATTTCTGGCGCGCGCTGTACCTCATCGACGGCGTGTTCAGTCGCTTCCGCGCAGACTTTGCCGGTAAGGCCAGTCCCTCGCACTTCTTCTGGGGCAGTTTCGACCTCGCGGTCACCCGATTCTCCGGCCGTGAGGCGCCCGATCATCCGGGCGGCTTGCCGAACATGCCGCTGTGGGTTGCGCAGGAAGCCTACTCGCACGAGGTCAGCAGCGCAGGTTTCTGGCCCGGCGGCGAAGCCTTCCCGGAACCGATCTTCTATTCCTATGCGTACCCGACACCCGAGGGCTTCGACCAGGCGAGGGTTCTACCGGACGCGGCACAGTGGTCGAAGGATCTCGGAGAGTTCGTGCTGCGCTATGAAGACGTCAGGCGCTCCGACGATCCGGAGGCGACGCTGCTCAGTTTCCTCGAGAGCACATTCGACGCGGCCGCGGAGCTGGGCAACTGGGATCTCGACCAGTACAAGCGCCGACACTTTCCGTAATTGGGGACATTCTGGGCGTAAATGGGGACATTCTGCTTTTTCATCTTCGCCAGGCTTACTTTCAACTCCTAGCCGGGGAAAAAGCAGAATGTCCCCATTTCCCCCATTTCCGAGAACCTGCTCAGGATTGAGTCGCGGGTTCTTCTCGTGCGGACGATGATGTGCGCGAAGAGACAAGCTTGCGCAGGTCATCGACTATCACGGCCACTGACGGCGTCACGAACAGCACCATAAATGCCGAGACGACGATGCCGAAGCCGAGGCTGACCGCCATCGGAATCAGGAACTGCGCCTGCGGGCTCTTCTCGAACAGCAGCGGTGCGAGACCGAGGGCTGTTGTCAGCGTGGTCAGCAGTACCGGACGGAATCGTCGCGCTGCCGAATCGGCGGCGGCCGTGATCGGCGATCGTCCCTCGTCACGATACTGGTTATAAAGGTCCACCAGTACGACGGAGGCGTTCACGGCGACACCGGCCAGCGCGACGATTCCGAAGATTGAGATAAACGACAGCGCGAAACCGAGCACGAAGTGACCGAGAATGGCGCCGGCTACGCCGAGCGGGATGGCGATCAGAATCGCGATCGGCTGCACGTAGGAACGCAGCTGCGTGGCAATCATTGCGAAGATAATCAGCACGACGACGATAAAAGCACGACCCAGTTGTGCGAGATCCTCATTTTGTTCGCGGGCTGCACCGGCTCGGATCCAGCGAAGACCCGGATGCGCTTCTTCCAGTTCTGGCATGACGTCGGCAACGATCGCTTCGTTGACGACATTGGGCGTCGATACGCTCTCGTCGACATCTGCACTGACGGTGACAACGCGACGACCGTCGATGCGTTCGATGGACGAGTACGCGCGGCTTTCCTCGACGCTCGCAACGGTGAACAGGGGCGCACTGCCGCCGTCGGGTAGCTGGACGCGGAAGTTGTCCAGCGCATCAAGACTGGCCCGCGTGGCTTCCGGGTAACGCACGTAGACGCGGACTTCCTCACGGCCGCGCTGAATTCGCTGAACTTCCTCGCCGAAAAAGCCCTGGCGCACCTGCACGGCAATATCGGCCTCGCGAAGGCCGGCCGCACGACCGGCGGCGGTCAACTCGAAGACGAGCTGGCGTTTTCCGAGGTCGAAGCTGTCCTCGATCTGGTTGACGCCGTCGATGCCGGCGAGCAGCAGCTTCATGTCGTCGGCGGCCGCAATCAACTCGGCCTCGTCCTGGTGCGCGAGCTCGAATTCGACGTCCGAACCGAAGCGGACGAAGCTCGAGCTGAAGCTCACGCGTTCGGCGCCTTCGATCGTGCCGGTCTGTTCCCGCCAGCGTCGTTCGATCTCGGCTGCCGGCGTGACGCGCTCACCGTAAGGTGTCAACTCGATGCGAATCTGACCGATGTTCTCCGAGGTCCGGAAGCTGCTCTGGGCGCCGGGGCCGCCGTTGGTCGACGCACGGCCGCCGGCGGTGGCCGTCACTGCGACGAGAATCGATTCGCCGGTTTCTTCTTGCATCTGGTCGGCCACTTCGTAAGCGGCGGCCTTCATCCGCTTGACTGCCGATTCCGTCCGTTCATACGGCGTGCCTTCCGGCATCACCAGCGCCCCGGTCAGGCTGTTGCCCTCGACGGCCGGGAAGAAAATGAAGCGCACGTGGCCGTTCTGCACGAGCCCGATGCACAAGACGAAGAACGCGAACGCGACGCCAACCGTTGCATAACGCCATCTGGAGGTGAACGCGACGGCGGGTCGCACGCCTCGTTCCCTGACGAAATCGACGCCGCCAGCGATCTTGAGCTGGATGCGCTTGACGATGCCGCGGGACCAGGGACCGCCGCTGCTCAGATGCGATGGCAGGATGCAGAACGCTTCAAGTACCGATACGAGCAGGACGCTGATGACGACCAGCGGGATTGCCCGCGTGATGTCACCGAAGGTTCCACCGGTTACCAACAAGGGCGCGAAGGCCGCCACCGAGGTCAATACACCGACGATGACTGGCGCGAACATCCGCTTTGCGCCGCGTGCTGCGGCGTCCGCTCCGGAGCCGCCCTTCTGACGCTCTGCATCGATGTTCTCGCCGATCACGATGGCGTCATCGACGACGAGACCGAGCACGATGATGAGCCCGAACAGCGAGATCATGGTCACAGTGACGCCGAGCGCACCGAACACCATAAAGCCGCCAGCGAAAGCGGTCGCAATACCCATGCTGACCCAGACCGCAAGGCGAAGGTCGAGCATCAGCACGAGGAACAGGAAGACCAGCGCGAAGCCGAAGGCGCCATTTCGGAGCAACAGGTTGACGCGCTCACGCAGCAGCTGCGTTTCGTCGCGAAGCTGAACGAGCTCGATGCCCGCCGGTGGCGTGAAGCCCGCGAGATAATTGTCGACCGCGGTCTTGACCTTCAGTACGTCCTCAGCCTCGGCGCGCGAGACCCTGACGAACACGGCGGGGCGACCGTTGTACAGGTTGCTGAGCTGTTCCCGCACAAATCCGTCGCGGACCGTCGCGATGTCGGCAAGCGTAATGACCGAGCCGTCCGGCAGCGTTCGAACGACGATCGACTCGAACTCCTCGCCGGTCTGTCGTTTCTGGTTGGTCCGCAGCAATATCTCACCGGAGCTCGACACGATCGAACCGCCAGCGAGATCCAGCGAGGAACGGCGCACGGCGTTCGCGACGTCGGCGAACGTCAGGTCATAGCGCCGAAGCGTCTCCTCGCTGACTTCGATCGAGATCTCCAAATCGCGGTCGCCTTCGAGCGCGACAAGCGAGATACCGGGTTGCGTCAGCAGGTCACGTTCGATGCTCTCAGCAGCCTTGCGCAGCGCCATCGGGCCGACGTCGCCGACCACTGCAAGGGTCACGACACTCCCGGTTGGCTTGGGCGCAACGACGACCGGCTTCTCGGCGTTTTCCGGTGGAAAGTCGCTCAAGCGATCGACGGCGGATTCGACGTCGTCCTTGACGAGATCCACGTCGGCGAAGTCGCTGGTCTCGACGACAATGCGGCCGACGTTCTCGGAGGCGGTGGACGTTACGCGCTTAACGCCATCGATACCGAGCACGGCCTCTTCGACGCGCCGCGTGACGCCTTCCTCCACTTCGGCAGGTGTCGCGCCAGGAAATGGAACGGTGATATCCACGGTGCCCGGTGAGATTGTCGGAAAGACCTGTCGCTGCAGGTTGACAGCCGACATTGCGCCGCCCACGAGCAGCACGATCATCAGCAGGTTGCCCGCAACCGGGTTGCGGATGAACCAGCTGATCAGGCCCTTGTTGTCGCTACTTTGAAGCACCGACCACCCCACCGGCGGCGGCGTTCGCAGCACCTGTTACCGCGCCGGCAGATGCTACGGCGGCGCCGTTGATGCGCCTGACCGGCAAGCCGATGCGCGCGTCCGGCGGCGGAATAGCGACGACGCCATCAGCGGTATCGAAGTTGCTGACGATCACGGCATCGCCGTCTCTGCCGAGCAGTTCGATCTTGCGGTCCGCGAGCGTTTCGCCGTCGACCACCCAGAGTCGATCGCGCGCAGTCAGCGCCGCGGGCGGCAGCATAACGGCGTCGGCCGTCGCAGCGCCTTCGATCGTGATCGAGACGAATTCGCCGACGGTCAGTGCATCGGAGTTGTCGGTAACGACGAAGAGCGTGCCGAGGCGCGTGCGCT
>JASJBE010000147.1 GCA_030066655.1 Woeseiaceae bacterium | reverse complement strand
GCCTCGTGGACCTTGTTCAGGATGTTGTCCATCGAGTCGCCGACTGTGCCCGACACGGTGCAATTGATCGTCGACGTCGCCGGCTTGTGCTCGCGTGCGCCAGCGTTAGACATGATCCTGCCCGCCGGAATAGCCCCGCTGCGCAGCGCCCACAGGAACTCCTCGTAGAAGTACTGCTGCTTCGAGTCAGCCTCGACTTTCGACAACGCTTCCGCAACGCGGCGGTACGTATCGTCGATTGTCTGGTCGATCTGCTCTCCGTCTTTCGACGACAGCCGATATTTGGAGTCCCAAATGTCCAGCGAGGCTGGCTGGAATTCGATGTCGTTGACGGTGCTGGCGTTCAAGTGGACTGCGGACTTCATTTCCGTTCGTTCTCCCCAAGTGCGCCGCTTGCGGGCGCAATAAATTCGTTAGATTTCAACAGCGAAAGAAACCCCCTCGCAGCACGCCATAGTGCGCCGCGAAAGCCAGAAGTGGCTTCGAAAACCCTGCTGAGTAGACACAAGATGTTGTGTCCGATGGGTGTAGAGATTATGCCCCGCCGACGCGTGTGTCAAGCATTAACGCAAATTTTTGCATTGTTCGATTATTCATTAAAAACAGATATTTATACGATTGATGGAACAAATTAGTTTAAATTTCCAAAAAAAAATGTGACACATTTGCTACACACGCCAATCACAACATGTAGTGGCTGTTATGTCGTGTAAAAATATGGGCTTTTTGGGCCAGATAGCCCTCGAAATGCCCTCTTGAATTGCCTTCGACCCGGCCCAAAATCCCGGAATATCTAAGCTTGTTTGGGCCCGGAAACGGGCAATGAAATTGGGAGATTTACGATGAAAATGACACGATTTGAGCCTTTCCGGATCGCCGATTTTCTGAATCACGACCTCGGCAGGGCAGGCACCGCCACTGGCTGGCAGCCCGCAACGGATATTATCGAGTACAACGACGCCTTCCTGGTCCGGCTGGATCTGCCGGGTGTCGAGTCGTCTGCGATAGAAATCAGCTCGGATAAGGGCATCCTGAGCATCTCAGGCGAGCGTCCCGCGTTCGAGAACAGTGAAGAAGCAACGCTGACCCGGAACGAGCGCGCCAGCGGCCGCTTCGACCGACGGTTCTCGCTGCCCGAGATGGCAGACGTCGACGCGATTCGGGCGCAGAGCAGGAACGGTATCCTCGAGGTTCGGATTCCGAAGTTGGCTGAGGTCCAGGCTCGCAAGATCACGGTTGAGGCTGCCTGACCTGGCGACCAACCCGCGGTCGGGCACAGACCGCGATCCATATAATACGGTCGACTGCGTGCCGCCCGGGTCGGAACTTCGGCCCGGGCCAAGTGTCGACCCCCTAACGGTCTATAATCAATTGAAGCGCTGGATGCGCACGCTACTGCTTCGGAGAACGTAAATGAAGAACGTCCGTTTACATTTGGCTGCCGCGCTGTTGGTCCTGTCGACAGCGGTCTGGGCAGGCATACCGACATCGATCAATGGCAAGGAAATGCCGAGCCTCGCGCCGCTGGTGGAAGAAGTGTCCCCGGCCGTCGTGAACATCCGCGTCAGTCAGATCGTATCGCAGCGCAACCCGCTCGGTGACGACGCGTTCCGCCGCTTCTTCGGCCTGCCGGATACCCCGCAGGGCCGCTCCCGCGAGGTCGCCAGCGCCGGCTCCGGCGTCATCGTGGATGCCGAGAACGGTTACATTCTGACCAATCACCACGTCGTCGAGAATGCCGACAAAATCCAGATTTCCCTTCGTGACGGCCAGGTCTTCGACGCCGAAATCGTCGGCTCTGACGCGGCGACGGACATTGCCGTTATCAAGGTCGATGCTGACGGCCTGAAGGAAATGCCGATCGGCGACTCGGACGAAGTTCGAGTCGGCGACTTTGTTCTCGCCATTGGCAATCCGTTCGGGCTGAGCCACACCGTGACGTCCGGCATCGTCAGCGCACTCGGCCGCATGGGCATCAGCCGCGATAGTTACGAGGACTTTATTCAGACCGACGCATCGATCAACCCGGGTAACTCCGGTGGCGCGCTGGTCAACATGCGCGGCGAGCTCGTTGGCATCAACTCGGCGATCATCAGCCGCACCGGCGGCAACGTCGGCATCGGCTTTGCTGTGCCTTCCGAGATCGCACAGTCGATCATGAGGCAGCTGCTGGACTTCGGCGAAGTCCGTCGCGGCCTGCTCGGCGTCTCGATCCAGTCCGTGGATGCTGAAGCAGCCAAGGCGCTAAACACCGACGTCACCAGCGGCGCCGTCGTCACGAGCGTCGAATCGGGCTCCGCTGCCGAGAAGGCCGGACTGGAACTCGGCGACATCATCATCGGGGTCAACGACGAGAAGATCGATGGCGCTGCGAAACTGGCCAATACGATCGGCCTGCTGCAATCCGGCGATGAAGTTGACATCACGTTCATTCGTGACGGCGATCGCCGCAACGCGACGGCGGCACTGGGGCAGCAGCAGTCCGTGCAGACGGTCGGCGCCGCGATTCACCCGGGCCTCGTCGGCGCGCAGTTCGCGAATAACGCTACCGCCAGCGCCGGAAACGGCGTGGAAGTCGTCTCAGTCGAAGCCGGCAGCCCGGCCGCCCAGCGAGACCTGCGGGCGGGCGACATCATCAAGGCCGTGAATCGTCGGGCCGTGCGCAATCTCGCCGAGCTTAACGATCGCGCCGAGGGTCAGGCGATCCTGTTCCTGCTCGTACAGCGAGGCGACCGCTCGCTGATGCTTCAGTTCCGTTAGGCAATGGCTCAGGGCCTGGCACTCTGTGCCAGGCCCTGAAGCTCTGCGTTCCTCTGATCGGCGTCGTAGGCGCCGATGCGCTTCACCTCGGTGTACAGGCAATCGAAGTCGCCGTCACACTGCGCCAGTAAAGCCTGAAAGGCAGGTACGCGCGACTCGTAGAGCGCCAGCGGCACCAGCTTCGCGTTGTTCAGTTCACCCACCAACCAGTGGCGCGCGGGCAACCCGCTCTCTTCCAGCCGAGACGCGACGGCGGCTGACAGATCCTCAAAGATCGCCTGCTTGGCGCGGCGCATCTGCTGCGGATCTGAACCCGCGAAAACGGCCTCGAGGTCGGCACGCGCCTCGTCGACCAGGCTGAAGATGTCTTTCTCGAGAGCCTTGCGTCGGTGGAAACTGGCCAGCAGTTCGCTCTCGCCGCGGCTGGCAAGCCAGCGTTCGAGTCCCGCTTCTTCTACGGCCGTAGCGAACGACTCATTAAAGGTCGTGTCGTCCTTGATGTAGATCACCTGGTGAGCGAGCTCGTGGAACAGGACGCCGACGAGATGTACGTCATCCCAGGCCATCATCGTGTTCAGCACCGGGTCGTCGAACTTGCCGAGTGTGGAATACGCCGTCACGCCGCCCATCGCGACGTCGTAACCATCGACCTGCAGATCCTCGAGCTTACGGCGTGCCGTCTCGTTGTTGAAGTAACCGCGATAGGCCAAGCAGCCGACGATCGGGTAGCACCAGGTCTTGGGTTCCAGCGAGAATTCCTCCGTCGCAAACAGGTTCCATAGCACCTGCTGTCGGCCGAGGTCCGCATAGGTCCGATAGCTGTCGTTGTCCGGCAGACCGAGCTCTCGAATCGAGAACTCACGCGCCTCCGTCACAAGCCGGAGTCGACGCGCGAGGTCCGGCTCTGTCGCTGAGTCTTCGAGCAACGCCTCGATCGGCTCCCGTTTGCTCATCAGGTCGATGTGCCCTTTCGCGGCCTGAACGTAGTAACACCCAGAGAGGCACCCGCACGCGACGAGGACTGGGATCGCTTTCAAAATCGACACTGGCAAGCTTTGCTAGACTCCACGCATGCAAGTGTACCTCGTTGGTGGCGCCGTTCGTGATGCGCAACTCGGACTGCCGGTCGCAGAACGCGACTGGTGCGTCGTGGGCAGTACGCCGGACGACATGCTCGCGCTGAACTATCGGCCGGTGGGCAAGGATTTCCCGGTATTCCTGCACCCCGAGACCGGCGAAGAATACGCGCTGGCGAGAACGGAACGAAAGACCGCAGCCGGCTATCACGGCTTTTCCTTCAACACGTCACCGGACGTAAGCATCGAGGACGACCTGAAGCGGCGAGACCTGACGATCAACGCGCTGGCGCAGGATGAGGACGGCCAGCTTATCGACCCCTACGGCGGGCTCGACGACTTACGGGACAGAACGCTTCGGCATATTTCTTCGTCATTCTCAGAGGACCCGGTGCGCGTCCTTCGAGTCGCCAGGTTTGCCGCCAGGTTTCATCACCTCGGTTTCCGCGTGGCCGACGAGACGCTGGGGCTGATGCGCGACATGGTCAAGAACGGCGAAGTCGACGCGCTCGTGCCGGACCGCGTCTGGAAGGAGACCGAGAGCGCGCTCTGCGGGCGCGACTGCCGCGTGTTCTTCGAGGTCCTGCGCGACTGTGGTGCCCTCGCCGTTATCTTCCCGGAAGTCGATCGTCTGTTCGGCGTTCCGCAAACGAAAGAGTGGCACCCGGAGATTGACTCCGGCCTGCATACGATGATGGTGCTGGACCAGGCGGAGCGCCTGTCGGTCGACGGTGACGTGCGCTTCGCCGCGCTGGTACACGACCTCGGCAAAGGCACGACGAGAGCCGAAGACCTGCCGTCACACCCGGGCCACGAGCAACGAGGATCGAGGCTCGTGGACGAGATGGCCGAACGCTTTCCGATCCCGAAGGCGTACCGCGAGCTCGGCAAACTCGTTGCGAACTATCATCTGCACTGTCATCGAGCCTTTGAACTGCGCGCTGACACGGTGCTGCGCGTCATTGAGGCCGCAGACGCGTTCCGTCGCCCGGAGCGCTTCGAGAAATTTCTTGTCACCTGCGAGGCGGACGCGCGCGGACGCAAGGGTCTCGAGGACCGAGACTATCCCCAGGTGGATTACTTCCGGCGTGCCTTTGCGGCGGCCAGCAATGTTGACGCGGCCGCGATCGCCAGCCAGGGCGCGAGCGAGGATATCCCGGCCCGGATCAGGCGCGCCCGCGTCGACGCCATTGCGCCCATCCGGGACGAGGTCAGACGAGCACGTAAAGGATGATGGCCGCCAGGACGAGGCGGTAGATTGCGAACGGCATCAGGCCGATCTTCGTCACGACGCGCATAAAGAAGTCGATGCTGATGTAGGCAACGATCGCTGAGACAACTACGGCGACGAAGAGCTGCAACCAGGGCACGATCGCGTCGCCCATGATCAGAGAGCCGAACTCGTAGACCGTCGCGAGCAGGATCACCGGAACCGACAGCAGGAACGAGAAGCGAGCCGCGTCCCGCCGATCGAAGCCCAGGATGCGTCCGGCCGTGATGGTCACGCCGGAGCGTGACGTGCCAGGGACCAGCGCCAGCGCCTGGGCGCAGCCGATGACGATAGCGTCTTTTAGCGTCACGTCGGCGACCGAGCGATCGCGTCGACACAGCTTGTCAGCCAGCACCATCAGGATGGCGTAGCCGGCCAGCGTGAATACGATGACCGATGGACTGCGAAGGTTGGTCTCGATCCAGCCGGCGAGCGTCAGGCCGGCAACGGCGGCCGGAATCGTGCCCAGACCGATAGCCAGCGCCATTCTCGATTCCGGTGTGTCCTGTCGAAAACCCACGACCTGGAGTCCGCCGCGAACGAGGGCGACGATGTCGGACCAGAAATACGCACAGACGGCGAGCAGGGAACCGAAATGCACCGCAACGTCAAAGGCCAGCCCCTGGTCGCTCCAGCCGAACGCCACGGGAACGAGCACGAGGTGGCCTGAGCTCGAGATCGGGAGAAATTCACTGATGCCCTGCACGATAGCGAGCACGACGACTTGTAGCCAGGTCATATGCGGTGTTCCTGCAGGGACGCCTTACAGCGTGTGAGTAATGTCCATCATCGTCAGGGCGTCCGGCGTTCGAACGTCACCTTTGACCAACCCGAGACACTTGACGTGCTCGCCCATCTCGCCGGGCAGCGTCAGCGTCTTTACCGCCGACGCAAGCTCGAGCTGCTCGTCCAGCGGCGCATCCTGCATCAAGTGAAGCTCGGCGTCGAGTCCGCCAGCCAATAGAAAGTGTGCCTGCGTCACAAATCCGCCAATTTCAGCGCCGGCAGCGACGGCTGCCTCGGCAACCAGCGAGAAGTCGACCCACGCGGTGATGTCCTGGATACCGGGGTAGACCAGCGGATCACTGTGTACGTGGTGCCTGAAGTAACAGCGCAACCAGCCGCCGTCGCGGTCCGGCGCATAGTAGACATCTCGTCCAACACCGTAGTCGAAAAGGAAAATGGCACCCTGCTGAAGGCTCGATG
Organism: Woeseiaceae bacterium; assembly: GCA_030066655.1. GTDB lineage: Bacteria > Pseudomonadota > Gammaproteobacteria > Steroidobacterales > Woeseiaceae > UBA1847. The sequence goes on along the minus strand of JASJBE010000147.1, from coordinate 2,108 downwards.
CGAGCCTCGCGGTCCAGTCCGAGGCGGCGATACAGATTTCCGAGCAGAAGCCTGCCGGCAATCTCTGACCCCTGTCCGACTCGATGCCCCGCACGGCCTCAATCAGCACCGTGGGCGCTTCCGAGGACCGTATGACGAAACCATCGCCATCCGTGGACACGCGATGTTGAAGCACGTCGACGCCGCGCATCTCGAATCGCTCTACCGGCAGAGCATCCAGCACCTCGTTTGCGACGATGACCCCGGACATCGCCTCGGGAATATCGTCTATCCACTCGAAGCGCTCGACGTCATCCGGCAGCTGCTCGGCGACCCGCCGCTGCTGGCGCTCTCGAAGATCGGGCGAGACTTCGAGGACCCGATACTTTTCAGGCGCCGCCCCGAGCTCCCTGAGTTTCTTGTAGATCTCGACCGCCATCGCGCCGCTCCCTGCGCCAAGCTCGAGCACGGAGGGCGTCGACAGTTGCTCAAGCACCGACGCCACCTGCCGCGCGACGACGCGCGAGAAGACGGGTGAGATCTCGGGTGCCGTCACGAAATCGCCGCCGGCACCGAACTTGCGATTGCCGGCGGCGTAATAGCCGAGGCCCGGCGCGTACAGGCAAGCATTCATGAATTCTGCAAAGCTCATGCTGCCTCCCGCCATTGCCTGCCTCAGGAAAGCAGCGCAGCGCTCGCTGTGCGCCAGGCTGTCGTCATCAGGTGTGGGTAGCGGTTGCATCGGGTGATCGTTGTCCATGAGAATGACGAACCGGTTCGCTAACGAAAGCCCTGAATGTCTGAACCCAGGAATCTCGACGGTCAAGTCGCGCTCGTAACCGGCAGCGCCGTGCGCGTAGGCGCCGCGATTGTACGCGAACTTCACGCAAACGGCGCCAGCGTCGCCATTCACTACCGAAGCTCAAGGGCACCGGCCGATGCCCTCGCCGACGAACTCAACAGCCTGCGAGACGACTCCGCGAGGACCTTCCAGGCTGATCTTGCGGACACGCCGAAGATTGCCGGGCTCATTGAGGCTTGCGCCGCGTGGAAGGACCGGCTGGACATCGTCATCAACAACGCGTCGAGCTTCTACCCGACACCCATCGAGGAGGTCACGGAGGAAGCCTGGGAGGACCTGGTCGGCAGCAACCTGAAGGCGCCGCTGTTCGTCGCCAAGGCCGCCGCGCCTTACCTTCGAGAAGCCTGTGGGTCCCTCATCAACATCGTCGACATCCACGCGCAGCGCCCGCTGAAGGACCACCTGATTTATGGGCCGGCCAAAGCGGGTCTCGCCATGCTGACCCGATCACTCGCCAAGGATCTGGGGCCGGATATTCGCGTCAATGGAGTATCTCCGGGCGCCATCCTGTGGCCGACGGACGGGATGGAGGACGCAGCCAAGGCGTCCATTCTCAAGCAGATCCCGCTCAAGCGGACGGGCACGCCGGAAGATATTGCCGGCTGTGTGCTGTACCTGGTCAGGGATGCCGACTACGTCACCGGCCAGATCATCGCCGTCGACGGCGGTCGGTCCGTCGGCTGGTAGCAGAGTAGTAGCGATGCGGCAGTCAATCGTCCACATGGCGCTCGTTGTTCGAGACTACGACGAGGCGATCGATTTCTACACTAAGACACTGCGCTTCACGTTGGTTGAGGACACCTACCAGCCCGAACAAGACAAGCGTTGGGTCGTCGTCGCGCCCCCTGGGTCTGAGGGTGCTACGCTGTTATTGGCGAGAGCGTCGACGCCGGAGCAACGAAAGTTCATCGGCAACCAGGCTGGCGGTCGTGTATTCCTGTTCCTGAATACCGATGACTTCTGGCGCGACTATGACGAAATGGTCTCGCGCGGCGTCAAGTTCGTCCGGGAACCCAAGACGGAGCCCTACGGCATCGTCGCCGTGTTCGAGGACCTGTACGGCAACCTGTGGGACCTGTTGCAGTTGAACCGGACCGTATAGCCGGTCCGCACTACCAGGCGTCGAGGTACTCGCGTTTCGGCGGGCCACGCAGGTCCGGCATCGGCGGCACGAACGACTGTGCACCTGGCTTTGACGCATCAGGAGGAATCGCTGTTACCGGGCAGCCACCGGATCCTAAGTATTCCAGCGCCGCGATGACGTGTG
>JASJBE010000146.1 GCA_030066655.1 Woeseiaceae bacterium | reverse complement strand
TTTCATCTAGGGCAGGAAGTGCAGACGCTAAAGCGCAATGATGACGACACGTTCCTGGTCGAGACGAGCAAGGGCACGCAGTTCACATGCAGCGGCCGCGGCTGGAATGAGCCTACACCGGCGGCAATGACAACGGCCTTCGCTGTGAACTGCGTGCCCTTGCTCGTCTCGACCAGGAACGTGTCGTCATCATTGCGCTTTAGCGTCTGCACTTCCTGCCCTAGATGAAAGCCAGGCTCAAACGGCTCGATCTGTTTCATCAGCGAAGTCGTCAACCCCTCACCGGTGCAAACGGGAATACCGGGAATGTCATAGATCGGCTTGTCCGGATACAACTCCGAACACTGCCCACCCGGCTGCCGGATAGAGTCAACAACCTCAGCCTTGAGTCCAAGCAACCCAAGCTCGAAAACCTGGAAAAGGCCACAAGGCCCGGCACCAACAATAACAACGTCTGTATGAATCACGGAGTCCCTCCTTGGAACGAGAATCTATCGCAGTTCAGCCACGGATACAGCAACTGGCGCCACGACTTTTGTCGGCGGAGCGATAATTCATGCGATTAGTATCCCAGCCAAAACAACTATCCCGATCCGCGGTGATTGGCAATGGTACGTGAACAGGTCTCCCGTGCCAGACCGGCTCGAAACCACAAATCGGCAGCCCGGCCAGCGGACCAGTCGTTCCCGGGCATCTATTCGCTACTGCATAAATGCGACCAGCCAGACGATTCCGCCGAAGACCGTCAAGTAGAACAGTGTCGGCAAAATCAAGAACCAAAACCTCGCCTTCCACACCCCAAGCTCGAAAGCCGTTGTCGCTCCGATGTAGCTCACCACGACCGACCAGAACGGAAAAACCAAGAAAAGCACGTCTAGCGCACTGTCCGCCATGAAATGCTGGTAATAGTTGTCGAATGAAAATGCCGCGACAATGGCAATGATGACGGTCGGAAACGAGACCACCAATGTCGAGTAGATATTCACGTTCCGGGCGAGCCCACCGTCGATGTCTCTCGCGCCCGCCAGCCAAAGTCGGAATTTGTAGATCAGTCCTGCGATGTAGTAGGTCAGCGCGCCGCCAACTATACCCCCCGCAACGGCTGCGACCCAGAAGTAGGCCCACGATCCTTCGGCTATCCTCAAAATAGCCTCATTCACACCGGAGCCGAGATTGAACTCGGCCCGGATCAGGCGTGAATCAATCCGATCAATGAAGTTGCCGATACCCACCACCAGGATGACCGGCAACAGTATAGATACGCTGCTGATGTTGATCTTGCCACTGAAAAACTGTGCCGGCCTGCTGAACAGATCGACAAAATCAATCAGCTTCACGGGTTTGACATCGGACTGAGGCTTGGGTGGCGTTTGCGACGTAGTCTCGGCTACGGTCTTATTCATGCGTATCCCCTTGTTTTTTCAACCGCCGTGAGTATGAATATATAGAAACCAATAATAATTTGAAGGCGGGGAATCATTGAACGAGCTCGATGGCATGCACCCGGAACCTGATGAATCCATTCATCTCGCGGCACCGCTCGCAGTATGGAAGCTGTTTCTTCTGCTACTGCTTACGCTGGGTACTTATTACTTTGTCTGGTTGTACCGAATCTCATCGGATTTGAAGGCAAAGGGACTGCTGACCGGCGACCCGAGAGCCTGGGCGCTTTCGCCTCTGCTCGGTCCTGCGATGGCGCTGCCTGCCCATCGTCTCGCGACACGTCTAGAGGAGTGGCGCGCATCGGAGTCGCGTGAGTTTGGTCATTTCTCCGATCCGACCTTTGTGACCGTCTTGTCGATCGTGGCCTACTTACTGCTACTCATTGAATTTCTGGCCAACGGCGACCTTGCTTCCGGACTGGTCTTGTCTTTCCTTGCGCAAACTACGATCGCACTGATCCTGCAGGGGCAGCTCAATATCAACAAGGGGCGTTCCTACGAATTCCACACGCCGGCGTGGCGATTGGAGCGGTTTCAGTTAGGAATGGCTGGTGTTGGCAGCCTGCTCGCTGTGCCGTTCTACTTTTTTTACCTCGGCTCAGCTGTATTTTTTGGTGGTAATTCAATCAGTCCAGGTACTGTTGTCTTCAGCGACGACGAACGCGTTGGCATTCGCATTAGTGACAAGGGCTGGTCGCGGGTCGATGCAGACGATATGCAGGAGTTTTCGGAAATCGAACTGGCCGGTCCAACTTCCGACACCTGGGCTGTCGTTTATGACGTTAGTAATTCGACACTGAATGACACGCTCCTGAATCGCCAGTCCATGATCGAAGACGATCTTCAGTCGCCGTCCTGTCGACAATCAAAGATGCTGCAAGAGGACGGCTGGCTGGTGATTGGTCAAATGACTTGTGAGGGTCGAAGCCCGTTCACCGGTAATTACCTTTTTGAGTCGCGAGTAGTGCGAGACGAGAACGCAATCTATGAAATCGTGGTACACACACAAACGACATCGAAAGACGAACTTGCGGAACTCAGCCGGTTGGTTAGGACTCTTGCGGATAGTCTGGAGGTCTACAGCCTGTGAAAAAGCTGATTCTTCCTTTTGCTGGACTGATATTGGTGACCTCATTGGCCTACAGCGCGGAGTCGATCGAGCTGGAAAAAGGTGTTATCTGGGGTGCCGAAGCACAGCAGCCAGATCTTGATCTCATCGCCCGCATCGCCGCGATGCCGCCCCCTGCAGGCGACAATCAGTTGGATGTCATCTATCGACGCGTAGACTACCGAATCAGTAAGGGCTCCGTTGAACGGACTCGTTTGCGTGCGTTTCGCTACAACAAAGAGGATGCGTTGCAGGATTACGGCACGTTGAACTCGTCTTTTGATGCGAGCCATCAATCGATCGACATACAAACTGCGCTCGTCGTGAATTCGGACGGGACTCCGATTCTGGTCGATCCGAAGACCGTCCAAGTCGTGTCGGACAACAGCTTCAATGTCTTTTCCGACCGTCGTATCGTTGCGCTCCCCATGGCGGGGCTTGATGTGGGGTCCATCGCCATTGTCGAAGAAGTAATTACGACAGACCGCGACAAGAGCATTGCGCCGTGGAGTGCAATCGTATTTGAGCAGAATTCCATACCCCAGGGGCGATTTGAGATTACGATGAGCTGGGACTCTGACGATCTAAAGCCCAACTGGCGTACTGAACTAGAAGGTATGCAGTGTGAAGAGCGCAGCGACCGTAGTCTCAAGTGCTTTGCAGAAAATGTGGAGCCCTATCCATTAGGCGAAAACGCCGAACTCGATGACGTGATTCCTCAGTTCGTTGCTTCGGAAAGCGACACCTGGCAGGAGATCAGCGATTGGTATGACACAGTTTTCCAGACAGCACTTTCTGGTTCGCCTGCAGTCAGGGAAAAAGCTCGAAGTCTTGCCGACGGCCTCGAGGGCGAGCGCGCAGTACTAAAGGCAGTTCATGAGTTTGTTACACGCGATGTCCGCTACGTAGGACTGGAGCATGGCGTCTCAGCTTATCGCCCTCATTCAACCGACCTTACCCTTGAGCGTCGCTACGGCGACTGCAAGGACAAGGCAGCACTCATGATTGACCTCCTGGACGAACTCGGAATCGAGATGTCGCCGGTACTTGTCTCTACCACGCGTCGGAATCCACAGAAGCCGTCGCTGCCGTCCGTAAAGTTCTTTGACCATCTGATCGTCTGTGGGCATCTTAGCGATGGCTCGTACCATTGCCTGGACGGAACCGATCCGTATTCCGGAGTCGATCAACTTGCATCCTATTCACAGGGTCGAGTGGCGATGACCATAGCACCGACAGCATCGTTGGAGCAGCTGCCGGAAGAGCGGTTCACCTATCGAGCGGTCGAACGCCTCTACCTCACGCTCAACGACGAGGGAGAGTTGGTCGAGGTTGGGCAGATTGATTATCTTGGTGCTTACGGCGCGATCGTCCGCGGCATTCTCACTTCGATGAATCAGGATGAGCGTAACCACTGGGCGCTGAACGACTATCACAACACGGTCAGCGACCAAGTGGTTCCCGATTTCAAGTTCAAAGGGATCGACACGCCGAACACGGATCTCTCGATTGGTTGGGAGACAACCTACGACGATATGGCGAATGTCGGGGACTCGCTGTATTACCACGAAGATGCTGCTTGGCTGGATCAGAGCGTCGGATATCTTGGCTCAGAAAACGAGGTCTACGATTACCGTCTGCCCGGACTCAGATTCGAATCAATGGTGACCGTGTCGATCGGAGATGCCTGGAGAGTTAAGCAATTGACGCCCGATATCGATTTCACATCACGTTTCGGAAAGCTCACTCGCGTCGTGCGTAAAGACGAAAATGGAATGATCATCGACACCTTATTCGAAGCACCGAAACAAGTGCTTTCTATCGAAGAGCTCGAAGAACTTAGCCGGTTCCTGGAGATCGTTCGTTCTGAAAATAGCTGGCGTATAACCGGTGAACCGATAGAGCAGTAAACAGCCCTTCCAGCCGGCAAAAGCCCTCCCTCAACGGGGGCCTTCTGATGTCTGGAGGCTAGGGTCGGAATCGAACCTCGCTGGGACGCGTACCTGATTCCCAGATCACGTCACAAACCAAACCGACAGTAGGTTGACCACAGAATTAGGACTAACACCGTGATTTCGGGGCTGCTACCCGACAACAACTTGGCCACCCTAGCCGCGATTCCGACCCTTCCAAACGAAAAGGCCCCCTCACAAGAGGGGGCCTTTTTGATTGGAGGCTAGGGTCGGAATCGAACCGGCGTCCACGGCTTTGCAGGCCGCTGCATAACCACTCTGCCACCTAGCCAGAGCGAGAGCCGGAGTATACCGACCACCGGGTGAGAATCAATCAGATACGTTCGCTTAAGGCTCCCACGCGTAGCCGATCTTCATGAACCACGTTCGATCGTCGGTCGTCAGGCGCTCAAGATCGTCATCGTCGACCCGGCTGTCCGAATACCCCAGGAAGAAGACCGTCTGTGGGTTCAGCGTCCACGAATACAGCAGCTGCGCACCGACGTCGCGGCTTCGTCTGTCGACCTCGTCCCGGTAAACGTCCGGATTTCGTTCGACATCCTGCATCTGCGTCGTCAGGCGCAGGAAACTCCGCCGGTTGAACTGCCAGGTGGCGCGGAAATCATAGACTGCCGCGTCGAAGATCTGCTCACCGCCCGTGGTGTCCAGCGCTACGAACGATGCGTCGAAAGACAGCAGCAAGTGTCGGTTCACGTTCCATGTGACCGAAGGGTCGATCCTGAATTGCTCTCCGAGTCGCGCGTTGGCAAAGTCGATCTGGTCGCTCCACTGGAGCGAAAGGCCGGCCTTGAACCCTGAGACCGGCGTGAACTCGCCTTCTAACTCGAATCCCTTTTCCTCAAACAGGATGTCCTCGAACAGCCGATCTCGCGTGAAGACCTCAACTTCGAACTCCGACTGAAGCGTTGCGCTGATACCGAACTCCAGCTCCACTTCACGCTCGAGAAGCTGCCCGTCCTCGTCATGGGTGATGTCCCAATCACCGGACACTTCGAGCTGGTTGTACCAGTCGTCCTGGTCGCCGATCCAGCGGCGGGCCCCGCCGGCGATCTGCGTTTCCGCATCGGCACGGGTAATGAAACCTGAATCGGCCCGGAAGCCTGAACTGAAATCGCGGTGCCTTGCGTAGAATGACCAATCCCGAGAGCGGTAGTTGTAACCAGCGACCGCGGCATGCCCGGTAAAACTATCGAGCGGTTGGTCGTTCTCAACGGCAATTTCGGTCGGGTACGCCGTATCTGAGAACAGGTACTGCCCCAGCACTTCGTGCTGTTCGGTGATGCGCCAGTTCAGATCCAGGCCTGCCACCCGGTTGTGGTAATCGCTTGCATCGCGGCTGGTCCACAACACACCCACCGAGGACGCATCGCCAAAGCCGCGGCTATAGCGACCGACCAGGGCCTGGTTCGAACGCTCCAGCACGTCACTGGATGAGCCCTGCGCTCCCGGGAACAACAGGTTGGTGACATCGTCCTCGGCGGCAAACAAGCCGTAGGTATGGTCGCCGCGCTTGCCCGTGACCTTGGCGCCGACACTCGGATCCGCGATGGTTCGTGTGAACACCGCCCTGAGCGGCGTGCTGAAGTAGTCCGCATTCTCCAGGAAGAACGGCCTGCGTTCCGGGAAGAACAGCGCAAACTGGTTGTTGACGTCGAGCTGCGCAGCGTCGGCCTCAACCTGCGAAAAATCCGGGTTGATGGCGAAGTTGGCCGTCGTATCCGGCGTGATGCCCCATCGAATGCTGACGCCGACCTCGGCCTCCGTGCCACTACCGTCGAGCGGCACGACGCCGGGCTCGTCGGTGATCTCGTTGTTGGTTGCGGTCAGCGTCGGTACGACCTGCAGGTTTCGCGATGGACGCACGCCGGCAAAGCCGCGGATCTCGCCAATCTGGCACAGCCCGCAGCCCAGTTCCCGATCGACAGGGCTCCGGGCGAGGCGCAGCGTGTCTGCGCGCGGGTAGAAGCGCAGCAGGTTGAACCCCCAGGTCTGCTCGCCGTCGGTGAGTGGGAACGACAACTGGCTGAACGGAATACGCATCTCGACCACATAGCCCTGGTCGGTGATCTTCCCAGCGGAGTCCCAGATCGCATCCCACGCCGTATCTTCATTCTTCCTGACGTCGTCATTGGTCAGGTCCAGCTGCACGCCGAGCGGATTCGAGAACAACTCAAAAGAGCGACGACCATCGTTGTAGGTGTCGAGGACAACACCAACCAGGTCGTTATTGAACACGGAGTCGCGATCCCTGAAGAAGGCGCGTATCGCGGCGGGGTCCGGATCCCGCGCGTCGAATGCGACGTAGAGGCTATTCCCGTCTTCGATCAGCAGCGCCGTCGTTTGCACACGGGCCGGGATGTTCTCACCCGGACGCGTCTCGACGTCCAGGCTAAGGCGGGTTGCCGACTGCCAGGCGGCCTCGTCAATGACCCCATCAATGCGTATCTTGTCTGTGGTCTTCGGCAGGCTGACGACGTCGGACCAGGCCGTCGCACTCGCCACAAGCGTGGCGCAGATCAGGAATGAAAGACGCATATCTGAATCAAAAACAACACACGAGGCAATGCAGACGCCTCACCAACACCCGAGTATAAAGAAGGGCGGCACGAAGCCGCCCTTCTTACCCACACTCATCGTTAAGTCTAGCTGCTGACCGGGTTAGCGTCAGCGTCCAGTTCGACGATCTCGTAACCGAGTTCCTGCAGCTCCGGCAGGATCCTGGCCTTGTCGCCAACGACCACGATGACCGCATCGTCGAGCGACATGTAACCGGCCGCGAGCCGGTCCAGCTCTTCCTTGCCGACCGATGCGAGAATCTCGTTCTGCGTCTGGATGAAGTCCGTCGGCAGGTCGTACTCGAGGATCTGGGACAGGATGTTGATCTTTTGTGACGGCGTCTCGTAACGACGCGCATCACGCTGTCCCAACGCACGTCGCGTAAAGGACATTTCTGTCTCGGTCAGACCGTCGTTGACGACGCCCGAGATTTCCTTCTCGAACTGGACAATGCTGTCGGCGGTCGAATCCGTCCGTACGCCGGCCTGCGCGGTGAACGTGCCGTACTCCTGGTTGCCAGAGAAGCTTGACCAGGCACCATAGGTGTAGCCCTTGTCTTCTCTGAGGTTCAGGTTGATTCGGCTGTTGAACGCTCCGCCCAACGAGAAGTTCGCGAGACCCGCCTTGTAGTATTCGCCATCGGCGTCGAAGGTCAGCGAGCGCTTGCCAATCCGAATCTCCGACTGTGCAGCACCGGGTTTGTCGACCAGGAAGATTTTGGTATCACCGATCTCCGGGAATGGCGCAAGCTCCGGACGCGTGACTTCACCGCCCTCCCAGTCGGCAAACAGCGCGAGCTTCTGCTTCAGCTCGTCCTTCTCGAAGTCGCTCACGACAACGATGTCGGCGATCGTCGGCGAGTAGTGATCCGCGTAGAACTGCTTGACGTCATCCAGCGTCAGCGCGGCAACCGACTCCTCGGTGCCCACGTTCAGGTAAGAGAACGCGTTGTCCTTGCCGAACAGCAGCATCTGGTAAACCGTGCTCGCGGTCGTTGCCGGCTGCACTTTCGAACGGCGGATGCTCTCAATCGTCTGCGCCTGCAGTCGATCGAAGTCTGCCTGGTCGAACCTCGGACGCAGCAGCCTCTCCTGCGCGAGTTCAAGGGTCGCTTCGAAATTTTCCGACAGGCTGCGGATGGTCATCGTCGTATTGCGATTGCCGGCTCCGATGAAGACGGTAGCACCGAGTTTCTGCAGCTCGTTGCTCATCTCTTCATTGGTGTAGTTCTCGGTTGCCTCATTCAGCATCGCGGCCGTCATCGATGCGAGTCCCAGCTTGTCGAGCGGCTCGTCGCGCTGTCCCACATCCAACTGCAAGCGCAGCGCCACGGTCGGCGTTT
>JASJBE010000039.1 GCA_030066655.1 Woeseiaceae bacterium | reverse complement strand
TTGGTGAAGTTCCTGTCCCGGCTGTTCACCGCCTTGAACTTGCTGCCGTCGATCGCCACCAGCTTCTCACTGAGTAAGTTCAGCTTCTTGCACAGCATCACGAACTCGCGGCACACAAGCCGGATCGCTTCCGGGTTGTCCTTGCGGAAGTCCGCGATGGTCTTGAAGTCGGGGGCCAGCCTGCCGGTCAGCCACATCAACTCAATGTTGCGCTGCGCCTCAACCTCCAGGCGCCGCGACGACTGCACACGGTTCAGATAACCGTACACGTACAGCTTCAGCATCGTCTTCGGGTGGTACCGGGGACGTCCGGTAGCGGCCAGCTCGGTTCTGAAGCCCAGGCCCGATATATCCAGGTCATCGATGAATACATCGATCACTCGAACCGGGCTATCCTCTTCTACGTAGTCGTCGAGTCGTTCTGGAAATAAGGTGCCCTGACTGCGGTCCAGGCCCTCAATGAACTTGCTCATAGCGCACTTCCCGGATGGAAAGTACGATTATAATTTATGCAGAGTTTTCACACAGCCTCGGCCGTTTACGGAAGGATTCGATTTCCCCAAACAAGACATTCGAGCGGCTGCTCTTAGAAATTTCTGCCATTCGTATTTCGACAGTTCTAGTTCCAGAAATCGCCCGCCAGGGTGAAGGTCATTTAATAGGTTGAATGCGTTCTTCCGACAACTGTTATTGCCAGAGACCACTAGGAACGGGACTGTCTGAGCCGCCCGCCAGTCGCTCGCACTACTTAATTGGACTATTGCGCGGCCGGCGGCCTTCGAGACCCACGCGGCAGGGCCGTGAAGGCCCGCGTAACCGGCGGGGCGTATGGGTTAGTCGCCGGTAACGCCGTTGAAAACATGGCCGCCGAGCGATCGCAGTCGAAGACCGTGCAAGACTCCGTCCGCCCGGGTGGTTACGCTCAAAACAGAACGTCGATCAGCATGATGGCGGTCGCAATGAAGCCGACGCCCCAGACTAGCGAGCGCACCAGGAAAACGCCGGACGCGTAGGCGGGAATGTAGAGCACGCGCGCCCAGAAGTAGGCCCACGCGCAATTTACTGTCAGCGCGCTGCTGGCGTCTCCCAGGACAACGACCAGCACCGCGATCGTGAACAGGATCAGGCCCTCGTTGTGATTCTCGAGCGCGCGCTTTAGTCGGCCCGGAACGCCGGTCGCCTGCTTCTGCTCATCGCGATTGCCGCCCGTGTAGGCGACGCCGAGCTGCAGATTAACCGGCACGGCCATCAGGATGAACTGCACAAACTGCAGGAGGGCTGCGTAGCCGAGTACTTTGAGTTCAACAGGCATGGGACGTTGGCTCCTTTGCGGGCAATACTCGTGATTACGAGGAGGGGCGAGTCGAAATTATAGCGGAGGTTACGCGTCGCGTTTCGTCGCTTGGCAGCGCGCGTTCAGACTTCCTTGTACTGAATGCCGACTTTGTCGCCGAAGAAGAACGTCCAGTCGTCTCTCTTTTCGAACTCAAGTCCTTTTTCAACAGTTATTTCGAGGTTCTGGGAATCGATCCAGCGTGCCGTGATTCTTACACCCTGTGCGTCATAGCAGAAAGACGTACCGCTGCCGCCTTCGGCCCACTGCAAATAGCCAACCGTTGTGGAATACGCTCCACGCGCGTAGTGCTCCTCAACAGTGAGCACTTTCCTGCCATCCGGCGCGGGGAGTTCGATCAGTTTGTCCCGACGGAAGTCGAATTTGGGCTTTACGCGTCGTTTCTTCGATTTGCGCGCAGTCTTGAGCTTCTTCAGGAATGCCGATAGTGCAGACGACCGCTTTTTCAACGTGTCGGGGTCTGCGTCCCGGTCTTCCCAGTTCGCAAGGTCTGCGCCGGACTCGATGAAGTGCGCGACCTTGTCCAAAAGCTCAGACTCCAGCGACTTCGTTTCCCACTGCGCAAAGGCGAGGGCGAAATGCGCGTCGAACTGATCATCGTCGTCTTCGAAATAGTCGGCGAGTCCGCTGCGCACGAATGCGGTCGCAGCCTCGGGCGAGGCGCCGCTATTGTACTCGTCAAAGAAAGCATCGTAGACGTCGGCGAAGGTATCGCTCTCGTCCAGCCTGTGACCCCAATTGCCCATGCTTGAATCCCTGTCTGTCGAGTAAACAGATGCGAGGCGACAATCGCCAGCAGACAACGCGCCATTGCATCAGCCTACAGCGGCGGCTCGCTCAGGTTCAATCGTGCAGGAAAGAAAGCTGACTCGGGTCCATTTCGCGGCTCAGCCGTCGAACTGCTCCCATCGTTTTTCGACGTCTCGCAGAACGACCCGGAAACCGGGTTCGTCCCGCAATAGCGCCCACAGCGGGTCGTGATTGGCCATGTAGGGGTAGTTGATGAAGCCTCGCTCGACCGCCTTGCCAAGCCATGCGATCGCAAGGCCCGGCTGCCCTAACAACGCATACGCCTGCGACAGCAGTCTCGGGATAATGTCCGACGTGTACGCCAGCGCTTCGGCATCCAGACTCAGGCCACCGTCTCCTTCGATTGTCTCGCCGCGAAGACCCTTCGCAAACAGTCCTGCGACCTGCCCGGCAAGACTGCCTGCCGTCTCGTCGGTGAAACCCTCGGCGACGGCAATGGCTTCTTCATTGCGCTGTGCCGACGCGAGGATCCAGACCAGAAACAGGCGCGCCATCGGGTTGCCCGGGTCCATCTCGAACATCTCGCGGTACGGGCCGACAGCTTCGTCGAACTTGCCCTCCAGCGAGTCGGCCCAACCCGGCAGGCAGCGTGCCAGGGGTGTTAACGGATCGAGCATCCTGACCCGGTCGGTGAGCGAGCGGGCGAGCGACACGCGACCGGATATCAGGTAACAATTAACGAGCAGGTTCATCGAGTCGACATCGTTCATGTCGGCATGAATCGCCGCGTTCAGGTCGGTGACCGCGCTGCGGACGTCGCCTTCTGCATAGTGGATCCAGCCTGAAAGCTGCAGGCCTACCGCGGCTTGCGGGTCAACGGCCGCGATGCGTTTCGCGCAGTCCTTTGCTTTCTCGATTGGCGCGGGCCCGAGGTCGACACCGGCCTCACGACACATGAGCCATGCGCGTCCGAGCGAGGCCAGCAGTACGGGTCGCTCGCCCGCGAGCTCGACTGCCTTCTCGAGCAGGCCGATTCCCCGCTCGATCGCGTCGGCGCGCCATCGAAAGGCTTCCTGCCGGGCCTGCGCCGCGTACAACCAGGCGTCGACGTCATCCACGTCCCGAGACTTGAGGCGGGCCTCGTCGTCCCCGCTCAGCGATAGCTCCAGCTGCGCTGCCACGTCTCGTGCGATGCGTTCCTGGATGGAAAACACATCATCCAGGTCGCCCTGGTACTTGTCTGTCCAGAGCATGTCTTCGCTGCCAGGGTCGATCAGTCTCACCGTGATGCGCAGGCTCGAGCCCTGTTTCTGAACAGAGCCTTCGAGGAGCAAACCCACACCGAGCGACTTCGCTATCTTCCGTGCCGATAGCTGGCTGCTCTTCAACGATATTGACGACGTTCGAGACGTCACCCGTAGCATTCGTATCTTCGACAGGTCTGCGATCACCTCGTCAGTGAAGCCGTCGGCGATGTAGGCGCTACCGGAATCTGCCCCGATAAAATCGAACGGCAGTACGGCGATCGACTTACGCTCGTCTTTGCCAGCGGCCGCCGTTTTCGTGCTGCTGTCCTCATCCCGATGCAGCCAGGTATCGAGCTCGGCCGGGTAGGCGTACACGCTGCCCTGCGACTTGTGCATCAGGCGATGCACCGGCAGGCCCTCGTCGGCCTCCCACCGCCTGGCCGTGCGGACGCTGCAGCCGAGATAGCTTGCGATGGCTTTCCAGGAACGGAGTCGGCTGTCAGGTGCTGCGGTATTCATAGGCTCATGATAGCTGTATTCGTAACGCCCAAGTGGGCCATTGGCGGTCAAAGGCGGTCATGGCCTCCATTGCTCATTGAGCGCGTCTCGGCGCAGTCGCAGTGTGTGTTTACCGAAACAAGCAACCCGTTGGAGACACACGATGACCAAGAAACTCGGACTAAGCCTGCTGACGTTCTTCATCCTTTCTTTGACAAGCGCGGCAACCGCCGTCTTCGCCGATGACGACGACGAAAGCTGCAGCGATCGGCCGGGATACAAGCGCGTCGAGGTCAGCGGCAACGGCGTACACGACTACAGCACGCAGATCCTGCATCGGCAGAAATTCACGGAGTCGGGCAAGCGTGAGCGCACGACCGACTCGATCGACCTCTGGGGTGATCTCGAAGGGCGCGTGTTGTACCAGCCACGCAGCATATACGACTTCAGTAAGGGCACGCTTGTTAATACGGGTCGACAGGTTTTTTCCGGCACCGTGCTTGGGTCGCGCCCCGTCATGCTGTACGACGACGATTTCCGGTTCGAGGTCACCTTTGCCACCGGTGAGGTCCGCGGCGAGGTATACCTGACAGAGCACCTCGCGGGTCCAAGGATGACCTGTGAGCTCACGATTTACGGCGTCGCCGAAAAAGACGATCCGAAGCCCGAGTTCGAATACAACGGATTTTGCTGGGTGAAAAAGCGTCGCTAGGCATCCGGCGCATTTCCCGATGGCTTCCCCATCGCAGCCCGCTGCAATGCGGGCTTTTTTATAGGCGATGCTTATGATCTTGCTCACAACAACAAGAAAGGACCCTTAAGATGTCCAACCAATACATCGTCGAGGGAATGTACCGAGGTTTCGCCGCCGGTGACGTAGCGGCCGTCGTTGCCGCGTTCGCGGACGATTTCGCCTGGACGGAGGCAGACGGGTTTCCGCTGGCCGGTACTTCTGTCGGTCCGCAGGCCGTCGTCGAGAATGTCTTCATGCGCCTCGGCGAGTTCAGCGACAACGGGAGCGTCAGCATTGACCGCTATATTGCCGATGGCGATACCGTTGTCGCCGACGGCCGGTACACGTGGAATCACAAGGAGACCGGTGAGCCCTGTGAGGTCAGGATGGCGCACATCTGGACATTCGAAGACGGCAAGGCGAAGAGCTTCCTGCAGCATGTCGATTCGAAGCGCTTGCAGGAGCAGGTCGCTTAGTCACCGATGACCGAAGCAGAGCTTTCCTCGAAAGCTCTATAGATACGCAACGACAGGCGAAAATAGTCTCGGGCGGGCTTCGATTCAGTCGCAGAGTGCCCGGCTACGCAGGCGGCCGAGGTCATAGGCTGCAAGTTCATCCGAGAGAAAATCAAAGACGGTGCGTATGCGGCGAGTGGTTCGCAGTTCACGATGCGCGGCCAGCCAGAGTTCGGAGTCCAACGGTCCGAGACCCGGCAGAATTCTCTGGATACCCGGTTCCGTATCCCCAAGTTCGGTCGGCATCGGCGTAATACCAACACCGTGCCGCAGCAATTCCCAGTGAGCAATGTGATTCTCGGTGATAACCGTGAAGTTGTCTTTAGTCAGGTTAAAGCCGAGGGGAGTGAGCGCCGCGACCAGCCGTTCGGATTGATCAAAGCCAATAAAGTCGGCGTCGTCAAAGCCGTCGGGTGTCGTCGGGTTGCCAAGGTGATTCAGGTAGTCCGTCGATGCGTACAGCGACCACGGTACGTCGCGCACTTTCTTCGCGATCAGGTCGCCCTGAGTCGGACGATAAGCACGAATCGCGATGTCTGCTTCGCGGCGTTTCAGGTCACTCGAACTGTTCGAGGCAATAAGTTCTATCCGGATGCCAGGTTCCTGCCGCCTTAGCTTCGCGATGAGTGCCGGCATAACGAATACCGCCGTAATGTCAGACGCCGTGATGCAAACGTTGCCCTCCAGCGATGTGGACTTTCCGGAAGCGGAAAGAGACAAGCGATTGGCTGCCTCCGCCATGCTGCGTACGTGGTCTACGAGCTCCAGTCCGCTGCTCGTTAGCTCCAGTCCCCGCCCCCGGCGCTCGAACAGCACGACGCCGAGCTCCTCTTCCAGCGCTGACACCTGCCGACCGAGCGTAGGCTGCGCCATGTTCATGGCTCGTGCAGCCGCCGACAGTGAACCTTCCTCTGCCGTCACCAGAAAGGCGCGGGCCCGGTTCCAGTCGAATTTTATTGATCGCCAATCCATACGTAAACGCATATCTAAAGTGCCGATAACGGCATTCTAATACCAAATCCGCATGGATAACATGCGCAGCAAGTTGATTGGTCATTGAGGCCTGAGGAATTGTCATGAAACGCTCTATTCCGCCGGCGCCACGGTTGACCGGCGACACGCTGAAGGGCGCGTCGGCGGCCATCGCAGCGCTTCTATTCGCAGCGGCCCGAGGGGCAAGGCTGCTCCCGGGCGACTTGAGCGACCGGTTTACCGGTACGATTGATCTGGTCGAATGGGCGGCCGCCGCCCTGGGCCTGCTAGTTGTTGTAATCGAAAAACTCGACAAACGTATGGAGACAAAACCATGAGTGATACGGCCAAGTTTTGGGACAAGATCGCCGATCGCTACTCGAAGAAGCCGATTTCCGACGAGCAGGGGTACGAGAAGAAACTGGAGGTCACTCGCAAGTACTTCACGCCCGATTCGAACGTACTCGAGTTCGGCTGCGGCACAGGTTCGACTGCGATCCTGCATGCGCCTTACGTGAAGCAGATTCTGGCGACAGATCTTTCACCACGGATGATCGAGATTGCCCGAGAGCGAGCGGCGGACGCACAGGCGACCAATGCGTCTTTCGATGTGGCAAGCATCGAATCGCTCGACGCATCGGCAGGTTCATTCGATGTCGTACTGGGCCTCAGCATTCTGCATTTGTTGGAAGACTGGGAATCAGCGATCGAAAAGATATTCGGGCTACTCAAACCCGGCGGCGTATTCGTCAGCAGTACCGTCTGTCTCGGTGACAATATGCGGTGGTTCCGTTTTGTTGGGCCGATAGGTCGGGCGCTGGGTCTCATGCCGCTGGTGCAGATCTTCAGGAAGAGCGAGCTGGAGGAAGGTCTGAAGAATGCCGGTTTCCGCATTGAGTACGACTGGCAGCAGAATGCTCGAGTCGCTTTCTTCGTCGCGAGGAAACCCGGCTAGGACCCGCTCGAGAAACGAAAACGGCGGCACCTCTGTCGCGACTCTCGATCCTCAACATAGTGGTCGTGGCCGCCCGTCAGGCGGTCACGATCCACACTGATGCTGACTACCAGTCTTCGATCGGCGCGTTGTCCGACATCCAGGCCCATTCGACGTCGGTCATGAACCAGGTGTAGGCGTCGAGATCGCTGACGCCCCAGTTCTCGTAGTCGCGAACGCACTCGAACAAAGCGGTCGAGTTCTCGGCGGAGGGCGCCTCGAGCAGCGCGTTGAAACGGTCCATGAATTCGGCAGGTTTCCTGGGCGCGTCGGCGAGCGCGCGTACCAACCATTTGTGGTACGGGAACAAGCGGCGGTTGTGCGCGAGAATCAGCCGGCCGGCGAACAGCGTGAGCTGGCTCGCGGCGCGGGTCATCGTATAGCGATTGCCGTGGCGTGCGGCCTCGTTGAATAGCCAGTGCTGGATGAATGCCATGCTGTAGAAGGCTTTGATGCGTTCTTTATGCCCCGATTCGGGATAAACCGGAATGCTCTCGAGCAGCGAGTCGAGATTGTCGATGTGCGAGAAGGCCGCGAACGTACCCTGGAAAGCGGCTCGAGAAGGTTCGTTCCCTCGTTGGGCGACGTCATCGAGGAACGAGAGATTGATGATCTTGCCGTCCACGTAGCCGCCTTCGTAGTCGCACAGGTCCGAGCGGTTGATGAACAGATCGCGCGCTGCCAGTCGCTCCGCGAAAGACGCATCGTTGGCGATGATCATGAAGTCGACATCGGAGTCGTCCCGCGCGTAACCCTTGGCAACGGAGCCGCCGATGATCAGGCCAAGAAACTCCGGGTCGTCCCGGTAGGCGTCGGCGAGGCGGTCGATCGCTCGTTGGTGGTGATCACGAATGTGCATGCGGCCAGTATAGCGGCCGTGTCCACAGGATTGCCGTTGCTGGAACGAGAAAGGGGAAACCCGGGACCGGATAACCCCTGTACTTGTCTTCCCGCTGTCGGGGAATGCCCCTACCGCGCGTCGATCGCCAGGCTACCGAAGCATCTCGGCGTTGATGAGGACCGTTGTCTACCGAGTACATGAACGTGTCGTTCGGCTCGTCCCTGTCCGCCAGGACTTCGAGCCTTAAGTACGTGCCGTTCTGGGACGCGTCGCGGGACACTCATACTATTTGGGCGCTGGCTTGTCGGCTGTACGGCCGAGCTTTGAGCGAGCATTACGACACGTGCTTCGATGTGCGAAACTTCGCGAGATCTGCGTCAAGGCTCGTCGCGCGCTTTAAGTTGCTCGGGCCTGCCCTCGGTGCGTTCAGCTGACCCGAAGAACACCACTGGCCGGCGCATCGCGCAGCTCGCGGGTCCGGGCGTCGTAGACATGCAGGTGCGGCCGCGTGTCCAGATCGTAGTGCGCTGAACCGCCCGGCACCGTGATCCGCTGAATACGCTGCCATGCCGCGAGATCATCGAGCGCCGTCTTGACCTGGACATCTGACACGCAAGGCATCCTGAACTGCATCAGGCAGACGATGTCTTCCTCGGCGAGGTGCTGGTTGGGAAAATCTTCGAGCAGTCTGACGACACAGCCATGCAACGCGGCCAGTTTTCGCTGCGACGCTTCGCTTTCTAAGCCTGAGCCGGTCCGTGGCTCATCGGTCCGCCGTCTCCCGTCCGCCAGACTCGAGGTCGCAGCAGCGCCGGCGATCGCCAGTCGTTGCATCAGCGGTTTGTCGCAGTTGTGTCGACCGTTCTTCATGCCAGCCAGTGGCAGGGCAGCGGATTCGAGCAGTCTCCTGGCGATGCTTCCCTGCCACTGAAGAACCCTGCGGCGCCTGTGCCTGTCGGTGACGATGATCACCGGGTTTTCAGTCGAATATCCTGAAATATCAATGTGATATCGAGTTTCTTGGCGCTCAGCGGTCGGGACAACTGTCTGTCTCGATACCAGCGTGAGGTGGCGCTGCATGGGCATGGACCTGATCTCTTTAAATGCGAATGATTCGCGTTTGCATTATAGAATCACAGTGACGGCCGCTGTGCAAGTGATTGATGCGCGCTTTGCGAGACGGTCAGCGTGATTCGGGATCAGGTGCCGGTGACCAGCTGGCTCAGTCGGGTTTTCTCGGCACCGTCATGGGTCGCGACCATCGCAATCAGCAGTTCGGCCGTTGATATGGCGTCGACGAGGCAGTCATGCGCCTGGTAGTAGGGCAGGTTGTATCTTTCCCTGAGATCGCCCAGCCGCAGGCTCTGGTTCTCCGACACGTGGTGGCGTCGCTGTTGACGTCGATGCTCCAGCGCCAGTGTATCGACGACGGGCAGGGGCAGGGCCGGGCCATACCGGGCAGCGCACAGTCGGTCGAGCAGTGCCTTGTCGAGTCCCGCATGGTGAACGACGAGTATGCGCCCAGTGAGCACCTCGATGATGCGACTGAAGACCAGGCCCTCGTCTTTGCCGTGGCTGACCTGCGTATCGGTCAGGCCATGCACCGAGGCGCTGTCGCCCACTTCGTTGGCGGGACGGATCAGGTGCGTCTCGCAGGTTGACAGGTCGACCCGACCGTCCCGTACCACGACCCAGCCGACACTCAGAAGGTCGGCGGTCTTCGCGTCGAGGCCGGTCGTTTCGATATCGAGGCAGACGAACTCGCAGTCATCGAAAGCCGCGCTGCTCTCGGGGAGAGGAGCGGCCAGGAATTCCTCGAAGGGTGATTCCGAGTGCTTGCTCTTCAGCCAACGACGACGGAGTGCGAGCCCCAGCATCCTCATTGGATATGAAAACGATTCTTGAGCGCCTGCTGGCTGACGCGTACCTGCGTGAACGCTGCTTTAAGGTTCTGCCGTACGAGCGGTGACAACTCGGCCGGCGCGAGGTGATTGTCCGGCTTCTTGCCGGCGTGCATCTGTCGACTCTGGTGCTCGAGTCGCAGCTGCTCGATGAAATCGAGCGCGTCGATGAGATTCTGTGCGTCGGCGTCAGTCAGTTCACCGCCCGCAGCGGCGGCCTTCAGGCGGTTGCGCGTGCTGATGCGCATCTGGCCGGCGGCGAGCGATCGGATGCGCGCGATCTCGACGATGGGCATGATGCCGTTCAGCTTCAGGTCCAGCGTATTTCGGTGCTCCCCGGCACGATCGAGCACGAACTGGCGAAAGAAGCCCAGCGGTGGCTGGTAGTTCATCGCGTTCTTCGACATCAACGCCAGAAACAGCTCGTTGCCTGACGCCGTCTCGACAATAAAAGATTTAAGCGCCTCTACCAGGTGCTGGTCGCCGTAGACGCAGCGAAGGTCGAAGAAGATATTCGCATGCATCAGCGCCTTTTCCTCGGGCACTGTGATCCATTTGTGGAAATACTTCTTCCACTGCCGAAGCGGCTGGCGCCACTTCGGGTTCGACGCCATGACGTCGCCCGGGCAGTAGACGTAGCCACAGGCATCGAGGCCGTCGTTGACGATCTTGGCCGCCTTTTCGAACCATGCGTCGGCGCCGTCGGGTGCATCGTCGACGAAAACCAGCGCATTGTCCTGGTCACTCTTCGCTGACTGTTCGAATCGGCCCTGCGAGCCCATCGCAATCCACGCGAAGGCGCAGGGCGCAGGACCGAGCTCTCTTTCGGCAATGCGCAGCAGCTGTCGCGTCACCGTATCGGTAATCGTCGTGATGAACTGACCGAGCTGCTCGCCATCGGCGTCCGACTCGATCTGGCCCAGTATCAGTCCGGGCAATCGTTCACAGGCTTTGACGATGCCGTCGGCCGTCCATTGCTTGGCGATATCGCTGACGAGATAGAGCGGGTGTTCTGTCTCCAGCCGCATGAAGTCGCTGCGCGACACCATGCCGGCGAGTTTTCCATCGTCGGTGATCGGCAGGTGATGGATGTTGTTCTGCATCATGGTAAGCGCGGCCGAGTACGCCAGCGCTTCAACGTCGAGCGTGATGGGAGACTCGGTCATGATGCTTGCAACCGGCTCGTCTACCGAGCGATTCACGGCAACGACCCGGCTCCGGATATCGCGGTCGGTCACGATACCGACCATGTCCTCGTCATCGACAATCAACATCGCCGAGACCCGCTCACTGACCATCGCCTGCGCGGTCTCCGCGATAGTCGCTGTGCGCGAGATAGTGACCGGCTGGCGCCCGATCAGGCTGCCGACGCTGGCATCGGCGGCGCCGCGAAACGTCGGCGCCGTCGGCTTTTGCAGCAGGCGATCCGACAGCGACCGGATGTAAAACGTATCCAGAGCCGTATTGCCGCGCCGCAGGTCGTTAAAGGTGTCGCCGTCAACGTGATAAATCAGCGTGTCCTCGATCGCACGCGAGTGATTCCTCGCCGGAGCTGCATTCATCACGGATGGAAAACCGAAGCTCTCGCCCTCGGCGAGTCGAATCACGAGGTCGCCTTCCTCATCCCTGAGTTCGACGGCGCCGCTGCGAACGATGTTCAGTTTTCGGTTCGATGTGCCTATCTGAAGGATGTCGCTGCCTTCGCGATAGTAGGCAATCTCCGTGGCACGAGCGGCTGAGTTGATCTCCTTGTCATCGAGACCGTCGAATCCCGGCAGGGTCTGCAGGAAGCGCTCGATCTCAGGAATCTCGTTCATGTCCGAATACTCGCATGGCTACGGATAAGAAAAAACCGGCGACAACGCTACCGCTGCCGCCGGTTAGCCTCACGGGGAGGGGGGATAGTGCGGTTAGAACGCGTACTTGGCCGAGAGGATAAATCGCGTCAGGTTGCCATCCAGCCCGGACTCAATTTCACGCTCGGCAAACATCAACTCGCCGCCGAGCGTCAGCTTCGGAATCGGCGCGTACAACAGGTTGATGTGAGCGGAATACACATCCTTGGTGACGCCGGTGCCGGTCAGGTCGGTCTCGTTGTCGATGGCCAGGGATGAATACATGAAGCTCGAGCGCCATTTGTCGTTCCAGACGTGGCGATAGGCGAGGAACCAGCCGGTCTGGTCAATAGCCTCGAGGTTGCCATCGGAATCAATGACGGCGCCATTGCCGGTATTCAGGCCGAGATAGCGCCCGACACCGGAGCCGGTTGTCACCATCCAGCGAATGTCGTCGCCATTATCGCCAATCGCGTGCTTGCCTGACACGGACAGGGACAACGAAGACTCGCCGTCACTCTGGCCATCGATATCGTAGTAAAGCTGGCGGGCGAGGCCGGCTACTTTGATGTACCCGTTGTTCAGCCTGTGCGTGTAGCGCGCAATGAAATCCGGCAGGCTGCCATCGTCGGACACGATGCGTGCGCCGCCGCCGTTAGGCGTTATCGTCGTTTCGGGGTTTTCTACGGCAAACTCCCAGTTACCCTGAGTGTAGCGGACCATGGCTTGTCGCCCGAAGGTCGTGCCTTCCGGTACACCAATGAAGTCGAAGGTCTCGGGTAGCGCACTCACGTCCTGGAACGTCGACCAGGTCTGGCCGAACAACCAGTCGTTGTATTTGACGAATGCGTGGCGCAGGCGCGGGTTGTAGGAATTACTGACGCGCTCATTGCCGCCCGGCGACAGGTAAAAGTCCAACTCGAGAAACGTCGATACCTTATCGCCACTATTTAACACGTGGTCACTCTTGAAGTTGATCCTGGACGCCTTGGCATCGACGTTAAGGTCCGGGCCCTCACCTTCACCGGTGCCGACCGGGATGGTCGCCGGGATGTAGAACTGCGTTCCGGCGCTGCCGGGCGCGAGGTCGCCAGCGGAATAGTCGCTGAACTTGGCGTCGAGGCGCAGGTAACCACCGAACTTATAGGTGTGTGTCTCGCCAGACACACCGTTATCGGGCGTTTTCATAGGCATGGGCTTCGCCGCAGGCGCCGATTTCGCCTCGGACTCCTTGCCTACGAGCTGTTTGATCATGGCTTCCAGCTCTGCCACGCGCGCCTCGAGGGCGGCGACATCGGATGATTGTGCATGGCTCGCGACTGACAGGGCCATCATTGCCAGCCCGACCCCCAGTCTGGACTTGTACGTAATCATTGTTAAATCCCCCAACAGGTTCCAGTTTGTGCAGGTCGATACTGAGCGACATCGCGGACGCGCACCATTAGTCGAAAGTCGAAGGCCGCGGCTAAATAGACGAAGGTCTAATACCACTCGAAGGGCCAATAGAAAGAATGGTCAGGCAGAGACAAACCCACGCGAGACGACGCTTCGGAGAACAGGTATGAGCGAGATTTACCCGGTTAACGACTACTTTAAAAAGAACGGCATCGTCGATGAGGCCGGGTATTTCGACATGTACCAACGCTCGGTCGAAGATAGCGAGGGCTTCTGGCACGAGATGGGCGGTATCGTCGACTGGTTGAAACCGTATACGAAGGTCAAGGACGTGTCCTACGCGAAGGATGACCTGCACATACGCTGGTACGAGGATGGCGAGCTCAACGTCTGTTACAACTGCGTCGACCGTCACCTCTCCGACAAGGGTGACCAGACGGCGATCATCTGGGAGGGCGACGACCCGTCGAATGACCTGAAGCTGACTTACGGAGAGCTGCACGAACGCGTCTGTCGCTTCGCCAACGTGTTGAAGAGTATCGGCGTCAGCAAGGGCGACCGCGTCACGATCTACATGCCGATGATTCCCGATGCGGCGATCTCGATGCTGGCCTGCGCCCGCATCGGCGCGATCCACTCGGTCGTGTTCGGTGGCTTCTCGCCCGAAGCGCTTGCCGGACGCATCATCGACTGTGAATCCAGTGTCGTCATCACGGCGGATGAGGGCCTGCGCGGCGGTCGGTCGGTACCGCTTAAGAAAAACGTCGATGCCGCCGCGAAGGTGGACGGCGTCACGACACTGGAACGCGTCCTGGTCGTCAGAAACACCGGCGGCGATATCGACTGGCAGGACGGGCGCGATGTCTGGCTGCACGAGGCCGAGAGCGACGTTGATACCGATTGCCCCGTCGTCCCGATGAACGCCGAAGACCCGCTGTTCATCCTGTACACCTCGGGCTCGACGGGTCAGCCAAAAGGCGTGCTGCACACGAGCGGTGGCTACCTGGTCTACGCGGCAATGACGTTCAAGTATGTCTTCAACTACCAGCCCGGCGAAGTCTATTGGTGTACGGCCGACGTCGGCTGGGTCACGGGTCATTCCTACATTGTCTACGGACCGCTGGCGCTCGGGGCTACGACACTGATGTTCGAAGGCGTGCCGACCTACCCGGATGCGAGCCGTCTGTGGCAGGTCTGCGACAAGCACGACGTCAACATCTGCTATACGGCGCCGACGGCGATCCGGGCCCTGATGCGAGAGGGTGACGAGCCCGTCAAGAAGACCTCGAGGCAGTCCTTGCGGCTCTTGGGTTCGGTTGGCGAGCCGATCAACCCCGAGGCCTGGGAGTGGTACTACAACGTCGTCGGTGAGGGCCGCTGCCCGATCGTCGATACGTGGTGGCAGACCGAGACGGGCGGCATACTGATCAGCCCGCTGCCGGGAGCGACGGATCTCAAACCGGGATCTGCGACGCGCCCCTTCTTCGGCGTACAGCCTGCGATCGTGGACGGCGAGGGGGTCATCCAGGAAGGAGCGACCGAGGGCAACCTGGTCATCGTCGACAGCTGGCCCGGGCAGATGCGCACCGTGTACGGCGATCATCAGCGATTCGTGGATACCTATTTTGCGACCTTCGAGGGACGTTACTTCACCGGTGACGGGGCGCGCCGCGATGAGGACGGCTACTACTGGATCACCGGTCGCGTCGACGACGTCCTCAACGTGTCCGGCCATCGCATGGGTACAGCTGAAGTCGAGAGTGCGCTTGTCGCGCACGATGCCGTCGCCGAAGCCGCCGTCGTGGGCTACCCGCATGACATCAAGGGGCAGGGCATTTACGTCTACGTGACGCTGATGGACGGCGTGGAGTCCAGCGACGATCTGTACGCAGAACTCCGCACGTGGGTGCGCAAGGAAATCGGGCCGATTGCGACGCCCGACCTGATACAGTGGGCGCCAGGGTTGCCGAAGACTCGCTCGGGCAAGATCATGCGACGCATTCTTCGCAAGATCGCCGAGAATGACTACGGCAGCCTCGGCGATACGTCGACGCTGGCCGATCCCAGCGTTGTCGATAGCCTGATCGAGAACCGGATGAATCGATAGAGCTGACTTGAGGAAGTCACCGGGTGCTGTCTGAACAAAACACGATCATCGTTGCGGATGATCACCCGCTATTTCGCGATGCGCTGAGCCATGCGATCGGCAAGCTGTCGCCCGGCACGGCGATCGTCGAGGCCGACAGCCTCGAGTCACTGCAGCAGGTTGTCGATGCGCACCCGGATGCGGATCTTCTGCTGCTCGACCTGAATATGCCCGGCGTCAGCGGTTTTTCCGCGCTGGCCTACATTCGCAAGGCGCACGAGTCGCTGCCGACGGTCGTCGTGTCTGCCCTGGACGATGCGAGCGTCATACGTCGTGCGATCCAGCACGGCGCGAGTGGCTTCATTCCGAAGTCGTCCTCGATGCAGGTCATCGAGGATGCCATCGATGCTGTCTTACAGGGCGAAGTCTGGTTGCCGGAAGGCGTCAGTGCTGATGGAGACGATCTCGACGATGAAGAGGCGCGCATCGCCGCATCGCTCAGTTCGTTGACGCCGCAGCAGTTTCGGGTCCTGATGATGCTCGGCGAGGGGCTCTTGAACAAACAGATCGCCTACCAGCTGGACGTGTCAGAGGCGACGATCAAGGCGCACGTGACGGCCATCCTGAGGAAGATGCAGGTAACCAACCGCACCCAGGCCGTACTCGCCGTCCAGCAGCTGACGGTCAAAGCGCCCGGGCTCAGCGAAGACGCCGCATCCTGACGTCGACCGGGGTCGTTCAGGCTACGTCGCGACGGCTCAACAGGCTCGTCATCAATGCCCTCAACGCCGCCGGCTTCACCGGCTTATGCAGTAATCGCAGTCCACTCGCGCGCACGGCGCTGATAACGGCGTCCGTGTGATCGGCCGTCAGAATTACCGCTGGAATGTCACGGCCCGTATGCTCGCCGATGGCGCTGACCGCTTGGAGGCCCGTTGCGCCATCGTCCAGGTGGTAGTCCACGAGCATCAATGCCGGAGGCGCGCCGGTGTCGCTTTGCACAGCGTCGGTCTCGTCGATGGCAGCGTCGATGCTCCCTGCGGTCACGGGCCGTGCGCCCCATTTCTCGAGCAGGTGTTTCATCGCATCCAGTATCTCAGGCTCATTATCGATGCAGAGAATGACCTGGTTGGTCAGCGGCGAGGCGACGACGCGCCGCTTAATGCTGCCTGACTTCGCCGAAACCCTGCGTGGCTTGGCCAGCGGGACCGAGACCTCGAAGCAACTGCCCTTCAACGGCGTCGAACGCATCGCGATCGGGTGGCCGAGCAGCCTCGCGATGCGGTCGACGATCGCGAGCCCGAGTCCGAGACCTCGGCGCGCCGTCTTGTCGCTCCCGGTCAGTCGCCGAAACTCCTCGAAGACGACGCGTTGGTCGTCTTCGCTGATACCAATGCCCGTATCGTAAACCTGGATGACGACCGAGTTGCCGCGTCGCCTGCAGCCCACGAGCACCTGGCCCTTTTCCGTATAACGCCGCGCGTTGCTTAAGAAATTCTGCAGGATTCGTCGGAGCAGCGCGCGGTCGGAGTAAATCCACAGCTTCGTGCCGGCGAAGCGCAGCCCGAGGCCTTTTTCGGCAAAACCTGGCGCAAATTGAGACTGAAGGGCTTCAAACAGCTCGGTGACCGGGAACGCTTCATGTTTCGGTACGGGCGCCGCCGTGTCCAGGCGCGAGATGTCGAGCAGCGCGCCGAGCAGATCCTCAACAGCAACCAGCCCGGATTCGACACGCGCGACCAGCGTGCGCTGCTCGTCCGTCATGCCTTCCTGGTTCTCGCTGAGCACCGCGTTGAACAGCTTGGCGGCGTTCAGCGGCTGCAGCAGGTCGTGTGCCGCGGCGGCGAGGAATCGCGTCTTCGACGTGTTGGCATCTTCCGCCTCCGCCTTGGCGTCGCGAAGAGCCAGCATCGTCTCTTCGAGCTCCGCCGTGCGGTCAGCAACCCGCTGCTCGAGCATCGCCTTGGCCTCGACCAGCGCGTCTTCGACGGCTTTGAATTCTGAAATGTCGGTATAGGTTGTCACGTATCCGCCCTGTGGCATGGGCTCGCCGCGAATCTCGATGACGCGGCCGTCGTCGAACTGGCTCTCGTAACGATAAGCGGACCCTGCGCGCAGGTAACGCAGGCGTTTGTCGACCTCGGCGTCGATGTCGGTGTCGCCGAACCGGCCGCGCTCGGCGTTGAAGCGGATCAGCTCCGCGATCGGCCGTCCTATGTGCAGCATGCTGGATGGGTAATCCAGCATCTCCGCATAGCGCGAGTTCCAGCCGATCAGGCGCTGCGAGGCGTCGACAACGCTGACGCCCTGCGTGATGTTTTCCAGCGTCGACTCCAACAGCCGACGGTTAAAGCGGATCGCCTCGGATGTCTCGTCGAGCAGCGTGACGACGTCGCCAATCTGCATACCGGTCTTTTGCAGCGCCGCTGTGACGACAACGCGCGCCGACGATGCGCCGATCGCGCCCGCCAGCAGTCTCTCGGTGAATCGCAGCCTGACCGGGTCCGCCAGCCCCGCGGCGTCGAACGGCGCGTCTTGTGACTCCGAGAAGTCCTCGAAGGCGCGCTTCGCATGACGTTCGCCGACGAATCGCTCCGCGAGCGCCAGCAGGTCGGCGTTGGTGATGTGAGCATCGGCTGATGCGCGGCGTGTCGCGGTTCGACGAGCAGGCGCGTCCGAGAACGCCCGTGCCTGGATCTTCTCCACGACGGACTGGGTGGAGAACAGGGAAACGACAACGACAGTGACGATGTTGACGCCCAGCGACCAGGCGACGCCGTGCGTCAATGCGCTGATCCCCACATCGAAAAACAGCGCTTCCGGCTTAAGCCACGCAAGGCCAAACAGGCCGTCGACAAGGAAGCCGTCATCGAAGGCACCGGCTCGCGCCAGGGCGGGCAGGAACAGCGTGTAGCACCACAGCGCGAAGCCAGCACTCAGGCCGGAGATAGCGCCGACCCGCGTCGAGCGCGGCCAGTACAGTCCGAACAGCAGCAAGGGCGCGAACTGCGCCGCCGCCGCAAATGACAGCAGGCCGAACGCCGCAAGCGCAGCGGACTCATCGGTCGCCAGGTAGTAGACGTAGGCCAGTGCGGCGATGCCGATAATCGCGGCGCGTCGTACGAGTATCAGCAGGCGTGAGTAGTCGTCGCGGTCCGGAAGTCCGAACAGCCGGAGTCGAAACAGCAGCGGCATGACAACTTCGTTGCAGATCATCGTCGATAGCGCGACCGAGGCGACGATGACCATGCCGGTCGCCGCAGAAAAGCCGCCAAGGAACGCGAGCATTGTCAGCCAGTCCTGGTTAGCCGACATCGGCAGGCCCAGCACGAACATATCGCCGCTGTAGTTGCCGGACGGCAGCAGGCTTAACCCCGCGAGCGTGATGGGAACAACGAAGATCGAGAAGACCACCAGGTACAGTGGCAGGGCCCAACGCGCAGTGTACGTGTCTGCTTCGGCCCTGGCCTCGACCACAGCGACGTGGAACTGGCGTGGCAGGCAGATGATCGCGGCGCTGGCGAGAAGCAGTTGCGTGATGAACGTATCCGGCAGGCTGTCGAAGGTAAACGGGTTGCGTGCCAGGGCGGGCGTCTCGGCGCTGTTCAGCAATGCCAGCGCCAGGACGCCGACGGCCACGAATGCCGCCAGCTTGACGATCGACTCAAACGCGATTGCGAGCATCATGCCCTTGTGGTGTTCGGTCACGTCGACCTGCCGGGTGCCGAACAGGATGGCGAAGCCCGCCATCGCCGCGGATACGATGAGCGCCGTATCGAGACCGCTGCCCATGCTCATTGAGTAGTCGGAGACGATGTTGAAGCCCGATACGATGGCCTTCAGCTGCAGCGCGATATAGGGCACCGAGCCGATCGTCGCGATCACCGTCACGAGCACGGCGAGGCTGCGTGCCTTGCCGTAACGGGCGGCGATAAAGTCGGCGATCGACGTCAGGTTCTGTCGCTTGCTGACGGCGATGATCCGACTGATGATGCGCCAGCCGAACAGGACGACCAGTATCGGTCCGAGATAGATGGGCAGATACAGCCACCCGGCGTTCGTCGCGCTGCCGACGGCGCCGAAGAAGGTCCAGGACGTGCAGTAGACGGCCAGCGTCAGGCTGTAGATCACCGAGCGTGACAGCGGAGAGAACGATCGTGAGCCCGGCCTGTCCCCCCAGTATGCGATGCCGAACAGCAGCATCACGTAGCCGATCGACAGCAGCAGCAGTATCCACCAGTTGATCAAGTTCCCGTTCCCCCCGCGGGCGCTGCGCCGTTACTCAATCGCCGGCGCTTTGTTATTCGCTTGAGTCTACTACCTTCGTCGCATGCCGGCTAACGCGATTGACCCCGGCGTATTCCGGCACGGATTGGCCAACGCGTTGAAAAATATGCGGTTTGGCGGATTCATGTACCCTCCTTAGGCGCCGTCTTTACCCAAGCGTACGACTAAAGTCGGAAAGGTCGCTTGCGTCCCCTTTGCTAGATTGCCGTTGTCCAAAAACGACAAAAAGCCGCTAAAACAAGGGGGGGTTATGTCGGACAAAAACAGCTACTGGAAATCGAATCTGAAACTCGTCGCCATCTGCATGGTGATCTGGTTCATCGTCTCATACCTGTTCGGGATCATCCTCGTCGAACCGCTGAACAATATCCGCCTTGGCGGCTACAAGCTCGGCTTCTGGTTCGCGCAACAGGGTTCGATCTACGTGTTTGTCGCGCTGATCTTTTTCTACGCAAATCGCATGGCCAAGCTCGATAAGAAGCATGGCGTCGAAGAAGACGAGTAGGGGATCGCTATGGAACTGCAAACACTCACTTACATCGTCGTCGGCGCAACCTTCGCCCTGTACATCGGCATCGCTATCTGGGCCCGCGCCGGGACGACCAAGGAATTCTACGTTGCCGGCGGTGGCGTACACCCCGTCGCGAACGGTATGGCGACGGCCGCGGACTGGATGTCGGCTGCGTCCTTCATCTCGATGGCCGGCCTCATCGCCTTCATGGGCTATGGTGGCTCTGTCTTCCTGATGGGCTGGACGGGCGGCTACGTGCTGCTCGCGATGCTGCTTGCGCCTTACCTGAGAAAGTTCGGCAAGTTCACCGTGCCGGAGTTTATCGGCGACCGTTATTACTCCAAGGCGGCGCGTATCGTCGCCGTCATCTGCCTGATCATCGCCTCGGTGACTTACGTTATCGGCCAGATGAAGGGCATCGGCGTCGCGTTCTCGCGCTTCCTCGAAGTCGACTACAACGTCGGTCTCTCGATCGGCATGGGTATCGTCTTCTTCTACGCCGTCATGGGCGGCATGAAGGGCATCACGTACACACAGATTGCCCAGTACTGCGTGCTGATTCTCGCGTATACGATTCCCGCGATCTTCATCTCGCTGAGCCTGACGGGTAATCCGCTGCCGCAGATCGGTCTCGGATCCACGATGGCCGGGTCTGAGGTATTCCTGCTCGACAGGCTGGATGCGGTGTTGACCGATCTGGGCTTCGCCGACTACACGACGAATGCCAGGTTAAGCCTGACCAATATGTTTATGTATACCCTGTCGTTGATGATCGGTACGGCAGGCCTGCCGCACGTCATCATCCGCTTCTTCACGGTACCGAAAGTTAAGGACGCGCGGACCTCCGCCGGCTGGGCGCTGGTGTTCATCGCGATCCTTTACACGACCGCACCGTCGGTTGCTGCCATGGCGCGCCTGAACCTGATCGAGACGATCGAGCCTTCGCCGGGTGAATACATGGTCTACGAACAGCGTCCTGACTGGATCAGGAACTGGGAGACCACCGGACTGCTCGCGTTTGAAGATAAGAATGGTGACGGGCGGATCCAGTACACGTCAGATGCCGCGACCAACGAGATGGTCAAGGTCGACCGTGACATCATGGTACTCGCGAACCCGGAGATTGCCGGGCTGCCGAACTGGGTGATCGCACTGGTCGCTGCCGGTGGATTGGCCGCGGCGCTATCGACGGCTGCCGGCTTGTTGCTCGCGATATCCTCCGCGATCTCGCATGACCTGTTGAAGGGTGTGTTCAAGCCGAATATCACGGAGAAGCAGGAGCTCCTTGCCAGTCGCATCGCGATGGCGGGTGCCATCGCGGTGGCCGGTTACTTAGGCTTTAATCCACCAGACTTCGCGGCCGGGACCGTGGCGCTGGCCTTCGGGCTTGCGGCGTCGTCGATCTTCCCGGCGTTGATGATGGGCATCTTCTACAAGCGCATGAATAAAGAGGGTGCGATCGCCGGCATGCTGGCGGGTATCACCGTGACACTGCTGTACGTTTTCCAGCACAAGGGCATCATGTTCATCCCGAGCACGTCGTTCCTGGGCAACATGCAGGAGAACTGGTTCATGGGTATCGAGCCGAACGCCTTCGGTGCCGTCGGCGCGATATTCAACTTCGCCGTCGCGCTGATCGTGTCACGCGTCACGCAGGCGCCGCCCGAGCACATCCAGCATCTCGTCGAGGACATCCGCGTACCCGCGGGTGCCCAGGGTGCGGTTTCGCACTAATCGAGCGGATCGCTCAATCTAAGGGGGGAGCTCAATGCTCCCCCTTTTCATTTCCGGAGACTGTCCGCGACGCAGTCACGGCGCCTCTTTTCTCTTGCTGAATCGATAGACAGTTCGCTAGGCTTTGCTGACATGTTCCGTAACAAACACCTCATCCTCGCCTTCCTGATCGCGCCCGTGCTCGCGATCATCGCGTGGTTCTCGGTCGACTATTTCGTGGCCGAGAAGCCACACTCGGCAAAGCCGGGTGCATCCTACGAGCTGATCGCGAAACCCAACTGCCGCCGCTACAGCCAGCGTTGCGACTTGAAGAATGAAGACGTCGAGCTGTCCGTCACCGTGCCAGCCTACGATCTGTCAGGCGTCGACGTAGAGATCGATTCGAACATCGTTATCGATCGTGCGGCGGTCGGGCTCGCCGACGGTTCGCCGGCAGCCTTAACGAACATCGATTCGGATGGAAAACGCTGGGCTGGCCGTGTTGCAGGCAGCGTGGATTCGGCAAGCACGCTGCGCGTCGCCGTCGTGGCCAGCGAATCGACGTTCTATGCGGAGATCCCGGCGACGTTTTTCGTCGCGGAGTAACGGCTACACATCGACATTCATTCGTCCGAGTCCAGCGCTGGGCGCCTGGAAAAACGCTTTCGGAGGCAGCTTGGAAAACACAGCACTGATGCTTATCGACGTGCAGAAGGGCTTCGAGGAGCCCTACTGGGGTACGAGGAACAATCCGGACGCCGAAGAGAAGATGGCACGCTTATTGTCGGAGTGGCGCGACCGGGGCAGGCCCGTCATTCACGTACAACACTGCTCTGTCGTACCCGGCTCGCCACTCAGACCCGACGAGCCCGGCTGTCAGTTCAAGGACGAGGTCGCGCCGGTCACTGGCGAGGCCCACTTCAGGAAATCGGTCAACAGCGCATTCATTGGTACCGGGCTCGAGGACTATCTTCGACAAAAGGGTATCGGCGCGCTGGTTATCGTCGGCCTGACCACCGATCACTGCGTATCCACAACGACGCGGATGGCGGGCAATCTCGGCTTCGACGTCACGCTGGTATCCGATGCAACGGCCACCTTCGACAGGACCGGGCACGATGGCGTGCATCACTCAGCCGACAGCATCCACGACATTCACCTTGCGAGCCTGAACGACGAATTCTGCGTCGTTCGGTCGACGGATGACGTTCTCTCAGGCTTGAGAGACTGATCGCTGCAACGCGCGGTCCGACGCCCCGGTCGGCAGTAGCAAGCGCAGCATGAACCACGTAAGGTAGCCGCATGGAATTCCAGCTTGTCTATCCTATGGCTGCGATGGTCCTCCTGACGACCGTGGTCCTGGTTCGCACCGTCCTGGGCCGCGTGGCGGCCGTCAAAAGCGGCGAGGTCGATGCTCGCTACTACAAGACCTTCCAGGGTGACGCCGGCGAGCCTCGAAAGATGGCACAGCGCAGCCGGCATTTCGTCAACCTGTTCGAGAATCCGGTGCTTTTCTATGTCGCGTGCATCACTGCGATGGTGGTCGGGCAGGGCGCCGGCCTGGTGCTGTGGCTCGCGTGGGCATTCGTTGCCTGTCGGGTGGCGCACGCCGTCGTTCACCTGGGCTCCAACAGTATTCCACCGCGCATGGTGGCGTATGGCGCCAGCTGGATCGTCCTGCTCGCGATGTGGGGCGTCCTAGTTGTTCGGGTCGCCTGATCGTCGCGGACGAATGTTGCCAACCGTCGCTCATTCCAGTCTTAAGCTAACGTGAGTATCGAATGACCGGATTTCGAACTTTCGGCCGACCCGGCGGGTTCGCCGCCGTATCGCTGGCCGTTGCGGCCTGTACAACGACACAGGATCTACCGGATCCGCTAAAAGCCGGTTGGCAGGGTGATCCCGTTTGCGAACGACTGCATGAGGACAAGAGCCAGCGCGTGCTGAGATGCACCTTCCCGCCGACCGTCGGGCACGAACGCCATTTTCACGCGCCGCATTTTGGCTATGCCATCGCCGGCGGCCGCGTAAGAATTACCGACGCCAGCGGCGTGCGCGAGGTCGAGTTCGCGACCGGCAGTCATTCGGTCAGCGACGGAGTCGAATGGCACGAAATCGTCAATATCGGGGACACGACCATCGTTTACCTCATCGTCGAGCCGAAATAGCGGCCCGCGTATTGCCGAGAGCCAGGTGTGTTGACGGGAACTCACAGGTGCTGAACGTGATCGAAAACAGTCCGGACGACCTACGAGGACATCAGCCATGAATCTCCGACGTCTCGCGCTTTTACTGCTCTTTGCGCTGCCTGCAGCGTCTCACGCCGATGGCGATCACGACTGGGGCGCGCGTTACATCGCGAATGCCGGCGTTATGGTTGAGCGAGGCGACACCAAGATCCTCTTCGACCCGTTCTTCAGAGATGGCTTCGGGTTGTACGACCTCGTGCCCGAGGACATCGAGGCTGCCCTGTTCGACGGCGTGTCTCCGTGGGACGGCATCGATGCAATCTTCATCAGTCATTATCACGGCGACCACTTCCACCCCGGCGTGGTCACTGACTATCTGCGCCGATGGCCGTCGGTGCACGCCTATGCACCACAGCAGGCGGTAGATGCGTTAATCGCTGCGGACGACGGAGCGTCCGATGAACTCCTCGGCCGTATCCACGCAATCGACCTCGAGCGCGACAGCGATGCGCTGGAATTCGAGCTGGGAGGGCTGTTCATCGAAGCCGTTCGCATTGCACATGCCGGCTGGCCGCGTCGTCACAGCGACACAGAGAACATCGTCTACCGGGTCACGCTGGATGATTCGGCAACGGTCATGCACCTCGGCGACGCCGACTCTGGCAGGGAACACTATGAAGTGCACGACGACTACTGGCAGAAGCGAACGTCCGATCTCGCACTGGTTCCGGTCTGGCTGATGCTGTCAGAAAAAGGCAAACACGTTGTCGACGAGCACGTGGACGCCGAGCATGAGATCGGTATGCACGTCTACAAGAGCATTCCAGACGATCCCGCCGAGCGCGAGCCCAAGTTTGACGGTCTCGATATCTTCACCGAGCCCGGCGAGACGCGGCGCTGGGAGGAGTAAACCGGCACAACGGATGAAGGCGGCAATCTACCAGGCATTCGCCGGGCCACTGACGATCAACACTGTGCCCGATCCTGAACCGCCGGCGAAGGGAGTCGTCATCGCCGTCAGGGCCACGGGCCTTTGTCGAAGCGACTGGCATGGCTGGATGGGCCACGATCCGGACATACGGCTGCCGCACGTGCCCGGGCATGAACTCGCCGGCGTCATCGAGGCAGTCGGTCTAGAGGTCACGCGATGGAAAGCCGGGGACCGAGTAACGCTGCCGTTCGTCTGCGGGTGTGGCGCCTGCCCTCAATGCAACTCAGGCAACCAGCAGGTCTGCGACCACCAGTTCCAGCCCGGCTTCACGCATTGGGGATCGTTCGCCGAGTACGTCGCCATCGACTACGCAGACGCCAACCTCGTGCATCTACCCGACGAGCTCGATTTCGTCACGGCGGCGAGCCTCGGCTGCCGTTTTGTCACGTCATTTCGCGCCATCGTGGACCAGGGCCAGCTAAAGCCAGGGCAGTGGTTGGCCGTTCACGGCTGCGGCGGTGTTGGGCTGTCGGCCATTATGATCGCCAGAGCGCTGGACGCACGAGTCATTGCTATCGACATCGACGATCACAAGCTCGAGTTTGCCAGCAAGATCGGTGCGGACGTGACGATAAACGCCAGTGATACCGACTCCGTCATCGATGGCGTCAAGGCCGAGTCGAGCGGCGGGGTGCACGTGTCAATCGATGCCCTGGGCAGCAGCGTGACCTGCGCGAATTCGATCGGAGGACTAAGAAAGCGCGGCAAGCATATCCAGGTCGGCCTGATGGTAGGCAGCGACCGAAGTCCCGAGGTACCGATGGACAGAGTGATTGCAGAAGAACTGGAGATACTCGGTTCGCACGGCATGCAGGCGCACCGTTATCCCGAGTTGCTCGACATGATCGGCTCGGGCGACCTTCGGCCAGAGCTCCTGATCGGCAACAGAATCAGTCTGGAAGATTCGATCGCGGCACTCCCCAACATGGACAAGTTCGAAAACGTAGGCATTACCGTCATCGACCGCTTCTGAATACTCTCGAGCACATTCGCAAACACTGCCCCGCTCTGGCAGTCTGCAGACAATAAGAAAAAAATCACCTGCCATTGGGGGACCGCCATGAAGAAATACCGACTGATCATTGCGCTCGCGGCCGTCACGCTATCGGGCTTCACCGTTGCCCAGGAAGCCGCCCAGAAGGCGGTCCTCGTGACCGGTGCCAGTTCAGGCAGTGGCCGAATTATTGCCGAGACGCTCGCTGAGCGGGGCTACTACGTGTACGCGACAGTGAGGAAGCAGGCGGATCTCGATGCGCTGAATGCGATAGACAACATCCAGGCGATTCGTCTGGACGTGACCATCCAATCCGAGATCGACGCCGCTGTTGCGACCGTTCGTGAAGAGGGCAGGGGGCTCTACGGGCTGGTCAACAACGCAGGTGTCGCCGTGCTCGGGCCGTTGGTCGAAATCCCGGCGTCCGATGTTGAGTTCGTCATGGACGTCAACGTCATGGGTCCGTACCGGGTAACCAAGGCCTTTGCGCCGCTGATTATCGAGTCGAAGGGGCGCATCACGACGACGGGCTCGATCGCCGGCATCCTGTCCAGCGTGTTCTACGGCCCGTACAGCATGAGCAAACATGCCATGGAGGCCTACACGGACTCGCTCGGCGAGGAAATGGAGAAGTTCGGGGTCAAGGTAAGCATCATCGAGCCCGGCGGCTTCAACTCGAAGATTGGCCCGACGACCTACCAACGAATGATGGACGATGGCTTCAACTTCGACGACTCCCTGTACAAGGAAGAGTGGGAATCGAGCTGGCTGCTCGAAGACGAAGGTAACTACGACGCTAACAACAATGTGCCGCAGGAAATCGCCGAGGCCGTCATCGATCTTCTCGAGTCTGACGATCCAAAGGTGCGGTACATGATCACTGGCCCGCGCGACTCAGCCGTAGGTACCGTTCAGAAGGCTATGCAGGAGATGGTTCAGCTCAACGAAGGCCAGGCGCACACCCTGAGCCGGGACGAACTTGTCGCGATGCTCGACGACTTGTTGGCCGAATAAGTGTCGCCGAGGCGTAGAGTCCCGGTCGCAGGTGCCCGGGACTACATCACGCAGTCGTAAAAGCGACAGATCACGGGCCGGAAGGCGTCCATATCCACGAGGAAGGAGTCGTGGCCCCGGATGCAGTCGAGTTCGACGTACTCGGTGTTGAAACCGGCGTTCTCGAAGCCCGCCGCGAGATCGCGCTGCTGGTAAACCGGGAACAGGACATCGGTCGTTACGCCGATGACGAGTACGCGCTCGAGATCCATGCGCGCGAATCCTGCATCGAGCGAGCCGCCGTGCTCGGCGAGGTCGAACAGGTCGGAGGCATGTGACAGATACAGGTAGCAGTTCGGGTCGAACTGCCCAGTGAATTTCTGGGCGTGCGCCTCGAGATAAGACTCCACCGAGAACTCGAGCTGGAAGGGGTCGCCCGGCCGATTCGACGATGTCGTGCGTTCGCGCCCGAAGCGCTGGATCCACTCCTCCGGCGACCGGTAGGTAATCATGCCCAGCTTGCGTGCAAGACGCTGCCCGACGATGGGTGGTTTGTCCGCCTCATAGTTGCCGTTGTCCCAACGGGGATCCGTACGAATCATCTCGCGCTGCAGGGACCGGACGGCGATCGAGAACGGCAAGGCGCGGGTCGCGGATGAAATCGAGACAAAGGAACGCGCCCGGCCGGGATGCATCGCGCAAAATCCGAGCCCGGTCATACCGCCCATCGAGCAGCCGACGACGCTATCCAGCGTCTCGACGCCGAAGGATTCGACGACCCGCCACGCTGACTCGGCCACGTCCTCGAGCCTGAGCTGTGGAAAGGTCAGCCGATACGGCTCGCCTGTTGCAGGATCGAGCGAC
>JASJBE010000043.1 GCA_030066655.1 Woeseiaceae bacterium | reverse complement strand
GGGCAGACGCTCACGACCAATCAGCTCGCATTCCAGGTCGCTGACACCAGCGAACTGATCGCCTACCTGCAGATTCCGCAGAACGAGCTCGGCAAATTCACCGTGGGCGATAAGGCCACGTTGAATGTCGATGCCCTGCCCGACGAGGCCTTCAAATCAATCGTCAAGCGGATTAGCCCTACGATCGATACGCGAAACGGCACATTCCGCGCAACGATCGTCATCGACAACGCTGTTGGGCTACTGGCGCCCGGCATGTTCGGCAGGTTCACCGTCGCCTATGAGAAACATGACGGCGCCCTGACGATTCCGCTGGAGGCTATCGTCGAAGAAGATGACGAACGCTTTGTCTACGTCGTCAAGAATAACGAAGTCGAGCGACGTAACATTCGCATCGGCATCCAATACAGAAATAACGTGGAGATCCTCGACGGACTGGCTGCCGATGAGCAGGTTGTCGTCGTAGGGCACTCCTCACTTCGCGACGGCGCGCGGGTGCTGGCTCAGACACCCGCATCCGATCGCCTGACTGGATAACACCGGTACGTATCAACGTCGTGACCTTCTGATCGCGGCGGCATAAGGGAGAAATGCATGTCTCGCATGACCGGCCTTGCGCTTATCGCCTGGCTACTGCTTCTGGCTGCCTGTGGATCAGGTGAAGAATCAGAGAACCAGGACCCCGAAGAACAGGCATCAGCCGCCGAGAATGAAGAAGAAAGCGACGAAAGCGATGAGGACGAAGCGCCCCCGATACCTGTAGAGGTTGCATTCCCGGATCGCGGAGACGTCTACGACCTGTTCAGCGGTACGGCACCGATAGAGGCATTCGCAGAGGCGGATGTTGTTGCCAAGGTAGCCGGCGAAGTTCGTGAGCTGCTGCGCGAAGAGGGCGACACGGTCGGCGAAGGGGCCGTGCTGGCGAAGCTCGACGGCGACCGCCTTGCACTCGAGCTCAATGAATCCCAGGCCCGTCTCGACAAACTGAAGAGCGACTTTACGCGCAACGTCAATCTCCAGGAGAAAGGCCTGATCAGCGAGGGCGACTTCGACAAGCTCAAGTACGAGCTGGAAGCACTGCAGGCCTCGTACAACCTGGCGAAGCTCGAACTCGACTACACTTCGATTCGCGCGCCGATAGCTGGCGTTGTCTCGGAGCGCTTTGTTCGGATTGGCAACACCGTCGAGATCGGCGATCCACTGTTTCGAGTGACCAGCCTCGACCCGCTCGTGGCGTACCTGTTCGTCCCGGAGCGCGAGTACCGCCGCATCGACGTCGGTAAACCGGTCGGCATCCAGATTGATGCCCTCGGTGACACGACGATACTGGCGTCGGTCACCCGCATGAGTCCCGTCATCGATCCCCAGACCGGCACCTTCAAGCTGACCATCGAGATCTCGGACGAGACTCGCCGCATCAAGCCCGGCATGTTCGCTCGCATCGGTGTCGTGGTTGACCAGCGCGAGAATGCACTCCGCATACCGCGCAGCGCCTTGCTCGAGGACGACCTGGTGACAAGTGTCTACATCGTGGAAGACGGTGTCGCCGTGCAGCGGGAAGTCGAAACGGGCTACAGCGATCGCGGCATGGTCGAAATCGTCTCGGGCATTTCGGAGGACGAGAGGGTCGTCACGGTTGGCCAGCTTGGCCTGTCAGAAGGCGCCAAGGTCAGTGTCATCGGCGAAGAAGACACCGATGAAGCAGAGAACGAGGACTCGGCGGATGACGCCGTGGCCGAGGTCACCGGAGAAACGGAATCATGAGGCGTCTCGTTGAAATCGCGACCGAGCGTCGCGTCACGATCATCATGTTCATGGTCGCGATCGTCCTATTCGGCCTTGTCTCGCTATCACGCCTCAGCCTGAACCTGCTGCCCGATATTTCCTACCCGACACTGACGATACGAACCGAGCTGACCGGCGCGGCGCCCGTCGAGATCGAAAACCTGATTACGAAGCCGATCGAGGAATCCGTCGGTGTTATCCGCAATGTGCGACTCGTTCGCTCCGTCTCGCGGTCCGGACAGTCCGATGTGACGCTGGAGTTCCTGTGGGGTACCGACATGGACATCGCCGGCGTCGACGTCCGCGAGAAGCTGGACATTCTTTTCCTGCCGCTGGAAGCTTCGCGACCGCTGCTGTTGCGCTTCGACCCGTCGTCGGAGCCCATCATGCGATTCGGACTGATGCATGGCGAAGAGACGACATCGGTCAGTGAAACCCAACTGAAATCACTGCGCCGCCTGGCCGAGGACCGCCTGAAGACGGATATCGAAGCCATCGAAGGTACGGCGGCGGTAAAGGTTAGCGGCGGCCTCGAGGACGAAGTACAGATCCAGGTCGACCAGCAGAAACTGTCGCAGCTCGGCCTCAGCATCGAGAACATCGCTGAGCGAATTCGCTCGGAGAACGTCAACCTGTCCGGTGGACGACTGGAGGAAGGCAGTCAGCGCTTCCTCGTTCGCACGCTGAACGAGTATGAGACGGTCGACGAGTTTCGCAATGCGATCGTCGCCAATGTCGCGGGGCGCTCTGTGTATCTGCGCGACGTGGCAACCGTTACTCGAGGCTACAAGGAGCGTGAGGCGATCACGAGAGTGAACGGACGCGAGTCTGTCGAGCTGGCCGTCTATAAAGAAGGGGACGCGAACACGGTGCAGGTTGCGAACCGAATCGAGCGGCGTCTCAATAGTCTCAAGGAATCGCTACCGGACACGATTACCCTGGAGAAGGTATACGACCAGTCACGCTTCATTTCGTCGGCGGTCGCCAATGTCAAGAACGCAGCCATTCTTGGCGGCATCATCGCCATCGTCGTCCTGTTCGGCTTCCTTCGCGACGCGCGCGCGACGACGATCATCGGAATAGCGATCCCGGTATCGGTCATTGGCACTTTCCTGCTGATGTATATGAACGGCGTATCGCTGAACATCATGTCCCTGGGCGGCATCGCCCTCGCCGTCGGTATGCTCGTCGACAACTCGATCGTCGTTTTAGAGAACATCGTCAGGAAACGGGAACAAGGGGAGTCCGTACTCAAAGCCGCGCAAAACGGGACCAGCGAGGTCGCAAGCGCAGTGGTGGCTGCGACGTTGACGACCGTCGCCGTCTTCTTCCCGATGGTTTTCGTGCCGGGTGTCGCCGGCCAGTTGTTCAAGGACCAGGCGCTGACCGTAACATTCGCGCTGCTGTTCTCCCTGGTCGTCGCGCTGACACTGATACCGATGCTTGCGTCGACCGGTACCGCCGGCCGCTAC
This sequence comes from Woeseiaceae bacterium, assembly GCA_030066655.1. Taxonomy (GTDB): domain Bacteria; phylum Pseudomonadota; class Gammaproteobacteria; order Steroidobacterales; family Woeseiaceae; genus UBA1847. The sequence goes on along the minus strand of JASJBE010000043.1, from coordinate 23,265 downwards.
AGCAATGATCCGGAAACGAGCTCGCCGGGCTGGCAACCGAAGGGCCGGTTTGGCCGGCTCGTCAAGAAGGTGCTCGATTTCTTCGGCTGGCTGTTCAACTTTGTCGTCGTCTGGATCGTACGCATCGTCATGTTCCTGTTCCGCGTCGTGGGCTTCGTGCTCCGCCTGCTGCTGACGCCTCCGACGTGGCTGTTTCAGAAATTTAACGCTGCGGCCGCGGCCATCTACGCGCCCATGCTGCGCTGGGCGCTCAATCATCGAGGTGCCGTCGTCGGGCTCGCCGCTTTGATTTTTGCCGGGTCCATGGCACTGGTGCCTCGGCTGGGTACGGAACTGATTCCGCAGCTCTCCCAGGGCGAGTTCAACGTTGAACTGAGACTCTCGCCCGGCACGCCGCTGGACGCAACGGACCGCGCCGTGCAGACGGCCCAGCAGGCGGCGAGCGAGATTGAATCTGTTTCATTGGATTACTCTGTGACGGGTACGGGCAACCGGCTCGACGCCAACCCGGTGGATGCCGGTGATCACACCGGTACCCTCAGTGTTGCGCTGGCGCCCGGCGCCACGCGGGCAGACGAGACCAGGGCGATGGATACCATCCGCGAACGACTCGCAACGGTGCCGGGCCTGCAGTACGAATTCTCGAGACCGTCGCTGATGAGTTTTTCCAGCCCGCTGCAGGTCGAGGTCTCCGGCTTCGACTTGGATGACCTCGAGCGCGTCAGCACGGAGATTGTCCAGGCGATGAACGCATCGACGCGTTTCGCCGACATCAAGACGACGGTCGAGGGTGGCAACCCCGAGATTCAGATCGCGTTTGACCAGGAACGTGCCGCCAAGCTCGGCCTGTCCGTTCGCGACATCGCCGACCGCGTCGTCGCCAACGTGCGTGGCGAGCTGGCGACTCGCTACACGTGGCGCGACAAGAAGATCGACGTACTCGTCAGGAGTATCGACTCGCGGCAGTCGAGCATCGAGGAGATCCGGTCGCTGATCGTTAACCCGATGTCGGACCGCCCGATCACGCTGGACGCCATTGCTGACGTCCGTGTGGCCATGGGCCCCGCAGAGATCCGCCGCATCGCACAGGAACGCGTCGCGGTCATCTCGGCGAACGTCTCCTACGGCGACCTTGGGGCGGCGGCCAACGAGGCGCGCCAGATCCTGAACCAGATTCCGATGCCGAATGACATCGCCGCCGTCGTGTCGGGACAGAGCGAGGAAATGCAGGCCTCCTTCCAGTCGCTGCAGTTCGCGCTCGCGCTGGCCGTCTTCCTGGTCTACCTGGTCATGGCCTCGCAGTTCGAGTCATTGATTCATCCCTTCGTTATCCTGTTCACGATACCGCTAGCGTTGGTCGGGGCCGTCATCGCACTCTTCGTCACCGGTACGACGATCAATATCGTCGCGCTGATCGGCGTGATTATGCTCGCCGGTATCGTCGTGAATAACGCGATCGTCCTCGTCGACCTGATCAACCAGCTCAGGTCGCAAGGCAAGGACAAGACCGACGCCATCCTCGAAGCGGGTCGGGCACGCCTGAGGCCGATCCTGATGACGTCGCTGACGACGGCGCTTGGCCTTCTGCCGATGGCGCTGGGCTTCGGCGAGGGGTCCGAGATACGGGCGCCGATGGCGATCACGGTCATCGGCGGGCTAACCGTTTCGACGCTACTGACGCTGATCGTCATCCCCGTCGTGTACTCTTTAATGGACAGAAAACGCTGGCCGGTTGGCGTCACGGCGCCGGCGCAGGGGTAGTCGCATGAAACACACTGAAATTGCGCTGAAGCGCCCAGTCACCACCGTCGTCGTCTTCGTCGCACTGTCGCTGATCGGACTGCTGGCATCGAGACTCTTGCCGCTCGAGATGTTCCCGGACATCGAGTGGCCCGGCATCTACGTCGAAGTGCCGTACGAAGGATCGACGCCCGAGGAGGTCGAGCGCACGATCACGCGACCGATCGAGGAAGCGCTGGCGACGCTATCAGGCGTTGAGCGCATGCGCTCCTTCTCCAGCGAAAACCGATCCCAGATCGTCCTCGAATTCAGCTGGGACCAGAGCATGGGCGCCAAGGGCATCGAGGCGCGGGCGAAGGTGGACAGCATCCGTCACCTGCTGCCCGAAGACGTACGGCGCGTATTCGTCTACACGGGCTCCATCGGCGACCAACCGGTTATCGAGGTCATCCTGTCATCCGATCGCGAGCTGGCAGACAGCTACGAGCTGCTCGACAAATTTGTCAAACGGCGCCTCGAGCGCATCGACGGGGTCTCGAAGGTCGATCTGTGGGGCGTCGACGAGAGAGAGGTCCGTATCCTGTTGAAGGCGGATCGCCTGGCGGCCTATGACGTGGATCTGCTGGAGCTTAGGGAACTGCTGACACGCAGTAACTTCTCCGTCAGCGCCGGCAAGGTGACGGCATCCGACGAGACGTTCAGCGTCCGCCCGACCGGCGAGTTCCAGTCTTTGGATGAGATTCGCTCCCTGGTCATCAATCGCCAGGGGCTGCGCCTTGGCGACGTCTCAGAGATAGAACTGATTGCGCCGGAGCGCAACTACGGGCGCCGAATGAACGGCGAAGCCTCGGTGACGGTCGCGGTCACCAAAAACACCGGCGCCAATCTCGTCGCCGTCACAGACGCGGTCGTCGCCGAGCTTGAAGAGATACAGCAGCTGCCACAAATGCGTGGCATCAACTTCCTGCCCGTCGACAATCAGGGCGACAACGTTAAGGAGTCGCTGGCAGATCTGTTCAATGCGGGGCTGCTCGGCGGGCTTCTGGCGATCATCGTGCTCTACCTGTTTCTCCGCCAGTTATCGACAACGCTGATCGTGATCGCCGCGGTACCTTTCTCCCTGCTGATTACGCTTGGCGCCCTGTACTTTGCCGGCCTGTCGCTGAATATCCTGTCGATGATGGGCATCATGCTCGCCGTCGGCATGCTCGTTGACAACGCCGTCGTCGTCTCGGAGAGCATCTTCCGCTACCGTGAAAAGCACCCGGACGACCCGGAAAAGGCGACGCTCGCCGGCGTCAACGAGGTCGGTCTGGCCGTCGTAGCGGGAACCGCGACGACGATTATCGTTTTTGCGCCGATCATCGTCGGGGTGAAGTCCGAGATGATGGTGTTCCTGACGCACGTCGCGGTGACGATCATCGTCGCACTTATTGCATCGCTGGCCATCGCCCAGACGCTTGTCCCGATGCTGGCAGCGCGACTCAAGAACCCGCCGACCGCCAAACCAGGAAACTGGATGGGCAAGCTGACGGACGGTTATGCCCGGGCACTGCGATGGGTCGTTAATCATCCGCGCTGGAGTGGCGTCGGGATCCTGATGATCTGCGTCATCGGCATCAGCCCGATGGTGCTTGAGCTCGTCAAGGTGGACATGTGGCCGAGGGATGAGCGGCGACGTCTGTACATGCCGTACCAGGTCGAAGGACAACATGCTCTCGAGACCGTCGAGAAGGCGGTCAATGAGATCGAAGCCTATTTCGACGACAACAAGGACGACCTGGACATCGAAACGACGTTGAGCTTTTACAACCAGGGCTACGCACACACGATCCTGCTGCTGAAAAAGGACGACGAAGTCACGTTGTCGACGACCGAGATCATCGAGAAGATCGAGGAAGGGTTGCCCGACATCGCGATCGGCAAGCCGAGCTTCGAACGCAACCGCCAGGGCGGCGCTGAAGGCTTCAGCGTACAGGTGTCCGGCGACTCTACGACGGTGCTGAATGAGATTGGCGACGAGGTCGTCCGATTGCTGGAGTCTTTCGACGGTCTGAAAGACGTCCGCACCGACGCAGAATCCGGTGAACGGGAGATCAGGGTCATCATCGATCGCGATCGCGCGGCCAACGCAGGCCTGACCGGGGCCCAGATCGCGCAGATGATCAGTATCGCCATGCGCGGAGAAAACCTGAGTGAATTCAGGAGCGATGACGGAGAGGTCGGCGTACGCATGGCATTCCGCGAGAACGACCGGCAGAGTATCGATCAACTGACCAACATGCCTCTGTTTTCCGCGAGCGGGGAACGGATTTCGCTGGGCAGTATCGCACGGCTCGAGTTTGGCCGTTCAGCAGACACCATCCGGCGCATGGATCGTCAGACCTCTGTCGTAGTCAATGCGACCCTGGGCGATGATGAAAGCATGGACAGCGTCCGCCCCGACGTCGAAAAGCTGATGAACCAGGTCGAACTGCCACCCGGTTACAGCTGGAAATTCGGTCGTGGATTCCAGCGTAATGACGAGACGCAGGCCGTCATGATGACCAACCTGATGCTGGGTATCGCCTGCATATTCCTCGTCATGGCGGCGCTATTCGAATCGCTGCTGCTGCCCTTCTCGATCATCCTCGGGTCGATCGTTTTCTCGATCTTCGGCGTGTTCCTGTTCTTTGCCGCCACCGGCACGACGTTCTCGTTCATGGCGATGATTGGCATCATGATTCTGATCGGCGTCGTCGTGAATAACGGCATCGTGCTCGTGGACCACATCAATAACTTACGGGTTGGCGGCATGCACCGAAACGAGGCGATTATCGAGGCCGGGCGAGACAGGTTGAGACCCATCCTGATGACGGTTGCCACGACGATCGTTGGCTTAACGCCGCTGGCGGTGGGCACGACCCAGGTCGGCGGCGATGGCGGACCGCCCTACTACCCGATGGCCCGGGCCATCATCGGGGGCCTCGCCTTCTCGACCGTCGTGTCCCTGCTCGTCGTGCCGGCGCTGTACATTTACTTCGATACGCTCGCCGCCTGGGGCCGCAAGGTCAAGCGCGCGGCGCGGGGAGAGCCACTCGCCTCGAGCTCGTCGGCCTGAGCCGACGAGACAGGAGGACGAGCAGGAGGAGTCCGAACAGGCCAATGAGTCCGGTGGAACCGCCACCACTCTCGCTATTGATGACGACGACCGTTTCTGCTGGCGTATCGCGGCCAATATCTTCCAGCGGCAGGAAGCTCAGCTCTGACGTATCGTCGGGGCCGATGAAGGCCAGGAAGTCGTCGTTGAACGCATCGAAGAGTTCGATCAGGACATCGTAGTTGCCGGTTGGGTAACCGGACACCAGGTCCGTGACGATAGAGTAATCGTCGCCATCCGAAGCCCCGAAGATCGTGAACGTTTCGGTGACAGCGTATTCCTCCCACGGCCCCCCTTCGAAGCTCAGGTAGGCCACGGCGTAGACGTCGGCCTCGGAGAAGACGGTATCGGCATCAAACAGCAGGTCTATGCCGGAATAAAAGCCGTCGAAATCTTCATCCCCGAACAGGATGATGTCGGCCGAGTAAAACCAGAAGTCCTGGTTGGGCGACTGGCTGGACTGCTGGCCGCTTTTTGCAGCGGCGCGCCGGGCCGTCTTGTCGACCGCTTCAGTCGCTGCAAAGCTGTCACGCGACGTCCTGATGGCCTGCCTCGCGTCCCTGCCACCCGACGAGTAATGGGTCGACTCGACCACACGCTCGCCATCATCGGCTTTTGCCGTCTGTAACGCGCACATGGCCGTAGCCAGCGTCAGGGAAAGAATGAGCGCCGATAGCCGGGCGCCGGGTAAATACTGTGTCTTCATGACGGGTTCCTCGCTATTCCACGATTCGATTACAGCGCAGGGCGCATGAATTGAAGCTGAATAATGAGAACGCGCGTGCGATGATCCGCTCACCTGAGGCGGGGGATTATGGTGACTGAGTCAAACAGCGCGCAGGAGAACAAGGCGATCCTGTACCTGCTCGGCGGAGTCATGGCCGGGCTGGGCCTCGACCTGTGCGCGAAACAACTGCTGGCGACCTACTCGCTCGAACAGTTTGTCTTTGTCAGGACGCTGATCGGCGCCGTCTTGTTGTTGATGATCTCGACGCAGTTCGGCGGCTTAAAGACGCTCAGCACTCGGAACTATGGCTGGCACGCACTTCGTACATTGCTGTCCTGCGGCGCGTTGTTCGGGTTCTTCTTCGGCTTGTCGCAGATGCCCCTGATCGATGCACTGACGCTGGGCTATACGGCGCCGTTGATGATGACAGCCCTGTCGGCCCTGTTTTTGAAGGACAAGGTTGGCTGGCGACGCTGGACCGCCGTATTCGTCGGTTTCGCCGGCGTGCTGATCATGCTCAGACCGGGCGCAGAGACCTGGAGCTTTGCGTCAATCACCATTCTGTTTGCCGCTTTCTGTTATGCCTGCCTCGCGATCACGTCCCGCTACCTGGCCCAAGAGGAATCCAGCCTGTCGCTGTCGTTCTACGTGTTGTCCGGCCCCATTGTTATCGCCATCGTCATGATGTCGGGCTCCGGTTGGGCCGCGCCGGACTCGGCCGGCTGGGTGTTGTTCGTCGCTGCCGGCGTCTGCTCGGTGCTGGCGTGGATCGGCATCGTGGGCGGCTACCGGAGGGCGTCACCCGCCACGCTGGCGCCGTTCGAGTACACAGCGCTCGTGGCCGGCGCTATTGCCGGATTCCTGATCTGGGGGGAGGTCCCGGACCGTTACACGGTAATCGGTGCACTGATCATCGCGGGATCCGGTTTGTTTGTCGCCTACCGCGAGGCGGGCAGCCCGATGGCCGCGCGCTACATGCGCGCGCTGACGGCGACAGCGGCAACGCTGTCGCGTCGTGTTCGGTTGAGAGCCCGGCGCTGAAGCGACGACGGGTGGGAGTGGTTACTCGACGTCGCCCGCGACAAGCCCTGCAATCTGGGCAGGCGTGACCATCAGTCGTTCAGCGACGCTGTTGAAGAAGTCGATCTCGAGCACGCCGACATTCTTGTCGCTGCGGAAGACATCTGCGAGGGCCTGAACGACCGCAGCCCGATGCTCGTCTTTCAACTTATGCGCACAGCTGGACAGGTACTTCCTCAGGCCCGCGACGGCGTACAGTTCGTCGCGCGCGGCGACGCGGATGTCGGCCGAGCTGAACTCTTCGCCGGTCTTTTCCTTGAGAATCTCCTGGATCCGCTCTACCTCAGACGCCTGGATGTTGATGTCGGCGTCCGCGGCACGTGCCAGTGTCATCAGCAGGACTTCCTTGAACAGCTCGTTTTGCTGGTCCTCGTCGATGTCGGAGCCGCCGAAAATGCTGAGTACATTCTTGAGATCTGCGATTGCCATTAGATTCTCACTCTTGTCGTTTTGGTTATTCGAGTCGCCCTGCAGAGCAAAGCCAGTGCCAAAGTATACACGGGATTAGGCTTAAGTCATGGCCGCGGGGCCGGGAATCAGGCCGCAAACTGGGTGGCGACTACCCGCGTCCGCCGAGGCGGTACAGCACCTATCGAGCCGTCTGGGCCGCCTACTGGCGCATCGGCTGCAGCCGCCAGTAAGTCATTGATCGCCATAGCCATTCTGCAGGACCGAAGCGGAACCGCTGCAGCCACCACGGACTGTATAGCAGCTGCAGGCCGATCAGCGCAGCCACGAAACCCATCTGGTAGAAGCGCGGGATTTCCGTGTACAGGTTGAAGCCGTGACCGTAGAAGATCGTGGTCATCACGAGCGAATGCGCCAGGTAGTTGGTGAAGGCCATACGACCCACGGCGGCGAAGCGCTTCTGCAGGGCCACGAGCGCACCGGCGCGAACCAGGCTCATGACGAGTCCGACATGTCCCATCGCGACGAAGATACTGCCCCAGTAGTTCGAGATCATGCCGACTTTGAACATGTACAGGCCGTCGAAATCATTCCGGTAGAGATCGATGGCGCTGAACGCCATGATCGGCAGACCGATACCGTAGCCCAGCAGTATCATGTTTCGGTAGAACCTGCTGCTTCGCTGTGCCTTCAGCACGCCCAGTTTCATCAGCGCCATACCGATCAGCATCAGTCCCCCGGCGCGCCACAGCAGGTAGAAGAACGTACCCTGCGTCTGCAACATCGCGATGACCGGGATACGGTACGTCAGAGCGTCGACATAGGTTCCCCGGTACGCATCGATATCGCGCTGTATGTCCTCGGCGTCCGGCGCCATGAATGCCGACGACAGGTCCCACTCCCTGATGGTCGCCTGCTCTGCGTCGGTCAGTTCCTCGCCGGCATCCCGGCGCGCCTCGAGCTCAATGGCCTGGTCCCGGAGTTCGATCGTATAGGCGCCGCCAGCGGCGCTCAGCAGGTTGGCCATCGGCAGCATCAACAGCCCGATGACAATCAAGGTTGTCGGGCTGCGCTTTCGCAACAGGAACATGAGCATGCCGATCGCCGCGTAGGCAAACAGGATGTCACCCACCCAGATCAGGTAGCCATGCAGGATGCCGAGAACGAGCAACCAGAAGCTGCGACGATAAAAGACACCGGTAATCTTTGCACCCTTCGCGTCCGCGCGCTCGGTCATCATGACCATGCCCGCGCCGTAAAGCATCGCGAATATCGACAGGAACTTCTGGTCGAACAAGATGTGGGTAACGAACCAGGTACCCAGGTTGAGCGGGTCGGTACCGCCCATGGCTAACGGGTTGCTGTAGGCCGCGAACGGCATCGCGAACGCGTAAATGTTCATGACGAGGATGCCGAGCACCGCGACGCCCCGCAGTGTATCCATAGACTGGAATCGCTCTGTCGATCGAATCGGCGAAGGTGCCTGGGGTTCGTCCGGCAGCGAATTCGCAGCGTCGTTAGTCACATTACCCGCCTTATTGTTGTTCCCGCCGGAGCGATGGCGTTTTGATTCGGGGTAGCCGCAAAGCATAACCGAGAATCGCTACGTTGAACACAGACTTTTCTTCGTAATTTTTTGCTTGGTTTTCAGTAGCTTCCAAGCGATACTTGCGTCGGGCTAACTATTTAAAGGAGGTGATCCATGTCTAGTGAGATTATTGAGGTACGTGAAAAACCGCAGGGTCTTGACCGGATGATGGAGTCACACTTCGCTTTCTCCTGACCGGTTTTCAGGTACCAATCTCACGAAAGGCCGCGCACTGCGCGGCCTTTCTTTTTGGCTTGGAACAGACTGAGGAGATTATTCTTCAGCGGAACGCCGCCTGACGGTCGCCATGTAGAGCCTTGACGCATCGCAGGACACTGAGTCGCCCAACATCTCACCACGAACGGCCCAGTCGCCGCCACTGCCGTACATGTCGTAGGCCTCTCCGAGAGCCGTCATCGTGTCGTAGGACTCAACCAGCTTGAAATCGAACTCCTCGTCGCCCCCGCCGTACGCCGCAAACATCATCCACGTACCGTTCTTGTAGCCCCTCTCCGCCTGGTGAGCAGACCACTGGCCCATGCCCTCCATGACCTGGTCCCACGCTTCCGCATCACGGACGTCGCAGTCCGAAAACGCGAGCAGGAAGTTGTCCGGATCGGTGTCAGGCGGTTCCTTCATTTGCGTCGTCGCGAAATTGCTGTGCGTCTCGCACTTGACGACCTCGGCAAATTTCGAAGCGGCTTCGCTGCCCTTGGCCATCCACAGATCGCCGCTCTTACCCATCTCGGCGCCGCTAGGCCACACGCCCAGCCAGCCAACGTCGAACGTCTCCGCGCCGTGGTAAACGGGCGTTACCGTTATGGCGTAGTAGTTGTCCATGCCATTCTCGTCGGCCCACTTGTTCCAGAAGGCCGTTGCCTTATCCAGGTCCTCGGGACCCTTTCCGTCGACGTAGTTGCAGGTGTAGGTCTCCACCGGCACAAACTGCATGCCGTCGCTTTCCTCACCACCCTCGTGGTTTTCGGCCCAGGCAGCCCCCAAAGTCAGGACACAGGCGCCAAGCACTATCCCCAATGCTTTCATTTTTTATCCCCTTGTTTCTTTTTCTTGTTCGGTGACTGAATGTCACATCCGGGAATTATAGCATAAAAATCAACTATTTACGCGCTTAGTATTCGCGACTCCAGCGAGTCCAGCAGGCGGTCGAGTTCCGACGGCGTGTTGTAGTGAACGGGACCGACGCGAACGACGCCGCCGCGATCCTCGAGGCCCAGCGCCTTCACAACCTCGACCGCATAGTTGTGTCCGTGCCAAACGAACATATTCTCCTCATCGAGCGCCTCGGCGATCGTTTGTGGGTCCTTCTGCCCAGCGGTGAAGGACACCGTCGGCACCCGCCGATGCATTGCATCGGCATCCGTGACTCCGTGGACCGTAACGCCGTTGATCGACTGCAGCCCGGCGATCAGGTGCGACGATAGCCCCTGTTCGTAGTCAGCCAGCAAGCCAAACGCAGCATGCAATCGCTGTCGACGACCCGCGAGGTGCTCGAAGCGATCCATGTAGTCGGCCGCCATGTTCGTGCCTATCCAATCGAAATACTCGACCGCCGCTTTGGTGCCGGCCATCAGTTCGAAACTCGGCGTGCCGGTCTCGAAGTTGCCGGGAATAGCCGACGGCGCCGGCCTGACCTGGTAGGCGGTCAGCGGTGCGAAGGCTTCTCGACGACCCCAGAGCACACCCTGGTGTGGACCGAAGAACTTGTACGCAGAACACGCGAGAAAGTCACAGCCTAAGTCCCTGACATCAGTCGGGACATGCGGTACAGACTGCACACCATCGATGAAACTCAGGGCACCGGCGTCTCGCGCCCTGGCGCAGATGGCCTTGATGTCGTGCAGCGTGCCAGTCAGGTTCGATGCACCGCCAACGCATACCATGCGAGTCCGATCGGTCAGCAGCTCATCCAGGTCAGCCAGGTCGAATTCGTAGGTCTCGATGCTGAAAGGCAGCCAGCGGATCCTGAGGTCGTGATCGCGAGCCATCATGACCCATGGCGTAATGTTCGCGTCGTGGTCCATCTGCGACACGATGATCTCGTCGCCGGGCGTCAGTGTCGGCCCGATCGACCGCGCCAGGCTGAACGTCAAGGCCGTCATGCTCTGGCCGAAAACAATCTCGTCAGCGGACTCCGCATTTAAGAGGTCCGCCATCGCGTCTCTTGCATCGCTGATCAGCTTGTCGACCCTACGCGACGTTCGAAACGGGCCTTTCTGGTTCGCGCAGCTTTCGATCATGCAGTCTGCAACCGCCTTCGCAACGCTGGCCGGGACCTGGGTGCCCGCAGGGTTGTCGAAGTAGACCCGGGAAATTCCGTCGTCCTGCGTGGACAACGAGGGAAAACGCGCGCGAATCGCGTCGATATCTGGATTCATAACCCCCCCGGGTGTGGTGTTGGTCAGGGAGTGACCGGCGATTTCAGTCCTGTGCCTTGCCGCCCCACTTCTCACGATGCGCGTCTTCCGCGCGCTGTCGTATTTTCGCGTGTCGGCGGGTCAGCAACAGGGAATCAGGATCGCAGACCTCGGCCTTGATAAGGCCAAGATCGCTGGCCGCGTCGAAAAGGCTGGGGTACCAGCGTTCCCAGTTCGGCAGCAGTTGTTCAACCTGGTCTCGAAGTGACATGCATGAACTGTAGCCGAGCGCAGGAGCCGAGACAACGACGCAGTGCCGTTATTCGGCAAACGTCGGCCGCGAGCGCTTCGGAGCTGAATATCGGGGCGTCAGTCGTCGAGCAACTGCAGGGCGCCGAGACCCCCGATCAGCAGTAGGCCACCGACGACTATCGACTGAGTCGCCGGAAGCATCGAGCCGATATCGGGTGCAAAGCGGGCCGGGACCAGGGATGCGAGCGAAGGCATCAACGCGAGCAGGTCCATCAGCGGGTTGATCGCGACGGCGAACCCGATGGTTGCCGCAACAGGCAGCGTCAGGCGCTGGACCCAGAGGCGTATGCGCAGCTTCTGCAGCACACGTTCGCTGAATCCCGCGTCTTCGACGGGTTTTGCCGCGAACATCGACGCAAGCAGCTCGTCTTCTCTGTCGGTCGTCTTGTCAGCCATGTTGATGATGTTGGATATCAAACTGTTCTCGAATCTTATCTTTTGCGCGGTGAATTATCGACTTGACGGTGCCCGCCGGCAGGTCGGTCGTCTCGCTGATTTCCCGGTGCGATAGCCCGCAAGCGTATGACAGAACCATCACCGCTCGCTCCTGCCCATTCAGTACTGCCATAAACCTGTCCAGGTCGGTCGCCTCGTCGGAGTGCGTCGCATAGCTGACAGACCCACCCGACTCACCGACCTCCACCAGCACCTCCTGGTACCGATCGGTCTTTCTCTTGCTCTGCAGGAATGTCGTATACGCCACTTTCAATAACCAACCGATGAACGATCCCTTGCCCGAGTAGGTGTGAATCTTGTTCCAGCCATGCAGGAAGGTGTCCTGCGACAGGTCATCCGCCAATGCATCGTCGCGAGTCAGTCGCCGAAGGAAATTCCGGATCTGCGACTGGTGCCGTCGGATCAGCTCACCATACGCGCCAGTATCCTGGCTGGCGACGACCCGCGCGACGAGCAAGGTGTCATCGGTCACGCGCTTGCCGCTAGTCGGTCGGCGACAACTTATGCATCAACAGGAAGCCGAGCCCGAGCAAGATCGGGAATGCCGAGATGCCGAGCATCACGCGAATGGCCTCTTCCTCGGGGATGGACAGCCCCAGCGCAATGACCCCGAAGCCGATGGCCAGGCTGATGATGCCTCGCCGAAGATCGCGGTTCTTTGCGGCGGGCGGCGACCCGAGACGATCGATGACTTCCGGGGTCAGCTCCTGCCCCTTGTCGATGGCGGTTCGCAACGTCTTCTGCATCTCTCTCTTGGCCTTGTTCTTGTAGTAGAGGAACAAACCAAAGACGACCGCTATCGATATGAACAAGACGATAGGAATCAGGGCGTCTGCCATTTCTGGACTCATTTTCGAACTCCTTGTACGCGGATTTTCCGCACTGTCAGCCTATAGATGGCTCGGGCGGGCATTTTGGATGCAATTATTTTTACGGCAATGAAAACAACAAGTTACTGACTACCCGGCCTCTCTCGGCCATCAGATTCGACACGGCTTCCGAGCGACTCGAAACCCCGATCCGGCTCGCCGGCCGTTAGCACGACCATGAGCCCGCGAATCCCCGCCATCGACCCGCGCTACTACCAGATCGCCGTGCTGAGCACGCTTGTCGTCTATGGAACCACAACGCTGGGCTTCGGCGTGCGCTGGGAGAATGCACTTTCGATTGTCCTCGCAGCCTTAGGCACCCAGTACCTCGGCAGCGCTCTGCTGACCAGAGCGGCCTTCGATCCCCTGAGTGCCATCATAACGTCACTGTCGCTGACGCTGCTGTTCCGCACGGACGTCGCCATGCTCGCAGCATTTGCCGGCTTCATCGCGATCGCGAGCAAGTTTCTCATTCGGGTGCGCGGCAAGCATGTGTTTAACCCGGCCAACATCGCGATCGTGTCGCTGATGTTCGCGAGCGACCGCGCCTGGATCTCGTCCGGACAATGGGGCAGTACGACGATCTCGGCCGTGTTGCTGATCGGTCTCGGCCTGCTCGTGTTGACCCGGGCGAAACGTGCCGAAACGACGATCGGGTTTCTCGTCGCGTTTTCATCGCTGTTGTTCGCCCGCGCACTCTGGCTTGGCGACCCGATGAGCATCCCGTTACACCAGCTGCAAAACGGCGCGCTGTTGGTGTTTGCCTTCTTCATGATCTCGGATCCGAAGACGACACCGGATACGGCGACCGGGCGCTGGTTATACGCCGCGCTGGTTGCCGTGCTCGCGTATGCGATCCAGTTCGTACTGTTTATTCCCAACGGTCCGGTCATCGCGCTGGCATTCGCTGCGCCGCTGGTACCGCTGGTAGACCTGCTGTCGAAGGGCCACCACTACCAGTGGGTCGCGTCGACAGCGGTTACCGATACGCCCAAAGGAGTTTCCAATGCGTAGTCTTATTGTGTTATCCGCCGCAGTACTCACGCTCTTCGTCGCTGCAACGGCGCAGGCCTTCTGCGGCTTCTACGTCGCCAAAGCGGACAGCGAGCTGTTCAATGAAGCGTCGCAGGTCGTTCTCGTCAGGGACGGCAAGCGCACCGTCATCACGATGGTGAACGACTTCAAGGGCGACGTCAGCGAGTTCGCGATGGTGGTCCCGGTGCCCACCTTCATCGAACGCGAGCAGATCAATGTCGGCAGCCAGGCCGTTGTCGACCACCTCGACGCTTACACGGCGCCCCGGCTGGTTGAATACTTCGACTCCGATCCCTGTCAGCGCGTCGTCTATGAAATGGCATCGCCCAGCGCGCGAATGGACGTCGACGGAGCCGCCGTCAGGCGCCAGAAGTCACTGGGCGTCACGGTGGAGGCGAGCTACACGGTCGGTGAATACGACATCCTGATCCTGTCGGCCAAAGAGAGTAATGGTCTGATCACCTGGTTGAACGAGAACGAGTACCGGATCCCGGACGGTGCTGAACGCGTGATCGGCAGCTACCTGAAGCAAGGCATGCGTTTCTTCGTCGCCAAGGTCAACCTCGAGGAACAGCAGAAATCCGGCTTCTCCAACCTGCGCCCGTTGCAGGTCGCTTTCGAGTCTGAAAAGTTCATGCTGCCGATTCGGCTCGGCACGCTGAACGCCAGGGGCAAGCAGGACATGTATGTCTACACGCTGACGCGTACGGGTCGCGTCGAGACGACCAACTATCGCACCGTCCGCTTGCCGAGTAACGTCGAGCTCCCGGTGCATGTGAAGGGCCAGTTCGGCGACTTCTACCGGACGATGTTTGCGAAACAGAGCGAACTGGCGAACGAGCGCGGCGTGTTTCTCGAGTACGCCTGGGACATGGCCTGGTGCGATCCCTGTGCGGCCGATCCGCTGACGGCCGACGAACTGCGATCGCTCGGCGTCTTCTGGCTGGACAAACCGGGAGGCAAAGCGAGCCGTCGAGGTGCCGCGCCGCTGGCCCAGGATGTGTTTGTCACCCGGCTCCACGTTCGATACGACGCGGAGCATTTCCCGGAGGATCTGATGCTGCAGGAGACGGGCGACCGGGAAAACTTCCAGGGCCGCTACATCGTTCGTCACGCGTTCGAGGGCGCTGACACCTGCGGCATGGCTGAGGAGTATCGCGCCTCGCTCATCGAGCGCCAGGAGAGAGAGGCCAAGACGCTGGCCAACCTGACGGGCTGGGACATCAACGACATTCGTGCGCAGATCCCTGGGCTGCCGATTGAGGTCGACGAACCGTGGTGGAAGGCGATCTGGAACTAGCCCGGGTTCGACCCGGCGTCTAGCGATATCGCTTCAGGATATTCTCGAGTTCGCCGCTGGCTGGCCGAAGGCTGTCCAGCGGCAACTCCGCGAACGGGACTTCAACGTTGCCCATGAGCTCGTGCATTTCTTTGCGTTGCTCGTCGATGTACAGCAGGCCGGTCGTGATCTCACCGGCATTGAAGTGTTCCCGCAGGTATTTGAAGGCGGCCGCCCGGCTGGTCGGATCGTAACGGTCGTCAACCTTGCGCAGCAGGATCCGCGAACCGTCATGCAACTCGACTGGCATGACCGAACCCTTGTCATACTCCGCGACAATCTCCTTCGCGGGTGGAATGTAATCGACGCCGGTGACGTGATGATAAAACTGCCGCGTGTGTTCATAGCTCTTGGTCGAACCTTCATGATCATTGAACGTCACGCACGGACTAATGACATCGACCAGCGCGAAGCCCGGGTGCTTTAGCGCGCCCTTGATCAGCGGCACCAGCTGCTCCTTGTCGCCGGAGAAGCTTCGTGCGACGTAGCTCGCGCCAAGGCTGATCGCGGTACTGACCGGATCGATCGGTTCCTGCTGGTTTGGCAGGCCTTTCTTTGGCTTGCTGCCGATATCCGCCGACGCTGAGAACTGCCCTTTCGTCAGGCCGTAGACGCCATTGTTCTCGATGATGTAGCACATGTTCAGATTGCGTCGGATCGCGTGAACGAACTGCCCTACCCCGATCGACAGAGAGTCACCGTCACCGGAGACGCCGATGTACATCAGGTCCGGGTTCGCGGCGTAAGCACCCGTCGTCACGGACGGCATGCGGCCGTGTACCGAATTAAAGCCGTGTGACTGGCTGACGAAATAGGCGGGCGTCTTGGATGAGCAACCGATACCACTCATCTTGCCCAGCTTGTGAGGCTCGACGTCCAGCTCAAACACGGACTGTACGATCGCCGCCGTCACCGAATCGTGGCCGCAACCCGCGCATAAGGTCGACACCGCGCCCTCATAGTCTCTGGATGTCAGACCAAGCGCGTTCCTCGCGGCACGCGGGTGGGTCACTTTCGGCTTCGGAATGTAGCTCATTGGACTCTCCTGTCCATTCAGGCGGCGCGGCCCTTCGCGATCTCGTCGAGCACGCCGTCGACGACGAAGCCCGCGTTGATGGGAATCCCGTTGTAGTGCAGCAGCGACTTCAGCTTCTTCGGATCCGCATCGAGGTCGAGCATCAACAGCGATCTGAGCTGCGCATCGCGGTTCTGTTCGACGACATAGATGACCTCGTGCTGATCGATAAACTCACGCACGCTGTCACTGAACGGAAACGCACGGACCCTCAGGTAGTTGAGCCCGACGTTTTGCTCGGACAGTCGGTCCATCGCTTCCTTGCAGGCCGCGTCGCCGCTGCCCACGGTCAGGATCGCGGCCGTATTGAACTTGGAGTGGATGATCTCGGGCTCAGGTACTTTCTTTCTGGCGGTCTCCCATTTGACGAGCAGCCGATCAATGACGTCCTGGTACGCGTCCGCATCCTCGGTGTAGGCGCCGAGCTTCGTATGGCCGGAGCCACGCGTGAAGTAGGACCCCTTCGGATGCTGTCCGGGCAGCGTTCGATACGGCACGCCATCTCCGTCCACATCGAGGTAACGGTGAAAGGCCTCCATCGCCTCGAGGTCTTCGGCCGTGTAGACCTTGCCTCGGTCGAAGGTCCGGTCTTCGTCCCACTCGAACGCCGGAACCATCCAGTCGTTCATGCCGATGTCGAGGTCGGACAACACCATGACCGGCGTCTGCAGTCCCTCGGCGAGATCGAAGGCAGTGGGCGCCATCGTGAAGCACTCACCGGGGTCAGCCGGGAACAGCAGCACGTGCCGGGTATCGCCGTGCGAAGCGTAAGCGCAGCTCATCATGTCGGACTGCTGGGTCCGGGTCGGCATGCCCGTCGACGGACCCGTGCGCTGCACGTTGAAAATGACCGCCGGAATTTCCGCGTAGTAGGCGAAACCGATGAACTCGCTCATCAGTGAGATACCGGGGCCACTGGTCGGCGTGAACGCGCGGGCGCCGTTCCAGCTCGCGCCGAGCACCATGCCGATAGCCGACAGCTCGTCCTCGGCCTGGATGATGCAGTACGTCCGCTTGCCCGTCTCCGGGTCCTTACGGTACTGCTGACAGAATGATCGAAACGCATCCATTAAGGACGTCGATGGCGTGATCGGATACCAGGCCCCGACCGTCGCGCCGGCGTAGAGACAACCCAGTCCGGCGGCCGTATTGCCGTCGATGACGATGTGGTTGTTCGTCGCGTCCATCGCCTCGACCTTGTAGGGCAACGGGCACGAGAAATGGTCAATCGCATAATCGTAGCCGAGCTTGATGGCATCCATGTTCGCGCCGATCAGGTGTTGCTTTGCCGCGAAGGTTTCCTCCAGCAGACCCTTGATCACGTCGAGGTCGATGTCCAGCAGGGCCGAGATGACGCCGACGTAGGCAATGTTCTTCATCAGGATGCGCGTGCGGGCGCCGTCGAAATGCTCGTTGCAGAGCCGGGACAGCGGGACGCCGAGCACGTTGATGTCGTCGCGGTCCAGGAGATTACTGCGCGGCCAGGTCGAATCGTAGATCAGGATGCCGTCGGTTGTGACCTCGGCCATGTCGCGAGCGTAGGTCTGCGCATTCATCGCCACCATGATGTCGACGCGATTGGCCCGCGACTGGTAGCCGTCGCCGGTCACGCGAATCTCATACCAGGTCGGCAGCCCCTGGATATTGGACGGGAAATAGTTCTTGCCGACGACCGGGACGCCCATACGGAAGATCGCCTTCCTTAAGAGTCCGTTGGCGCTCGCAGAACCCGTTCCGTTGACGGTGGCGATCTTGATGACAGCGTCGTTTACTTTGGCCACGGGCTTCCTCTTCACGCAGCGGTATCGGTTGCGGCGGGGTCACCTTCATCGGACGCGTACGGCAGCCGTATCGTCGAACGCTGCATGTCCCAGGCACCCGTCGGGCAACGCTCGGCGCAAAGGCCGCAGTGCACGCACAGGTCCTCGTCCTTGACCATGACACGCCTCGTGTGAGGTAGCTCGCCGGACACAAACAGGGCCTGCTCGTGGTTCGGCGCCGGCGCCCGGAGTCGAGTCCGCAGGTCGGCCTCCTCGCCGTTCTGAGTGATCGTCAGGCAGTCCACCGGGCAGACGTCGAGGCATGCGTCACATTCGATGCACAGCTTGTCGGTAAACACGGTCTGGATGTCGCAGTTCAGGCAGCGCTCGACTTCCTTCGCGACCTGCTCGGCGGTAAAGCCCAGCTCGACTTCGATATCGAGATTCTTGAACCGCTCTTTCAGGTCGACGTGCGGCATGATGCGCCGCTCGGCGCCCTCATAGTAATTGGAGTAGCTCCACTCGTGCATGCCCATCTTCTGGCTGCTCAGCGTGACGCCGCGCGGGGGCCGATTCTCGATGTCGAGGCCGCTCAAGTAGCGGTGGATGGAGATGGCGGCCTCGTGGCCGTGCGCCACGGCCCAGATGATGTTCTTCGGTCCAAAGGCCGCATCGCCGCCGAAAAAGACCCCGTCGCGATCACACATCATCGTCTTCTCATCGACGACCGGACAATCCCACTCGTCGAACTCGATGCCGATGTCACGCTCGATCCACGGGAAGGCATTGTCCTGGCCAATCGCCAGGATGACGTCGTCGCAGGGAATGACGGTCTCGCCAACCACGGTGCCGCGGTCTATCCGGCCATTGTCATCCACCCGGTATTCCATCAGCTCGAAGACCATGCCGGTCAGCTTGCCGTCCTCGATAACGAAGGACTTGGGCGAGTGATTGACGAGAATCTCGACGTTCTCCTCCTCGGCATCCTCGAGCTCCCAGTCGGACGCCTTGAAGAAGCCGCGCGGCTTTCTTGCCATGACTTTGACGTCCTTCGCGCCGAGGCGCAGCGACGTCCGGCAGCAGTCCATCGCCGTGTTGCCGACGCCGATGATCAGGACGCGTTCGCCGATCGTCTCGATGTGTTCAAAAGCAACGGACTCGAGCCACTCGATGCCGATGTGAATTCGCTCGCTGTCATAGCGGCCCGGAATCTCCAGGTTCTTGCCGCGCGGCGCACCGGTGCCGACGAAGACGGCGTCGAACTCCTTCGAGTCGAGCAGCGCCTTCATGCTCTCGATCGGGTGGTTGAGCTTCAGGTCGACACCGGTGTCGAGGATGCAATCGATTTCCTCGTCCAGCACTTCCGGCGGCAAGCGGAAGCGAGGAATGTTGGTGCGCATCAGGCCGCCGGTCGTCGGCAGTGCCTCGAAAATCGTCACGCTGTAGCCCATCGGCCGCAGGTCGTTGGCAACGGCCAGTGACGCGCAGCCGGCACCGATCAGGGCGATCTTCTTGCCGTTCTCGGCGACGGGTGGCTTGGGCAGGTGCTCGCTGATGTCGCCGCGATTATCGGCGGCGACACGCTTCAGCCTGCAGATAGCAACGGGCTTCTCTTCGACACGCCCGCGCCGGCACGCCGGCTCGCACGGGCGGTCACAAACGCGTCCCAGGATGCCGGGGAACACGTTCGATTTGCGATTCTCGAGATACGCCTCACCGAACTTGCCCTGAGCGATGAGCCGAATGTAGAGCGGAACGTCGGTATGGGCTGGGCAGGCCCACTGGCAGTCGACGACCTTATGGAAGTAATCCGGATTGGAAGTGTCAGTCGGTTTCATTTATCTCCCGCGTCCCAGCTACGCCCCCCGGCGCGGATAAACAGTCCGATAACAAACTATGGCTGAAGCATAAACACATCGCATTCAAAGTAAACCCCTTACGCGATGCGGAAGCCCTGCTAGCGGGCGCGCGAGAATTGCAGGCGTTGGCCGGCAATAGCGCCGGTCAGCTCACCGTCGGTGTAGACGATCTGGCCGTTAACGATCGTGGTGTCGATCGTCGAGGAGAACTCATGGTTTTCAAACGGCGACCAGTGACACTTCGCGAGCAGATTGCTCTTCAGGACCTTGTAAGGGCGTGTCGGGTCGACGATGACGAGATCGGCGTAATAACCCTCGCGAAGATAGCCGCGCTCCTCGACACCGAAGATGTCGACCGCCGCGTGACAGGCCCGATCGACCAACAGCTCCGGTGTCAGCACGCCCTGGTCGGCCAGGTCGAACAGGGTCAGTACGGCGTGTTGCACGAGCGGCAGGCCCGCAGCGGCCTTGAAATAGCTGCGCGCCTTCTCTGCGGCCGTGTGCGGCGCATGGTCTGTCGCGATGATGTCCAGGCGTCCGTCCACGATCGCCTGTCGCAGCGCGTCCCTGTCTTTCGTCGTTTTGATCGCGGGGTTGCACTTGATCTTGGTGCCGAGCGCATCGTAATCGGTCTCGTCGAACCACAGATGATGAACGCACACCTCGGCCGTGATGCGCTTCTCGGTGCGGTGCGCCTTCGAAAACAGGCCCATCTCGACCGCGGTCGTCAGGTGCAAAATCTGCAACAGCGCATCGTGCCGTCGCGCGAGCTCAATCGCCTTGCTCGAGCTCAGCAGACAGGCATTGGCGGATCGAATCTTCGGGTGCTCCGACATCGGCACGTTGTCACCGAACTGCATCTTCGCCGATGCCTCGTTGTCGCGGATTGTCGGCGTGTGCTCGCAGTGGGTCACCACGATGATCGGCGCGTGCTTGAAGACGGCGTCCAGCGTCTCTTCGTCGTCGACCAGCATGTCACCGGTCGACGCGCCCATGAAGATCTTGATGCCGCAGCCGTCGTTGACGTTAAGCGCTTTGACCTCTTCGATATTCCGGTTCGTCGCGCCGAAATAGAATCCGTAGTTGGACGTGCAGCGGCCCTTCGCCAGCTCATGCTTTGCGGCCAGCGCCTCCACCGTCGTTGTCTGCGGATTGACGTTGGGCATGTCGAAGAAACTGGTAATGCCGCCGGCTGCCGCGGCCGCCGACTCGGTCGCGAGGTCGCCCTTGTTCGTCAGGCCCGGCTCGCGGAAGTGAACCTGGTCGTCGATCATCCCGGGCATCAGGTACTTGCCGTCGGCATCGATGACTTGCATCGAATCATCGGCAGGGATCTCTACCGCGATTTTTTCTATGCGCTCTCCGCTGACCAGCAGGTCGCCATCGCGAATTTCGCCCTCGTTGATCAGCCGGGCGTTCTTTATCAGTAGCTTACTCACAGCTGGCCTCGACCAGTGCTCCATCCCCCGTCCACTGTACCACTGGATCCCCGATCTGTAATCAGATTCGGAAGCGGTCACCGTCGCTCGCAGCCCTTGTTCGCGATGAAACTTTTGCGAGCAGGAGACCGCTGTGCGATAACCGCGATCAGGATGCTTGAGCCCGACTACAAGACACTGACTGAAGACGCCCGCGTCTATGACGTTGCGATCGAAACCCCGCTCGAAACGGCCGAGCGATTGTCGGCCCGTCTCGGCAACCAGGTGCTGATGAAGCGCGAGGATTTGCAGAGCGTCTTCTCGTTCAAGCTGCGCGGCGCGTACAACAAGATTGCGTCGCTCTCCGACGACGAACTCGAGAAGGGCGTGATCTGCAGCTCGGCGGGCAACCATGCCCAGGGCGTCGCGCTGGCGGCGCGCGAGCGCGGCGTTCGCGCGGTCATTGTCATGCCGGTAACGACACCCAGCATCAAGGTGGAAGCCGTCAGGGCGCTGGGGGGCGAGGTCGTCTTGCACGGCGACAACTACGACGAGGCACAGCAACACGCTCGAGCGCTCGAAGCGTCTGAGGGATTCAGCTTCATACACCCTTTCGATGATCCCTATGTCATCGCCGGACAGGGCACGATCGGCGCCGAGATACTGAAGCAGCTGGACGGACCCGTCGACGCCATTTTCGTCCCGATCGGGGGCGGCGGCCTGATTGCGGGCATCGCGACCTACATCAAGTCCGTCAATCCGGAGATCCGGATCATTGGCGTTGAGCCTGAAGACTCGGCCGCGATGCGGGACTCGATCGCGGCGGGCGCGCCGGTGACGCTGTCGCACGTCGGCATCTTCGCCGACGGCGTGGCCGTCAAACGCGTCGGCGACGAGACCTTCCGCCTGTGCCAGTCCCACGTCGATGAAATCCTGACGGTCGATACTGACCAGATCTGCGCCGGTA
The DNA here is from genome assembly GCA_030066655.1 of Woeseiaceae bacterium. Taxonomy (GTDB): domain Bacteria; phylum Pseudomonadota; class Gammaproteobacteria; order Steroidobacterales; family Woeseiaceae; genus UBA1847. The sequence goes on along the minus strand of JASJBE010000043.1, from coordinate 1,118 downwards.
TCCAGGACATCTTCGAAGACACGCGATCCATCGTCGAACCGGCGGGTGGCCTGGCGATCGCCGGCCTGAAGAAGTACGTTGCCGAGCAAGCTATCGAGGGCAAGCGATTCGTCACGATCAGCTGCGGGGCCAACGTCAACTTCGATCGCTTGCGGCACATCGTCGAGCGCGCCGCGGTCGGTGAAGAAAAAGAAATGCTGATCGCCGTGGAAATCCCCGAGGAGCCGGGCAGCTTCAAGAAATTTTGTGAGTCTCTCGGCAAGCGCAGCATCACTGAATTCAACTATCGATACGGCGACTCCGCACAGGCGCACATTTTCGCGGGCATTGAGCTCAGGCGCGGCGTCAGCGAACGTTTCGAGATTCTCAAGCAGCTCGCCGATGCCGGTTACCGTGCGAAAGACATGAGCGACAACGAGCTCGCCAAGTTACACGTTCGACACATGGTCGGCGGGCGACAGGCCGACGTCGAGAATGAACGACTCTATCGTTTCGAGTTCCCGGAGAGACCGGGGGCACTGCTGGATTTCCTGGCCGCGGTCGGCTCGGACTGGAACATCACGCTGTTCCATTACCGCAATCATGGCTCTGACTACGGACGCGTCCTCGCGGGCATCGACGTGCCGGCGGAGGATATGGAGGAGCTCGAAGCCCACCTGCAACAACTGGGCTATCCCCACTGGCAAGAGACCGACAACCCGGCCTACGCGATTTTCCTGAGATAGCGGTCGGTTCCTTCGACCGTTGTCGTCTCGGTCCGAGCCGGAGCAGCAGTCAATCGCGATAAGACGGATCGCGACGATCCAGTTTCCTGAGCAGCCCCGGCCAGACGAGCTGGCCGCCCAGGCCCTTCGTCACCTGTTCAGCCTGTGCCTGTATGCCGTCGACGATGGGCGAAGGTACGTGTACAAGCTCGTTGCCCGTGGACTGCGCCATCAGCTGAATCTGGCACGCGGTCTCCAGCACGTACATCATCAAAAACGCGTCCGCAATTGTCGGGCCAACGGTCAGCAGGCCATGGTTCCTCAAAATAAGGCAGGTCTTCGACCCGAGATCGGCGACGAGGCGCGGCTTCTCGTCGTCATTGAGCGCGACGCCCTCGTAATCGTGGTAGCCGA
>JASJBE010000042.1 GCA_030066655.1 Woeseiaceae bacterium | reverse complement strand
TGCCGCTGCCGTTCTGTCCGAGCACGGCGACGAACTCACCGGGGTGCAAGACAAGGTCGAGGGCTTCGACCAGCGTTCGGCCTGGCACGGTGACGGTCAGAGACTCAGCGCTGAGTTGGGCGATACGCGTCATCGCCGCAGGGTAACGCAGCGCATTTTTCTGGACCAGTCGTCGGTTCAGTTCGACAGTCCGATCTCGCGCGCCGTCAGCGGGCCGATGATCGCGTGCTTCAGGCTCTTCGGAATGACGGCGTCGTCGTCGGACAACGCGATGCGGCCGCCCATGATTTCGGCTCGTGACTGCGGATACAGCGGAGAGAGCTCCGGATCTGCCAGGCCGTCCGGCGGGAGCGGCTGTCCCGTGGCCGGGTCGTACTTGTCGGTCGCGCCCAGCGTATGCAGAAACTCATGGGCGATGATGACGTTATTCCTGCCCCGATAAGGTCGGCCCGCGTAGGCATTGACGATGCCAAACATGCCTTTCTGGATGCCCACCGAGTTCTCTAGCCCTAGGTGAATCTCCGGGCTGTGGTAGCGAAGGAAGATGCGAACGTCCGGCGTGATGTTGTCCTGGTCCGACGTCTCGTCGCTCGCCCACAACCGCATCTTCAGTGACCACAGCATCACGTCCAGCATGTTCGGCTCAGGGTCGATCGATGGCGGCTGTGACTTCACGGTCTCGCCGAGCTTCATCTTGATCGGTTGCGAAATGGGTTTGCCGTAGCGCGCGGACTCCCGTCGCAGAAATTCCTCGACGCCTTCGAACTCGGCGACGGTCAGCGTCTCAATATATCGATGACTCTTCTCGGAGCCGTCCGCGTTGATCGGGTACACCTTGACCCACAGGCTCGAGTCCCAGTCGGTGCTGCGCGCCTGCGTGAGCCAGGCGTCGAGCCCGACAAACAGCAGGATGAACAACAACACGGCGATGCGTAGGGCGCGAAACATCCCGACATTTAGCCACAGCCGTCGCGCGGCTCGAAGGAGCCAGTTCGCACTATCTGTCGATGGTCAGAAGCGGCGGCAGGCTCGACCTACAGTTCCGGCGCTTTTCTCGCCTTCGTTGCCTGCTCGAACGCGTAGGCGATTTCGATCAGCGCCTTGTCCTCCCAATGCTTGCCGATGAAGGACAGCCCGACCGGCAGACCGAAAACGAATCCGGCGGGCACGGTCACGTTCGGGTATCCGGAAATCGCCGCATAGGAAGAGCTCGATACCGAGAAGCTGTCACCGTTGACATGATCCGTTTTCCACGCCGGGCTGTTGGTCGGCGCGATCAGCGCATCGAGCTCGTGCTCCGCCATGACGGCATCGAGGGCATTGCGCGTAACACCACGGCTCGTCTCGAGCGCTTCGAGATAGGCCTCATCGGTAAGGTCGCCTTTGCTTGCCGCCTCGATCATCCGTTCCTGGCCGAAGAATGGCATAACGCGGTCGGCGTTCGCCTCGTTGAATTCGATAATGTCGTCTATCGACGTTAGCTCGGTGCCGGCGTTGGCCAGGTAGGCGTTCAGGTCCGCTTTGAACTCGTACCGGAGCACCTCTCCCTCGCCGGCATAGGCCGCGTTGATGTCAACGCTTAAGTCGCGCACGACGGTAGCGCCCTGTGCCTCGATGGCAGCGATACTGTCCTCGAGGATCTCGTCGATGTACGGGCTGCTATTGGCGCCGAAATGGTCGCTGATGACGCCGATACGCTTGCCCTGCAGGCCATCGGCCGCGAGTCCTGCCGCGTAGTCCTCCGGATCCCGTGATGCCGCTGAGTCCGCGTCCTTCGGGTCCTTGCCGGTCATGGCCGTCAGCAGGATCGCCGCATCGCGCACGGTCCGGGCCATGGGTCCGGCCGTGTCCTGGCTGTGTGCGATTGGAATGACGCCGCTGCGGCTGATCAGGCCCAGCGTCGGTTTGATGCCGACGATGCCATTCGCGCCCGACGGGCAGACAACGGAACCGTCTGTTTCTGTCCCGACGGCGACGGCGGTCAGGTTCGCGGCGACGGCAACGCCGCTGCCGCTCGAGGAACCGCAGGGATTGCGCGTCGTATCGTAAGGGTTCTTCGTCTGTCCACCCTGGCTGCTCCAGCCGGACGATGATCGACTCGAACGAAAGTTGGCCCACTCACTTAAGTTAGCCTTTCCCAGGATGACCGCGCCGGCGTCGCGAAGACGGCTGACGAGAAAAGCATCTTCGGCCGCCTGGTGGCCTTCGAGCGCCAGGGAACCCGCCGTCGTCTGCATCCTGTCGGCCGTGTCGATGTTGCCCTTCAGAAGAACCGGGATGCCGTGCATCGGCCCGCGCGGTCCGCCGGACGCCTCCCACTCTTCGTCCAGCGCACGAGCGATCGTCAGCGCGTCAGGGTTGAGTTCCAGGACGGATCGCAGCTCGGGTCCCGCGTGGTCAATAGTCGCTATCCTGTCGATATACCAGCTAACGAGTTTCTCGGAACTCAGTTCGCCGCGCTGCATCGCGTCGTGCAGTTCTGCAACGCTCTTTTCGCTGTAGTCGACCTGCTCGGTCGATTGAGAGCAGGCAGCAGCGACAAGCACTGACAGCAGGATAACTATTCTCTTCATTCTGGACTCCAGTCGGTGAAGCGCCAGACTACGGCCCGAGTTGTCGCGCCGCAAGGGTGCTGCGTGAGCGGGCGCGGCAGGCACAACGGGCGCTCCGCGGCGCAGATGAATCGACGCCAGAAACAAAAAGCCCCGCTGGAGGCGGGGCTAATGTCTCTTTTTTTCAAAAGAGGTAACTGCGAATTCGGAGGCCGGATCAGTGTTTCTAATTGTTATTGGATCTGGATCTTTTTGTTTTTGTCGTTGTTTTTCTTCTGGCGTCTAAATCCTGTATCTGTCCGATTTCTTGCCACGAATAGCAGTTACGCTTCGCTTGGGCATAGCCTTAAAAGCAAGACCTGTGCCAAGCGCACCGAGTGTCGCGCCATTTCAACGCTTTAGCAATCGGTATAAGAATTCTCACCGTCCATTCGGGTCTGTTTTGTAAAGAAATTCGACGTTTTTGTGGGGTCGCTGAATCTCGCCTCTGTCAGCGCGAGTTTCCAAGTCTCTGAATCTGTATAAGAAACAGGGTGTACCGGAAAGAAGCTTGGGTAATATCGACCAAATACACCTTCCCAGGCTGAGTTCTCTTGAGACAGGCGATGCCGATACAAGCCCGATATGACGATTATTGTCAAAAATATCGACATTTTTCTTCATTTCGCACGATCAATGAGCCCTACGGCACTGAAAAACCGGCCGTTTCTAACGACTGCGACAACCGAAGTCAGCGCGTCTTCGCTCGCGAGCGGGTCGCCGGCGAGGATTACGAGGTCGGCAGCGGCGCCCGCCTGGATGGCGCCGAGTTGACCGGCCAGGCCCAGAGCCTCGGCCGCATTTCGTCCGGCGGCGTCCAGCACCTCGTGACCCGGGCGGCCCGAGGCCGTCATCGCTTTTAGTTCGGCGATTGTCGCGAGTCCCGGTGGAAACCGGTTCGGCAAGCTGCCGAGCACCAGCTGCGACGAGCCCGGTCGCAAAGTGGCTGCTTCTCTCGGTGAATTCTCGCCGTATCGTTTAAGCAGCTTCGCCTGCCGCAATGAGGCCAGCGCCGCAACGCCCGGTGTCGCCAGGCCCGCCATCGCGGAAACGAATCGGAACGGTCCCCGCTGCGTTGCCAGTTCAACATCCTTGTAGCGCCGTCCTGCCGGAGAGGCGGGCGAAGACTGCGACCCGATGACCAGTGACGCGCCGACGCTCAGAAAGGTCTGCCAGCTGTCCGCGAGCAGTGCGGCCCCGACTCGCCGGGCCTCCCTGATGCTCTCACTGTCGCTGTCGGCGTCAATCGTGACCAGCCAGGGTTCGTCGCCGCGTTCGAACGTATCCAGTGACTGGAACCTGAGCAGCCGCGGACCCGGCGTGCCGCTGCCTGACCACACCGCGTTCAATGCATCGATGTCCTGGTGCTGGCTGGCCATCGTCGTGATACCGAGACTCAGAAGCAGCGGTCCGAGTGATGCATCGACCGCGTCCGGCAAGGCCGCATAGGCATCGATGTAGCCGGGGACGGCGGTGACGTCGCCGAGGTCTATGACAGGCAGCGTCCCTCGATCACGTTGCGGTTCAACAGCGGCGATGCTGCCGCCGCGGATCAGGATGTCGACTGACGACTGATGCCCTCGTGTGCCGCCCGAGTAGGCTCGATCGACGCGAAGCACCCACTCCTTGTCCGGCGCGTTCAAGGACGTCAGCGTTCTCGACGGCGCGGCACCTGCTGCTACCGGCTCACGCGTTATCTCCGCCCTGAACGGGACGTTCCTCGGAATCCAGCTGCTGAAATCTCTGCGCTTTATCGAGCCGTTTGCTGCGTAAATGAAGTTCCGGCGGTCTCTCCATGCCAGGGGCGTATCGAAAATGTCGGAGTCGGCGACGAGTTCCCGGTCGAGCATCGGGTCCGACAGGATCAGCATGTGTACGCGGATTTCGCCATCATGCTTCAGGTAGCTGATCAGGCTGCCGTCCGGTCGCCAGGACGGCGACGAAAGCGGATGTTCGGAAACGATGAGGGCCCGGTCGGGCTCGCCGAAGCGCCGCAGCTTAAGCGACCATTCGTCCTCGATCCTGTGTACGTAGACGAGGCTTCTGCCGTCGTCGGACCACGCCGGGTCGGTCTCCGCTCCTGGAAGCGACGTCAATCGCCAGGTCAAGCCCGTGACGAGGTCGACTTCGTGGATGTCCGCCTCGACAGCCGATACGGCAGAGGAGAATGTGAGCCGGGTTCCGTCCGGGTGCCACGCGATATCCGCGGCCGCCAAGCGGATCGACTCGAATGATCTTATCGCCTCGGAATCGACGTCGTAGACGTGAATGATGGCTTGGCCGGCGCGCTCCGCCGTAAACGCAATGCGCTCGGCATCGGGTGACCATCGAGGTTCGAAAACGCGTAAGCGCCCCGTGCTCAGCGCCTGCGCCTGGCTGCTGGCGTCTGGCAGCAGCCAAAGTCCACCGAGCAGGTCGAAGATGATACGACCGTCCGCTGCAACGTCGACGGACAGGTTCGTACCTTCGGACAGGACGACATCAGCACGGACTGCCAGTGGCAACAGCAGGATGACAAGCAGGCTAACTCGCACAGTCGACGTTCAGTGAGATGAACTCCCCGTTTTCGGCCTCCAGCATGACCATGATCGGCCGGCAACAGACCTGGCAGTCTTCAATGTACGACTGGGAACCGGCCGACGCATCGACGATCAGCGTGATGGGTTCACCGCAAAACGGACAGTGCGCAGGCTGTTCGGTAACAAACGTCATTGCTCACGGTTGCAAGCGTGTGCCGGACCATTCACCCGTGCGGAAGGTGCCGTCGCTGCCCGGTTCGAGGTCACGCGTCCAGCTCGCCCTGTCGTGTATACGGTCCTCTCCATCGATCCAGAGCTCTACGCGACGCGCCCAGATTCGTATACCGCCCCAATGCGGCGGGCGTGGGATCTCGGCACCGGCCGCGGGCTTGCCGTTCTCGTCCAGCAGAACGCCAAGTTCCGATGCGCGGCGCTGCATCTGCTCGATCAGGTGCTGTCGTGACTCGAGCGGTTGGCTCTGGTCACTGCCCCAGGCGCCAAGTCGGCTGCCGGCATCCCGGGATGCGAAATACTGGTCGCTTTCTTCGGCCGGCGAACGCGCCGCCAGACCTTCGATGCGAATCTGTCGGCCTATCGAATCCCAGTGGAAGACGACGCAAACCTCTGGGTTGTTGAACAACTGCTCGGACTTGCGGGACTGGTAGTTGGTGTAGAAGACCAGGTACCCGGGATCCGCTTCGAACGCTTTGCATAACACGACGCGTGCCGTGGGAGCGCCGCCGTCGCCGACGGTCGCCAGCGTCATCGCGTTGGGATTCTTCTGCACCTGCCGGTCGGAGGCGGCGTCGAACCAGGCCTTTGCCCAGTGCATCGGGTTGCCGGGCAGGCTCCTGGGTAGCTTGGGGTCGAGATAGGCGGTCTTCACGTTCGTTGCGCGTCCTGCGTCCGTCGTTGTCGCGCAGGTTATCAAAGCCCGCCAGTGATAAAAATGCCTCCCTCACGGCGTAGGTCCGCCCCGACTTCGAATTGACCGTCGGTATTGACGCTGACGGCCGCCACGCCGCCGAAATACATGTTCAATGAGTCGAAGGCCTTGTGCGGCAGGTCCGTTGGCGGGATGGCCAGTCCCGGTTCTGACATCAGTCTCGGCGCCTCGCCGCTCGTATCGACATGCACGCGCGGTTCGGCGATCGCGGCCTCGACCGACAGGCCGCGTTGCAGCGCGTGAATCAGAAACTGGTGCAGCGCGGTCGTGATCCGGTCCGCGCCGGGTGAGCCGATGCTCATCGCGCCGTTCTCGCTGAGCGCCACCGTGGGCGTCATATTCGACGGCAGTCTTTCGCCGGGCGGCCCGGCGCTTAAGCCCCGCCGGTTCAGTTCCAGCTCGCCGAGGCAGTTATTCAGCCACAGCCCGGTGCCGTCGGGTATCTCGCCGGCGCCATAACCCGACGAGGCGGTGATCGAACACGTCAGGCCGGAGTCGTCGACGGCTGATGTGTGCACGGTCGAACCGGACGTCCACGTCGACAGCAACTCACCGCTCATCGCGAGCGCGATCATCTCAGCCGAGGCCTTGTACCGGTCGTCGGCCAGGTCCAGCTTTCGCAATCGGTAGTCGAGGCAACATCGCTGCACTTCGATGAGGCGACCGATCTCTTCTTCGCCCCATTGGCTCAAGCGCTCCCTGCCGAACGCATCGATCATCGCCGTCAGTACCGTGCCGCCGACGGCAGGCGCCGGGTTCGTCGCCATTTTCCACCGCCCGATCTCTGTCGTCAGGCAGGGGCGCTCGAAGGCCTCGAAACTTCGAAGGTCCTCGAGCGTGAGCGGGCCGCCCCGCTCGCGGACATGGTCGACCATGGCATGCGCCAGTTCGCCCTCGTAAAACAGCGCCGCGCCGTCCCGGGCGATCGCGTCGAGACTGTCGGCCAGGCCACGAAGGTGAATCTCGCTGCCCTGCGGCAGGAGCGCTCCATGGTCGTCGTGGAGTGCGCGATAGCCATCGTCGCTGCGCCCGAAAATGCAGTCGCCGGAATACTGCAGGTAATAGTGACTGGCCCCGGACAACGGGAAGCCATCCCGAGCGGCACGGATGCTCGGCTCGAACAGTGTTCGCCACGGCACGCTCCCGTAGTGATTCGCACACTGCTCGAAAGCCGCGACGGTTCCGGGGACGGCGACCGAACCTGCGCCTGCCAGCGTCGTGATGCCGGCGCCGTAGTCCATCGTCACGCTCTCGGCGCTCTCGTTCTCGTAGTCTGCCGGCAGGCCGAGACCGGGAATCGCGACATTGCCGTCGATGGTGACGGGATTGCCGCCGGGCAGCCAGACCGTGACATAGGCGCTGCCCGCGAGTGCGCAAACGCCCGGCTGCGTGTTGATCGATAGCAGTGCCGCCGCCAGCGCGCAGTCGACAGCGTTTCCACCGGCCTCGGCGATCTCTGCGGCGGCATCGGCAGCCAGCGACGACGTGGTCGCTACGGCAACGTTCGGCATCTCTACCGGCGTCAGAAGTGAATGACGGACCTGATGCTCTTGCCCTCGTGCATCAGGTCAAAGGCACGATTGATGCCTTCCAGCGGCATCGTGTACGTAATGAACTCGTCGATCTTGATGTCGCCATCCATGTACTGATCGACCATGCCCGGGAGCTCGCTGCGCCCCCTGCAGCCGCCGAAGGCCGTGCCGCGCCAGACTCGGCCGGTTACGAGCTGGAACGGACGCGTCGAGATTTCCTGGCCGGCGCCGGCGACGCCGACGATGACCGACTCACCCCAGCCTTTGTGACAGCACTCGAGCGCGGCACGCATCAGGTTGACGTTGCCCACGCACTCGAATGAATAGTCAACGCCGCCATTGGTCAGCTCGACAATCACGTCCTGGATGGGCGCGTCGTAGTCCTTCGGATTGACGGTGTCGGTTGCACCGAGCTGTGTCGCAAGCTCGAACTTGTCCTCGTTGATGTCGATAGCGAGGATGCGGCCGGCCCTGGCCATCGTCGCACCCTGGATCGCACTCAGGCCCACGCCTCCGAGCCCGAACACGGCAACGCTTGCGCCGGGCTCGACCTTGGCTGTATTCAGGACGGCACCGATGCCCGTCGTAATGCCGCAGCCCAGCAAGCAGACTTTCTCGAGCGGTGCCGACTTGCTGACCTTGGCCACCGCGATCTCCGGCAATACTGTGTATTCGCTGAAGGTCGACGTGCCCATGTAGTGGAAGACGGGCTGGCCGTCGTAGGAGAATCGCGACGTGCCATCCGGCATCAGGCCCTGTCCCTGCGTTGCTCGTATCGCCTGGCACAGATTGGTCTTGCCCGACGTGCAGAAATTGCACTCGCCGCATTCCGGTGTGTACAGCGGGATCACGTGATCGCCTACGGCTACCGAGGTTACGCCAGGGCCCACTTCTTCAACGACAGCGCCACCCTCGTGGCCCAGCACCGACGGGAACAGGCCTTCCGGATCTTCACCGGACAGCATGAAGGCGTCCGTGTGACAGACGCCGGTCGCCACGTTCCTGACGAGGACTTCCCCCGCTTTCGGCCCCTCCAGGTCGAGCATTTCGATTTCAAGAGGCTTACCGGCCTCGAAGGCTACCGCCGCACGCGTCTTCATTCTTATTCTCCCCATTCTTGTACCAGAGATGGTCGCACGTTAGGGCAGACGTGGACAATGCCCGAACAGCGCTTCATGTTTCGTTCATAAATCTATTGAAATCAGCTACCTGTATTAAGTTTCCGTTCATTGCCTCGACGTTAGCCTGTCCCTGAACCCTCGAATTGGAGAGCGTCATGAAAAGGAAACTCACGGTAATCGCGGTTATTGGCGCGGCGCTACTGGCGAACTCGCCCGAGGCGCTGGCCCATAAGAAGCACAAACATCACGGTCACACGGCGTATCACGACGGATATGTGTATGACGGCTACTACTACAAGGAACGTCATCGCCTGCCGCGCTGGCTCAAACGCCACGATCACTTTCGCGTCTGGTACCGGCACACGCCACTTCGGCACAACCTGCGCCTGGGATGGGATGAGCTCTATTCGATCTTCATCTGGGAGCGCCGCTACTCGAACCACAAGCGCTTCCATCGCTACGGCAAGGTCCATCGCGATTACGGCTACTACCGGAAGTACTGGAAAAAGCGTCATAGTCATCGGGACTGGCGCGGACACAGGGATCGTTACGGCTATCGGGACGATCGGAGACATCGAGAACACCGCAGAGACGGGGAACGTCGCCACTACCGGTATTAGTCCGTGTCGATAGCAAGACGGTCGCCCGCCAAATAGCGGGTGACCGCTTCTATTGAGCGCGCCAGTCCTGTAAAACTCTTTGCTGCGTTAAAGCTTCACAGGCAGCGAATGACCCTCGACGAACTACGAACCCGGCTGTCCGATATTGACCGCCAGATTGTTGAGCTGATCGCCGAGCGGCAGAAGATGGTTGGCGACATCGGCCGGCAGAAACAGTCCTCCGGGACGGCGACGCGCGACTTTGCCCGCGAGAAAGACGTCATTGACATGGGCAGGGCGCAGGCGGAGTCGCTGGATCTGGACCCGGACCTGGTCGAGAGCGTGCTTGCTACCCTGATCCGTTCGTCGCTGCAGAACCAGGAGCGTGATCGCGTCATCGCGGAGGGCAAGGGCGACGGCCAGAGCGTTCTCGTCATCGGTGGCGGAGGGCAGATGGGTGGTTGGTTCGCCAACTTCTTCCAGACGCAGGGATTCAGCGTCAGCATCGCAGATCCCGGCGTCGAGGACGGTCCCGGTCGTTTCACGCGCTGGGTCGATGCGGGTGTGGACTACGACATCATCGTTGTCGCTGCGCCGCTGGCCGTGTCCGGCCGGATCCTCGCGCAGCTCGCCGTGCTCAAGCCGCGCGGCCTCGTCTTCGATATTGGCTCGCTGAAGACGCCGCTGGTCGACGGGCTCAAGGAGCTCCAGGCCAGCGGCTGCCGCGTCACGTCGTTGCACCCTATGTTTGGTCCGGGCACGCGACTGCTGTCGGGTCGGCACCTGATCTTCTGCGACGTTGGCTGTGCCGAGGCTACCCTCGCTGCGAAGGAACTGTTCTCTTCGACGATGGCGGAGCAGCTGGAGATGAGCCTCGATGAGCATGACCGCCTGATCGCTTACGTGCTCGGTCTGTCGCACGCATTGAATATCGCTTTCTTCACCGCGCTCGCCGAGAGCGGCGAGGCGGCCCCTGAACTCGCCAAGATGTCGTCAACGACGTTCGACTCGCAGCTCCTGGTCGCGCAGGTCGTAGCGAACGACAATCCACACCTGTATTTCGAGATCCAGAACCTGAACAAGTTTGGGCTTGGGCCTCTCGACGCGCTCGAAGAGGCGGCGAAGCGAATTCGAGAACTGGTCGTTAACGGTGACGAGGCAGGCTTTGTTCAACTGATGGAAAGTGGGCGCAAGTATTTCGAGATGCGCGGATAGACGTCTTTTTTGGGGGAAGGTGTGTCCATAGCGAACCCGGTACGCTTAGTCGAGGAGCTGCTCGACGAAATCGACGAGCTCAAACTCGAGCTGCGCGCGGTCAAAGAGCAGGTCGCGACGAACGAGGAAAAACACCACCGTTCCCAGCAGCGTGAGCTGGGGCTGCTGAAGGCGAGGGACCTCGGACAGCTCTTCAACGAGATGATCGCCGGGCTGCGTGACAGTTACCAGCTTGAATACATAAGCGTCGTGCTCTGCGACCCGGACCACGATATCCGTCACCTGCTCGCCGCGGGCGGCAGTCCGGCGGAGAACATAGACGGTCTCTTTCTCGTCGACGCCCTGAGTGGCATGGCGCCGCAATACGTCGCGCTTCGGTCCCCCTGGCTGGGCCCGTTCGCCGCCTGCGACCACCAGATGCTGTTCCCGGGGGCGCCCGCCGTTCAGAGCGTCGCGTTGATTCCGCTGATGCATCACGGGAACCTGATGGGCAGCATCAATTTCGGCAGCGCCAGCGCCGACCGCTTCACGACTGCGCACGCCAGTGATTTTCTCGCGCACCTCGGCGTCATCGCGTCTTTCTGTGTTGAAAACACCGTCAACCGCGCTCGCCTGCTGCGCAGCGGCTTTACCGATGCGTTGACGGGTTGGCACAACCGCCGCTACCTGCAGGTCAGGCTGAAAGAGGAACTGGCTCGGGCGCGCCGCGACCGGACCGGCCTCGTCTGCCTGATGCTGGACCTCGATCACTTCAAACGCGTCAACGATACCTGGGGCCACCTCGCCGGCGATGCCGTTCTGCAGGAGGTTGCCCACAGGATCGATGCACAGGTAAGAGCCAGCGACGTGGCAGCGAGGTACGGTGGCGAAGAGTTCATCGTCCTGATGCCGGAAGCCGATGTTCAGGCCGGCCTCAAGCTGGCTGAGCGCATTCGGAGTGCCGTGTCGTCAGAGCCGGTTGCCCTCGGAAACGGCGAGACGGTGACGATCACGGTGTCGGTGGGAATTGCCAGCGTCGACGTCGAGCCCGGGCAGGACGAACTCAAGTCGATCGGAGAGTCTCTGATTGCCCGCGCCGATGTTGCCCTGTACAGCGCCAAGTCATCCGGCCGTGACCGCGTTATCGTGGAGGGCCAGTGATGCGTATCGGTGCAGCGATCCTGACCTTTGCCCTCGTGCTCAGCGGCTGCGGCGACGACCCGGAGCCGACCAACGAGGCTTCAACAGACGCTAAGACAAAACAGGAGCCGCTCTACGTCTACTCCGCCTACGAAGACGTCGACTACCTGCCAGCGCTGTTTCGCGAGTACACCGACGCCACCGGCATCGTCGTCGTCGTGCGGCACCGGGATGATCAGCAGAACCTGGACGACATGATGGCGAAGTCAGGTTCGCAGCCTGCCGACCTGTTACTGACCTCGTCCATTGCGAGCATCTGGAAGGCCGCCGAGGAAGGTCTCCTGAGGCCGCTGCCCGCTGATTCGGCCGCGCTCGAGATGCCGGGCGCGCTCAGAGATCCCGACGGTCTGTGGGTCGCTGCATCCGTGGATCCGATGGTTGTGCTGCGACAGTCGGCGTCCGACGCCGACGTCAGCTACCAGTCGCTGGGACAGGCCGTTGCGCCGCTGTGTGTGTCGTCGTCGACGCTGCCTGCCAACCGGACGCTGCTTGCATGGATGATGGCGGCAACGGATGCTCGCACGACCGAGTTCTCGGTTCGACGCTGGATGGCGGCGATTCAGCTGCCTCCCAGGGAGGACTACGCAGACGTCATTGACGCGCTGTCCAGCGATGCGTGCCGTGAGGCGCTGCTGCCGATGAGCGCCGTTCCGGATGAGCGAAGGTCACAGGTTCTTGCGCCGCCCGAGGTCTTCTTCGATATCGAAGGCATTGGCATCGGGCGTCACGCCAGGAGTCCTGACGCCGCTGCGGCACTACTCGACTGGTTTGTGTCGCGGCCGGTTCAGCAAAAACATGCCAGGGCCACCGGCCGGCTGCCGGTAACAGAGCCCGACGCAGGGCTGCCGGGCGGGAGCCAGCTCTCGACCCGCGGCATCGCTTCAGCCGGCTTCTTGTATCCCGATGCGGTTTTGCTGGCCGAACGGGCGCGTTACCGGTAGCGCGCGCTCCGGCTCATCAGTAGCAGGAACAGCGGTACGCCGATGGCGGCCGTCAGTGCGCCCACCGGCAACTGCCTTGGCGCCATCATCGTCCTCGCGAGCGTATCGGCTACAACCAGCAGTGCACCGCCGCCGAGCGCCGATGCGGGGATGACGATCCTGTGATCGCTGCCGGCGATGATGCGGATCAGGTGCGGCACGACGAGCCCGATGAATCCAATGACCCCGACGGTCGTGACCGCGACGGCGGTCGCCAGAGACGCGAGTGTGAAGATGAGGTATCGCAGCGCATTTACCGGGAGCCCGACGATCGACGCCTGTATTTCGCCGCTTGCCAGTACGTTCAGGTGCCGGGCGGCGACCGATGTCACCGCGACCAGTACGACCAGTAGCACGATCGTGCGCTCGGGATTCCACGCGAAACTGAGATCACCCATCAGCCAGAACAGCATGCCGCGCAGGTGTTGGTCCGGGCTCAATGCGAGTATCAGCGTGGTCGCGGCGCCAAAGCCGGCGGCCAGGACAACCCCGGTGAGCAGCAACCGCGTCGGGGTCCATGTCCCGAGTCCGTGAGCGAGGCCAAACACAAGCAACGTCGCGCCCATCGCACCGCCGAAGGCGGCGACGTCGACGAGCAGCGCGCCGGCGCCGGCCGATATCGCGAGCAGCGCGGCAACGGCCGCGCCGCCGGACGTTCCGAGTATGTAAGGTTCTGCGAGCGGGTTGCGCAGCAGGACCTGCATGAGGACCCCGGCGACCGCCAGCAGGCCGCCCACCGAGAATGCCGTCAGCGCCCGAGGCAGCCTCAGTTCGAGCACGACGGCCACCGCCTGCTCGGTCCCGCGACCGAGCGCCGCCCTGATGCTGTCGGAGAACGACAGGTCCGCGCTCCCGGATACGATCGCGGCGACCAGCGCGACGATCACACAGGCGATGAGTGCGGGAAAAAGGGCGATTGCCGGGGTCTTGTGCAACAGCGTGTCCTCTCGATCGGCCCCCAAGGCTAAATAAAGCGCCAGGGGAGAACAACACGCAGCGACGGCCCGCGCGGGCTATCGCGCGCGACGGTTGCGATCAGGCGGTTCCGATTCGGTCGCATTCGTGTAAAGTTATTGGCAGTTCAAGTTTGTGTAACGGTTGCCATGAGCAGCGATTGGATTGACGACGATGGCTTTCGTGCCAACGTCGGCATCATCTTGACCAACGCCGAAGGCAAGTTGATGCTGGCCGGCCGTGCCGGTGCAAAAGGATGGCAGTTCCCGCAGGGTGGCGTCATGCAGGGCGAGGATGTCGAGGAGGCCATGTTTCGCGAGTTGCGCGAGGAGGTCGGCCTTGAGCCGCACGACGTCGAAGTCCTCGGCGTCACGGATGACTGGATTCAGTATCGCCTGCCGGACAAATTCATTCGCAAGCACAGCAAGCCGCTCTGCGTGGGCCAGAAGCAACGCTGGTTCCTGTTGAAACTCGTCGGCTCCGTCGAGCGTGTCCGCTTCGACCTCTGCGAAAAGCCGGAGTTTGACCGCATCCGCTGGGTCGACTACTGGCGCCCGGTCAATGAAGTCATCTACTTCAAGCGGCGGGTTTATGCGCGCGCGCTGCACGAGCTGGGGACGTCCTGTTATCCGTTAGCCCTGCCGCCGCGGCCGCGATGGTGGCCCAAACGCTGGCGCGTTGTATTCGACAAGGACATTTCCCGAGCTGAGGCGAGAATCGCCGATCGGGACGGAGAGGGCTGACGCCGATCTGCAGCGTTCAGGCGAGTTTTGTAACCGCCAGGACGGTAATGCCAAGCAGGAATATCACCGGGATCTCGTTAAACCAACGCAGCCATTTGGTGTCCTGGCTGGGTTCTGCTGTCTTCAGGCGTTGCATCCACAGGTAGCAGCGATAGTGATAGACGGCGAGGCCTGCGAGCAGCACCAGTTTGACCTGGAACCAGGTCAACGACAGCAGGGCCGTGTTGATCGCCAGCATGCCGAAACCCAGCAATGACGTGACGATAGCGCCGAGCGTCATGATCGCGAACAGGCGTCGCTCCATGACGATGAACCGGTCGCGGCTCAGCGCATCGTTCGCCATCTGGTGGTAGATGAACAGGCGGGGCAGATAGAACAGACCCGCAAACCAGGTAACCATGAAAGCGACGTGGAATGCTTTCAGCCAGAGATATCCGCTCGCCATTGAATTGCCACCCAGTCCAAAAAAAAGACACTTGATGCGCTAAACGTGAACTCGCGCAATCAGTCTATAATGCCGACATCGTAGCATTCCGCTTAACTTAATTAACCGTCGAATCCAGTGTCCAGACAGTCACCACATCAGTTTCACAGCCGCGGCCGGACGGTCGGAAAATGGGCGGCCATCGCTGGCCTGGCGCTGGTCACTGTCTACCTGGTTTTCGAGCTCGGGCGCATCCAGGCGGGCTACAACTTCGTTGATTCGGCGTCCGAAAGAGCCGGATTTCGGTCGGAGATCAACGCGCTGAACCTTGAAATCGAGCGCCTCAATGAACAGATCTCGATCCTGGAAACGCACAAGGCGATCGATGCGGCGGCCTATAAGGAGGTCGAGGTAAGCCTGACGGACCTGCAGGCCAAGATCCAGGAGCAGCGCGATGCGATCGCGTTCTATCGTGGCATCGTCTCGCCGAAGGATGGGGCGGCGGGCCTGCGGGTGCAGGACCTGAAGCTCGAGGCCGGTCGATCCGAGCGGGAGTTCAGCGTGCGGCTGGTGCTGGTGCAGGCCATGCAACACGATCGGCGCGTGTCAGGTGACGTCATTCTTGCGGTGACCGGGGAACAGGACGGCGCCGAAAAAACGTATACTTATTCGGACCTGCGTCGACAAGACGCTGAGGAGAAATGGGCATTCTCCTTCCGCTATTTTCAGGATTTTGAGCGAGACCTCGTGTTGCCTGACGGTT
Source organism: Woeseiaceae bacterium (assembly GCA_030066655.1). Lineage (GTDB taxonomy): Bacteria > Pseudomonadota > Gammaproteobacteria > Steroidobacterales > Woeseiaceae > UBA1847. Next base: position 11,076 of record JASJBE010000042.1, on the reverse strand, counting down.
TCACGCCGCTCACGGTCAATATCGAGGTTCGATCGAGGACTCGCTCGATCGGCAGTATTGAAGAAAGCTACGCCTGGGCATCGGCCCGGGGATAACTGCGGCATTGCCGCCTGTGGAGAAAATGGATGTTTGGTCGCAAGCAACGTAGACACACGGTCGTTGAGACGCTCGTCGGCAGCAATACCCGGATTTCGGGAGATCTTCATTTTACCGGCGGCTGCCACATCGACGGCGCCGTCAACGGCAGCGTTAGCGCTGACCCCGAGAGCCATGCCGCACTCAGCATCAGCGAGGACGGACAGGTCGACGGTGGCGTGTCTGTTCCGTACGTGGTCTTAAATGGTATCGTGCGCGGCGACGTCTACGCGAATCAGCGTGTCGAACTCGGAGCCACGGCTCGCGTAATCGGCAATGTGTATTACAATCTGATCGAGATGGCGATCGGGGCCGAGATCAACGGCAAGCTCGTGCACCAGCCTGAGGGCCAGGTCCCTCTGCTGGAGCAAACCGAGAAGATCGACCAGGTTGCCGTCGCCGCGGAATCCTAAAGGGACTGGGAGCAAGAGATGCAGACCGAATCAGCCATGCCGCCACCACCGATCGTTTTCACCGATGCGGCGGCAACGAAAGTGAGTGAACTTATCGCCGAGGAGCAAAACCCGGAGCTCAAACTGCGGGTCTTCATATCCGGCGGCGGATGCTCCGGCTTTCAGTACGGTTTTACCTTCGATGAGACCATCGAAGACGGCGACAGCCAGGTCAACAACCAGGGCGTCACGCTGGTCGTCGATCCGATGAGTGTTCAGTACCTGATGGGCGCGGAGATCGATTACAAGGAAGACCTGCAGGGTGCGCAATTCATCATTCGCAACCCGAACGCGACGACAACCTGTGGATGCGGGCAATCCTTTACCGTCTGACCGGCACGGACCAACGCTGATCAACAGCGATAAGCAAAGCGACACCGCTAAAGACGACGCCGAATCGCCGGCCGTCATCGCGGCCGTCGACCTCGGTTCAAATTCCTTTCACATGATCGTCGGAGAGCTCCGGCACGGGCAACTCGCCATCATCGACCGTATTCGCGAGACGGTGCGGCTCGCAGAGGGCCTGTCGAGCTCCGGCGACTTGTCGGAAGCGGCGAGGGATCGGGCACTGCATTGCCTCGCGCGTTTCGGCCAGCGACTTCGCGACGTGCACGCTGACAACGTCCGCGCCGCGGGAACCAGCACGATTCGTCGTGCCCGTGAGGACTCCAGTTTCATGACAGAGGCGGAGGCGGCGCTGGGTCATCCGATCGAGGTGATCTCGGGTATCGAGGAAGCGCGCCTGATCTACACGGGCGTGACACACTCGCTGCCAGCGAACGACGGCTTTCGCCTGGTCATGGACATTGGCGGCGGCAGTACCGAACTGATACTCGGACAAGGGACCCAGCCTCGCGCACTCGAGAGTCTGCACCTTGGCTGCGTGTCGCTGACCGAGCGGTTTTTCGGCGATGGCAATCTCAGCCGCAAAGCGTTCGACAAGGCTCGCCTGCGCGCTCGACTCGAACTACGGCCGGTCAAGGCGTTCTTTCGCGGTGCAGACGAGGTCGAGGCCATCGGCACGTCCGGCACCATCAACTCGGCGGCTGCCGTCGCGCTGGAGCTCGGCATTATCGAGTCCGGCGACCTGACGCTCGCCGCGGTCGAAGAGCTGATCGAGCGCATGCTCGCCTTCGATCGAATCATGAACATCGAGCTGCGGGGGTTGTCAGAGCGACGGGCCCAGGTCTGGCCGGGCGGGCTGTCTATCCTCGCCGAGTTAATGCAGGTGCTGCACGTAGACCACCTGAAGGTCTCTGACGGAGCCTTGCGGGAGGGCCTGCTGTACGACCTGCTTGGCCGCATGCGGCACGAAGACGCCCGCGAGCGAACGGTGCGAGCGATGGCGGCCCGATACCAGGTGGACCGGCCCCAGGCGGAACGCGTCGCAGCCACGGCGCAGGCGCTGGTCGAACAGGTCGGCGCCGCATGGTTTCAAAACCGTGAGTGGGCGGCGCAAATGCTCACTTGGGCCGCGACCCTGCATGAGATCGGACTCGATATCTCACACGACGGCTACCAGCGTCACGGCGCGTACGTCGCCGAGCACGCCGACATGCCAGGGTTTCCCAGGGCCGAGCAGCGACTGCTGGCCTTCCTGATCGGCAGCCAGCGCTACCGAATCGACAGCCGGCTGCAACGCCAGCTGCCCAAATCCTGGCGGGAAGGCGCCGTCAGGTTGGCCATACTCTTAAGACTTGCCGTACTGTTGAATCGGGCGCGCAGCGCAGAGGGCGTGCCGTTGCTTGAGGCAGAAGCGAGTGACACGATGTTGCGACTCACGTTCGACCCGACCTGGCTGGCCGACAACCCGTTGACGATCGCCGATATCAAACGCGAGACGAGCTACTTAAAGGACGTCGGTTACGCGCTTCAGGCCAGCTGATCTCCGCCGTACAACTCCAGGAAGGCCTCCTGAGCCGACAGCCTGTCTTCGCCCTCCGCCGGCGAGAGCCGGACATAGCTCCCGTCGCCACAGAGTTCCCAGGCCTGGCAATTGTCCTGCAGATACAGCTCCAGGTCGCGCATGATCTGCTCCTTCAGGTGCTTTTGTCGCACCGGGAAACAGCTCTCGTTTCGCTTCAGCAGATTGCGCGCCATCCAGTCTGCGCTCGCGCAGTAGTGTTCTGGCTTGCCGTCATTGTAGAAGTAGTAAACCCGGGAGTGCTCAAGGAAACGCCCGAGTATCGACCGCACACGAATGTTCTCAGACAGGCCCGGCACCCCGGGTCGAAGCGAACAAATACCACGAACGATCAGGTCGATCTGAACGCCGGCCTGCGACGCTGCGTAGAGCTCGCTGACCACCGTCGGCTCGCCCAGGGAATTGACCTTGGCGATGATTCGCGCCTCCTTGCCTTCGCGCGCGTTGTCCGCCTCGCGGCGGATCTTCGCGATGACCGAGTCGTAAAGATTGAAGGGCGATGTCAGCATCAGCTTCAGGTCCGTCGCCTCCGTCAGGCTGGTCAGCTGCATGAAGACCTTGTGCACGTCCTCACCGAGCTTCTTATCGCTGCTCAGGTAGCCGTAGTCCGTGTAGATCTTCGACGTGTTGTGGTGATAGTTGCCGGTGCCGAGGTGGACATAGCGAGCGAGTTCACCGTCCTCGCGCCTGACGACCAGCGTCATCTTCGCGTGCGTCTTGAACCCGACCAGGCCATAGACGACGTGAGCCCCCGCTTCCTGTAGCCGGTTCGCCAGCGAGATATTCGCCGCTTCGTCGAAGCGCGCCATCAGCTCGATGATGACCGTGACTTCCTTACCGGCACGCGCCGCCCGAACCAGCAGATCGACAATCGGCGAATCGGGGCCGGAGCGATACAGCGTGATCTTGATCGCGAGTACGTTCTTGTCCCTCGACGCCTGGCGAATGAAATCGACGACGGGCGAGAACGACTGGTAGGGATGAAAGAGCATCACGTTCTTCTTCTTGAGAACCTTGAACAGATCCGGGTTCTCCAGCAGCTCTTTCGGTATGCCCTGGATAAACGGTTTGAACAGCAGCTCCGGGCGGTCGTCGATGTTGCAGACGGTTGCGAGCCTGTTGAGGTTGACGGGCCCGTCAACGAGGTACATGTCATTCTCATCGAGATGGAAGTGATCGAGCAGGAACTCCTGCAGGTCGGGCGGGCACTCGTGGCCGATCTCGATGCGAACGCCATCGCCGTAGCGGCTGGCTTCCAGCTGTCCTTCCAGCGTGCCGACAAGATCACTGACCTCTTCCTCGTCGACGTACAGGTTGCTGTTTCGCGTGACGCGGAACTGGTAGCAGCCGTCGACGTTCAGGCCGGGGAACAGTTTGTCGACGTGGACGCGGATGACGGACGACAGGAACACGTAGTCATGGCTATCGGTGCTGCTCATGGACTCCGGCAGCTTGATGATGCGCGGCAACGATCGCGGCGCCTGCAGCATGCCGCGGTGGCGCTTGCGGCCGTACGCATCGCGACCGTTCAGTCGCACAATGAAGTTCAGGCTCTTGTTCAGGAGTCGCGGGAACGGTCTCGACGGATCGAAGGTCAACGGCGTCAGCACGGGAACGACCTGCTCCATGAAGTAGTTCTCGAGCCACTCGGATTGCTCTTTCGTCCAGTGCTCGCTGCGCACGAAGTTGACGCCGGCATCGGCAAGGCTCGGGAACAGCACGTCGTTCAGTAGTTCGTATTGCTCCTTGACGACGGTGAGCATCTCCTTGCGAATGACGCCAAAGACCTCTGACGCCGCGAGCTCTTCCGGTCCCTGAGCCAGCGCGCCGATTGCCATCCGCTGTTTGAGGGCAGCGACCCGAATCTCGAAAAATTCATCCAGGTTTGTGCAGGTAATGCACAGGAAGCGCAGGCGCTCGAGCAGCGGCACACTCGGATCCTTCGCCAGCGCCAGCACGCGCTTGTTGAATTCGAGCAGGCTGAGTTCGCGGTTGATGAATTGTTCAGGTGGGAAGTGCTCGCTCACGTGGACCTCTTTAGTCGCGCGGCCGATCAGTATATCAGCGCAACTGTGTCCGGAGTGTTAACGAGTCGCCGGATAGACCGCGCCGAGACACGCAGGCCCGGTCGCCCCGGTGACGCCGGGGCTGTTGGCAGCGCGGTGGTTGATCCGCTCGCGGGCGAGCCATGCGAAGGCCGTTGCTTCGACCCAGTCCGGATGAATCCCGTTGGCCTCGGTCGTCGCGACGACAACGCCCGGCAAGGCATCTGCGAGCGCCCGCATCAACGCGGTGTTGTGCGCGCCGCCGCCGCAGACCAGCAGGCGTTCTGCCGAAAACGCCGCAACGGCATCGGTGATTGTCGTCGCCGTCAGCGCGAGCAGCGTCGCCTGCGCGACGGCAGGGTCGGCGAGCTCGTAGCGTTCCAGCCAGTCCATGTTGAAGTACTCAAGCCCGGTACTCTTCGGGGACTGGCGAGCAAAGTACGGATCGTCGAGCATGCGCGTCAGCAACGCCGGATCGGCAGTGGCCGTGCTGGCCCACTGTCCACCGTTGTCATACGGCTCGTCCAAGTGTCGCAATGTCCACCCGTCCATCAACGTATTCCCCGGTCCGGTGTCGAAACCCGCGACTGAGTCGACGCCGTCGAGCAGCGTGACATTGGCGATGCCTCCTATATTGGCGACCGCCGTGCGCTTGCCCGGCGCGGCGAACAGCCATTGGTGAAAGGGCGGGACCAGCGGCGCGCCCTGACCGCCGGCCGCGATGTCGGCGGACCGGAAATCTGCCACTGTCTGAAGTCCGGACACGCTCGCAACTCTGGCGCCGCAACCGATCTGCAGCGAAAAAGGATGGCGTGAATCCGCACCGTGCCTGATCGTCTGCCCGTGACTGCCGACGGCGACGATGTTCGCGTCTGGTTCCGTGATCTTCGCCCGGACCGAGACGGCCGCCTCACCGAATACCTCGCCCACCCAGGCGTGAAGCTCGCCGAGGTGATCGAGATTCACGTGGTCGGGCGCGTCGATGATCCGCGCAAGCGCGTCTGCCAGGTCGTCCGGGTACGGTTGCGAGTGCGTCGCAAGGAGGTCGATGCGCCTGTCGCCAAAGCTTGCGGCAACGGCATCGATGCCGTCGCGACTGGTGCCCGACATCAGGCCTATGAAAACGTCCGGCATTGCCGTCTATTCGTTGCTGAGTGCCACGGTCGCGAGGCGCGATCGTTTGAATTCGTCGAGGCTCTGCAGGATCGGCTCGCTCGTCGCCAGGAAGCGGGCCTTGTCCCGGCTATCGATGGGATCGGCCTGCGGCAGCCGTACCGTCCTCGGGTTCTGGTGCACGCCATTGACGCGGTACTCGTAGTGCAGGTGAGGGCCAGTGACCATGCCGGTGGCGCCAACGTAGCCGATGATCTGGCCCTGCCTGACCTTCGTGCCGACACCGACGCCTCGCTGGAAGCGGGACATGTGCGCGTACAGCGTCGTGATATTGCCGCCGTGCTGCAGGATGACGACGTTGCCGTAGCCTCTCTGCTTACCGCGAAAAATGACCTTGCCGTCACCCGCTGCCTTGATGGGCGTGCCGGTGGGGGCGCCGTAGTCGACGCCACGATGCGGCCGTATGGTGTTGAGCACCGGATGCCGGCGCTTCGGGTTGAATCGGGAGCTGACCCTCGCGTCGACGGGCGCGCGGAGGAACGCCTTGCGTACGCTGCGGCCCTCGGGCGTGAAGTAGTCGGTTTGACCTTCGCGATCGACAAAGCGGATCGCCCTGAATGTCTCGTTCTGGTTGTTGAATTCCGCGGCCACGATCTCGCCGTCAGTGACAAACTCGCCGTCCTGCCAGATCTCCTCGTACTTCACGTAGAAACTGTCACCGGCACGAATGTCGTAGACGAAGTCGATGTCCCAGCCGAAGATGCCGGCGATGTTCATGATGACCTTGTCCGACAGGCCCGCTTCGCTGCCGCTCATGTACAGCGACGACTCGATCATGGCGTGCGCCATCGTTACTCGTTTCTCGATCGGTCGTTCGACGATCTCCTCGCTGAAGCCGTCCTGCTGCCGTTCGACCTTCAGCGCCGAGGTCAGGTCGAGCACCGAATACATGCTGATGAGGTTCCCGTCCTCATGCAGGATCTCGAACTCATCGCCCGGCCTTAAGTTTCTGAAGTACTTGCCAGCCTCGTTGAGCCGCGCGATCTGTGCGAGGTGGCCGAGGTCGAGGTCATGTCGCCTGAACAGCTTGTCGAGCGTGTCGCCGCGACCGATCTTGAGCGTCAGGGAATCGAACTCGGGTTCGGGAAAGAATTCATCGAGCAGGATAGACGGACTCTCGGTGAACACCGGTACGGACACGGGCTCGTCAGCAACGGGACCGGCTACGGGCAGTTCAGCAGGAGCGCCGGCGATGATGTCGGGGGCGTCTTCCGGCTCCTGCGTCTGCAGCGAGATGATCAGCAGGCCCAGCAGAGGAATTCCGAGTCCGGCTATGAACCACTGCAGGCCCTTGCTGGATTTCTTTTCGCTCGTCGGCTTGTAATCGTGGAGCAGAGGACTGACTGGACGATTCAAGTCTGCTTTACCCGGATCAAGATGTCGGCGTAACTGTACATAACGACCGGTCAAGGGTCAAAAAAGTCGAGGCTTCTCATGCCTTTAAGCTCCGGACCTTTAGTGAAGTACATTTCACCCGCCGGGGCTTTCTTCCAGTCACGAGAGTGATAAAGTGCTCGGCCTTGCGAACTGGCAATCGATATCGATGACGAATCTGGATGTTCAACTCACGGAGCTCTCTCGCGGGACAGACGAAGTCCTGCCTGACGGCGGGCTTCGGGAAAAGCTTGCAAAGGACCGCCCGCTCGTCGTTAAGGCGGGGTTCGACCCGACGGCCCCCGATTTGCACATCGGCCACACGGTACTTATTAACAAGATGCGTCAGTTCCAGGAATTCGGCCACGAGGTCGTGTTCCTGATCGGGGATTTCACCGGGCTGATCGGCGACCCGTCCGGCCGGAATGCAATGCGGCCGCCGCTGACGCCGGATGAAATCCAGCAGAACGCGCAGACTTACAAGGACCAGGTCTTCAAGATCCTGGACCCTGATCTGACTCGCATTGATTTCAATTCCCGCTGGATGAGCGACATCGGCGCCGACGGCATGATCAGGCTGGCGTCGCATCATACGGTTGCCCGAATGCTGGAACGAGACGATTTCTCGAAACGTTACAAGAACGGCGTGCCGATCTCGATCCACGAGTTCCTGTACCCGATCGTGCAGGGCTACGACTCGGTCGCGCTAGAAGCCGATGTCGAGCTCGGCGGTACCGACCAGAAGTTCAATCTCCTGGTCGGCCGGCAGATGCAGCAGGAATATGAGCAGGAGCCGCAGCTGGTCATGACCATGCCATTGCTCGAGGGCCTGGACGGCGTCGACAAGATGTCAAAGTCCAAAGGTAACTACATCGGCATCACCGAGCCCCCGGGCGAGATGTTCGGCAAGGTCATGTCGGTCTCCGACGAGCTGATGTGGCGATACTTCGAGCTGCTGAGCTTCAGATCCCTGCAAGACATCGCGGACATCCGGGCGCGCGTGGATGCGGGCGGCAATCCCCGGGACGCCAAGTTTGAACTTGCCATGGAACTCGTCGCACGGTTCCATAACGACAAAGCGGCGACGGCGGCGAAAGAGGAGTTCATTGCCAGGTTCCAGAAGGGCGCAATGCCTGAGGATATGCCTGAGCATGAGCTGGAATCGGACGATGGCTCGCTTGGCATTGCTTATTTGCTGCAGCGCGCGGGTCTCGTTAGCAGCACGGGTGAGGCGTTTCGCATGATCAAGCAGGGCGCCGTGAAGATCGACGGTGTCCGAGTCGAGGATCGGGCGCTCAAGGTAGACGCCGGCACCGAGGCCATCTACCAGGTCGGCAAGCGCAAGTTTGCGCGCGTCGTTCTGAAATAGGCGGGAATTACCATCCACGCTACCGGTCGAAACAGCAACACCCGGCACGGAGGCTCATCACGTTGAAAATCGCAGGATTTGTCCTCGCACTGTTCGCAAGCATGTCTGTTGCCGTCGCCCAGCAGGCGGGCGGCCCCGCCGACTTAGATGCGGAGCAACTGGCGGAGATGGAGCGCAGGGCGCAATTCGAGGCTGGCTTCAAAGCGATCGTCGACGACATCAATCGGGGCTCGTTCGCATCGTTCAACGCAGCGATCAATCGACAGGACATGCTCGAGAGAATCTTCGGGCTCCGACTCATCGATCAACGCGTCAAGCAGTCGTTCAGCGAGGACTTCGAGAGCTCGCTTCCCAACATGATCGAGAGGATGTTTATCGTGGCCAAGGACCACGAGGCAAAGGCTCACCTGCTGGGGTTCGATTCTCGCGGGTTCCTGGGGCGGGCAACGGTTCGTTACGACCTGCCTGACTTCCAGTACACGTATCACGAATACGACCTGCGTATGACAGAGGCGGGCAAAATCTACATCGCAGACTGGACCGACTTCCTGCGCGGCGAAGGCTTCTCAGATTCGATCGGCGAAACCCTGATCGCAGCCGCGCCCTCGAAACAGGCCGTTCGCAAACTCATCGACTTGCCGCGAGTCTCGGACTCGCAGGTGTTCCAGGTGACCGAGCTTCTGAAGGCCGTTCGGGATCGAAAGGTGGACCGTTTTGTCGAGATCTGGGGCAACCTGGGTGATGACCTCAAAGCGCAGCGCATCACCGTCCTGTCTCACGTGCACCTGATGAAGGACACGCGCAACCGGCGCAAGCTCCGCACGGCGCTGATTGAAATGGCGAAGTTTTTCCCGAAAGAGCCCGCGTACTCCCTGATGCTGCTGGACTATTACTTCCCGTCCCGTCGCTACCAGGAGGCCTTCGATGCGCTCAAGCGTCTCGAGTCTCGGCTGGGCGTTGAGGACTCCGCGATGCAGGCCCGCCTGTCGGCCGCGTCACTGGTGTTGAGAAACACCGACGACGCGGCGGCGTATGCGGCTCGAGCTGTCGAAATGGAGCCGGGTCTCGAGCTGGGCTGGTGGTCACTGGCCAGGGCGAGCGCCGTCAATAGCGACTTCGATACCGCGGTTCGCGCACTGACCGAGCTCGAAGATCAGTTTGGCTACGACCTCGGGCCGGAGGCGCTCGGTAAAGATCCGCTGTTCGCGCAGGTGGTCCGGTCTGCTGCGTACGAGGAGTGGAGCGCGAGTCGACAATAGATGAGCGTCCTCGAGATCATCGATTACCAGTCCAGTTACCAGCCGGACTTCGAGCGGCTGAACATCGAATGGCTCGAGAAGTACTTTCGCGTAGAGCCCATCGACAGGGAGGTGCTAGGGGATCCGGAACGACATGTACTGGCTGGCGGCGGGCACATCCTGTTTGCCCGAAAAGGCGACGACATCGTCGGCACCGTTGCCCTCAAGCACGCCGGTGACGGGGTGTACGAGCTGACCAAGATGGCGGTGACCGAGATCGCACAGGGCCTCGGCGTCGGCAAAGCGCTGCTGGACGCGGTCATCGCCCGGTTCAGGGACCTTGATGCAGCCGGTATGTACCTCGAGTCCCACAGCAGCCTCGCGGTTGCGGTCGGACTCTATGAGCGGGCCGGGTTCGTGCATGAGCCGCGGCCGGAGCCCTCTCCGTACGAACGAGCCGATGTCTACATGGTATTTCGTGGCTAGATTCGCAATTCTTTTGCGCAATTCTCCGGTGAGGGACCGCCCGGTGACGTGACTGGCCAGGTTTTGCTGGCTGCTGGCGATTCGCCGGGCTTTTGCCAGGCTGGCGTTTTTCCCGGGAAAAAACGGCTTTTCCGCGATGGTCCCGGGAGCCCGGCCGGGGCGTCCTGGCCCCGATGTCGCGGAACCGAAAAAAACTGCGAATTAAGTGTTGACGACCGGGGATCCGCCGCTATAATGCCCCGCTCGCTGAGACTACGGTGTGTTTCAGCCGACCCCCAAGTACCACGACAAGCCAGCTAAGGCTGGCCTTCGGCATGCTTCGGCCTGTATACTTGATGGTCTGCCCCGGAGAAATTGGGGCCTCGTTCTTTAACAAGTAAATCAGATAATTTGTGTGGGTACTTGCGCTCGAGTTTGCGAAGGCAAAATCAAGCGTAAGAACCTAAATACAGTCAGTTTTTAGTAATTACGCTAGCTCAAACTTTTGAACTGAAGAGTTTGATCCTGGCTCAGATTGAACGCTGGCGGCATGCCTAACACATGCAAGTCGAACGGAAACGATGGAAGCTTGCTTCCAGGCGTCGAGTGGCGGACGGGTGAGTAATACTTAGGAATCTGCCCAGTAGTGGGGGACAACTCGGGGAAACTCGAGCTAATACCGCATACGCACTACGGTGGAAAGTGGGGGATCTTCGGACCTCACGCTATTGGATGAGCCTAAGTCGGATTAGCTTGTTGGTGAGGTAAAGGCTCACCAAGGCGACGATCCGTAGCTGGTCTGAGAGGACGATCAGCCACACTGGGACTGAGACACGGCCCAGACTCCTACGGGAGGCAGCAGTGGGGAATATTGGACAATGGGCGCAAGCCTGATCCAGCA
>JASJBE010000145.1 GCA_030066655.1 Woeseiaceae bacterium | reverse complement strand
CCGGCTTCGCCGGCCATCGACGCCTGGATCGACGCGTTGAGGGCGAGAATGTTGGTCTGCTCGGCAATGTCGTTGATCAGTTCGACGATGTTGCCGATTTCCTGCGAGCTCTCGCCGAGACGCTTGATGCGCTTCGACGTGTCCTGGATCGTCTCCCGGATGGTGTTCATGCCGTCGATCGTGCGACGCACGGCCTCGCCGCCCTTGTGCGCGACTTCTACCGAGTGACGTGCCACGTCCGACGAACGTTCTGCGTTGCCGGAGACCTCCTCGATCGACGCTGCCATCGACACGATGGACTTCGTCGCCTCGTTGATTTCCTTCGACTGGTTCTCGGCGGCGCGCGACATGTGCGTTGCGGAGCTTTCGGACTGCTTCGCGGCCGCTTCTACCATGATCGCGGTCTCGTTCACGGTGGCGACCAGCTTCCTGAGTTCCTCGATCGCGAAGTTGAACGAGTCGGCGATCGTGCCGGTGATGTCCTCGGTGACCGTGGCTTCGACAGTCAGGTCGCCGTCAGCGAGGCTGCCCATCTCGTCGAGCAGCCGCAGGATAGCCTGCTGGTTGCGCTCGTTCTGTTCTGCCTGCACGCGCGCGGCATCCTCGAAGGCCGCCATGCGACGACTCAGCGCAAACAGCACGAAGACCATGCCCACGCACACGAGGTTGAGCCCGATCGGAATCCAGGGCTGCGCCAGAATGCCGCTATCCAGGGTGTCGTTGGACTGCAGGAAGACGAAGGCCATCGAGATCGCCAGCAGCAGCGCGGCAAAGATCGCCACGCTCCTGAATATTTGTGAAGTTTCTGTTGTGTCACTCATTGTTCGTCGCTCTTGTCATTCCCGCGCTGGCTATTCCTCAGCCGCCTGCAGGAAAAGATTGCTCTCAACAAAATCGAAAAGATCGAAAATCGGCCAGGTATCGTCACCACGCCGGTAAACGCCCTTGAGGTATCGCTCACAGCGAACGATGGACTCCGGGTTATCGGCGTCGTACTCGGAGTCGCCGAAACGCCGGAAGCCGATTACCTCGTCGACAACGAGGCCCGCCGGAATTTCGCGATGGTTCACGGAAATGACGCGCGTGGCCCGGCGCAGCGTCGTTCGTCCGCTGCCGAGCATCAGCTTGACGTCGGCCAGCGGTAACAGGTGACCACGCAGGTTGGCGATACCCAGGATCCAGCGCTTGGCACCGGGAACGCGGGTCATCGTGTCGGGCAGCATCAGGACTTCGCGAACCTGGTCTCGAGCGGCAATGAACTGCTCCTCGCCGATTCGAAAACCGATACCGACCCATTCATTGGACAGGTGAGCACCGGCGCCCGGATGGGCCGCCGCGCTGCGAACCTCCATTTCGCGAAGGAGTTCGAACGGTTGCCGAACGAGGCTGCCAAGATCGGCATTCATTCAGTCGGCCATCACCGAGTTGATCTGTGCGACCAGCTGCTTTTCGTCCACCGGTTTGACGAGGTACTCGACTGCACCCTGTCGCATACCCCAGATCTTGTCGGTCTCCTGGTCCTTGGTCGTAATCATGATGACCGGGATGTTGGCCGTCTTCGGGTCCTGCGTGAGTTTGCGGGTCGCCTGGAAGCCGTTCATGCCCGGCATGACGACATCCATCAGTATGACGTCCGGCATCGACGCGGCGGCCTGGCGGATTCCGTCCTCTCCACTGTCGGCGACCAGCGTGCTGAAGCCGTTCTTCTCCAGCATGGTCTGGAAGAGATGCAGCTCCGTCGGGGAGTCGTCAACGATGAGTACAACAGCCATCGGTTTTACCTGTCTTGCGTGAGTCGGAGTTACTGATTGATCTGGTTGGCGATTGCGCCGAGCAGTTCGTCTTTGGTGAACGGCTTGGTGAGGTACTGTTCCGAGCCGACGATGCGGCCGCGCGCGCGATCGAACAGGCCGTCCTTGCTCGACAGCATGATCACCGGCGTCTGCTTGAACATCTTGTTGTGCTTGATCAGCGAGCAGGTCTCGTACCCGTCGAGCCGGGGCATCATGATGTCAACAAAGATCAGGTCAGGTTGGTGATCAGCGATCTTCGACAACGCGTCAAAACCGTCGATTGCCGTGAACACCTGGCAACCCTCTTTCGTCAACAGCGTTTCGGCTGTTCGACGGATGGTTTTACTGTCGTCGACCACGAGAATCCTCAGGCCATTCAGTTCATTACTGGACACCGGCGTACCTCACGAGTCCGAGTCGTTGCGACTCTTCTGTTGTCAATCCCAAGCGTTTGAAAAATCGCCAACGGTCGGCAGCGAATCCCATAACACGCGACTTGTACCATAATGACATAAAGCTCGCTACGACGCCTCCGGCAGCTTCAAAAATCAGACGCTTCCCGGCGCGTCACGGTATAGTTGTGCGCCCTTTGATTCGAGCGACTCTCGCATGTCCAAGAACAGTTTCTCGGTCGGAATCATCATGGATCCGATCGCGTCGATCACACCGAAGAAAGACAGTTCCTTCGCGATGCTGCTGGAGGCGTCCAGACGGGGCGCCGATATCCACTATTTCGAGCAGCGTGACCTTCGCCTCGAGGATGGCACCGCGCGTGGACGCTCCACTCGACTGTCCGTGCGCGACGACAACGAGAGCTGGTTCAGCTTTGGCAAGACCGATGACATCGAACTCGGTAGCCTTAACGTGATCCTGATGCGCAAGGATCCGCCATTCGATATGGAGTACATCTACACGACCTACATACTCGACCGCGCGCAGCTTGCCGGATCGCTTATCGTCAACCACCCGCAGGCACTGCGCGACATGAACGAAAAGGCCTACACCGCGTGGTTTCCGCAGTGCACGCCGACGACGCTGGTGACGCGGTCCATGGACGATATGCGCGCGTTCCTCAGGGAACATGGCCGCATGGTCGTGAAGCCACTGGACGGGATGGGTGGCAGGTCGATTTTCGTCATCAAGCAGGGCGACAACAACGCCAACGTCATCTTTGAGACGCTGACCGACTTCGGTCGTCGCTTCGCTATGGCGCAGGCCTACATTCCGGAGATCAAGGCCGGTGACAAGCGCATCCTGCTGATCGACGGTGAGCCGGTGCCTTACGCCCTCGCCCGCATCCCGTCTGCGGACGACAATCGAGGCAACCTCGTCATGGGCGCGACGGCCAGGGCCCAGCCCCTGTCGGACCAGGACCGTCGCATTTGCGAGATCGTCGGGCCAAGACTCCGCGAGGGTGGCGTCGTGTTCGCCGGTATCGACGTCATCGGCGACTACCTGACAGAAGTGAACGTCACCAGCCCGACCGGCATGCGCGAGCTCGATACCGCATTCGACTTAAACATCGCCGGCCTGATGTTCGACGCCATCGAAGCGAGGCTCGGCTGAAGACATAATCTGCAGGTTTGACCTCAAGTGACAGACGCGGCCGTCGTCTGCGAGTCAAAGCGGTGACACAGGTCTCATCCAGCGATGTTTCGAGCCGGTAGACTGGTTTTTCTGCCGAATATCGAGAAGCCGTTTATTTGTCGGCCTAAGCCCTTGTTTATGCGTGACAAATAACGGATCATGCGCGCGTGTAAGAGCGAACACTGAATGGCCAAACCTGCGTTTATACCGGACCCGATGGACGAGCTGCGCTTGCCGACCGTGCAGACGCCCGACCGCCTGCCGGCGATGCTCTTCCTCGCAGCCCTCATTCACGGCGTGCTGATTATCGGTATCGGCTTCAACCCGCAGCTGCCCAAGCACTTTGCCGAAGCCATCTCGCTCGAAGTCACCATTGTTGCTGACCCCGACCAGGCGATCGATCGACCGGATCGCGCCGAGTACCTTGCCCAGGCGAGCCAGGAAGGCGGCGGCAATACGATGGAGCAGACCCGCGCGTCTGCACCGCTCAGAAACGAATCGCCGCTCGACAACCTTGGTGACGAGGACGGCAACCATTTCATCGACACCCGCACGCTCGAGCAGCGTGCGGATGAACTGATCGCCGCGCAGTCACCCAGCTCTCAGCCGGTCCGCGACGACAACCGTATGGATCCTAAGCCCGAGGAGCTGACGGCCCAGATGCTCGAGTCCGGACAGGACATCACGCTGCCGCTGCCGCAGGAGCCGGACGCGACACTTTCGATCCACGATGACAAGCGGCAGCTGATCATCAGCGCCGATACCCGCGAGTCGAACATCGCGGCCTACCTCGATAACTGGAAACGCCGCATCGAGCGTGTCGGCGAGCAGTATTTCCCCGACGTCGCGGCGGGCCTGAGCGGCAGCCCGACGCTTGAAGTGAGCATCGATGCGTCGGGCGAACTGTCGGCGGTCGTGATCCGCAAGTCCTCGGGTTCACGAATACTCGACGAGGCGGCCCTCGATATCCTCGAGCGCGCCTCGCCGTTCGACCCGTTCCCGCCAGAAGTCCGCGCGGAGTACGACGAGCTGCGGTTCGCCTACAAATGGCTGTTCGGCGACGGCCAGATGGCGACGACGGTGGCCTCCGTCAAATAGCCGGGAGTTGTCTCCGGGTTCCGCAAGGCGGATACTGGCGTCATGGACGACAGCACGTCACTTGTGAATCAGCTGCTGATTGCCATGCCCGGCATGCAGGACCCCAACTTCAGCAGCACCGTGACCCTGATCTGCGAGCACAACGAGGACGGGGCGCTGGGCATCATCCTGAACCGTCCCCTGTCTTTGAATATGGGCGGGTTGTTCCGCCAGCTCGGCATAGAGACCGACAACCCGATCATCGCCAAGGACCCCGTGCTGATGGGTGGGCCGGTCGGTCCGGAGCGTGGCTTCGTTTTGCACGACGGAGGTGACGACTTCGAGAGCACGCTCAAGGTCTCCGACGACATCCAGCTGACACTCTCTCGAGACGTGATCGATGCACTTGCCGAAGGGACGGGGCCTGAGCGTTCCGTCGTGGCGCTCGGCTATGCCGGATGGCAGGCGGGACAGCTCGAGGAGGAGATCATGGAGAACTCCTGGCTCAATGTTCCAGCGTCGCTTGAGATTATCTTCGAAACGCCTTTCGCACAGCGCTGGACGGCTGCCGCAGAGAGTCTCGGTATCGATATCAGCCGCATCGCACCCGACGCAGGCCGTGCCTGACTCGAGCCCAAGAACCATCCTCGCTTTTGATTACGGTCTGCGACGCATCGGCGTCGCCGTGGGCCAGGACATCACCGGTTCGGCCAGTCCCCTCGGCACGATCAGGAACAGCGATGCCGGCGTCGACGAAGCGGCCATCGACCGTCTCGTACAGGAATGGGCGCCGAGCCAGCTGATCGTTGGCCTGCCGCTGCACCCGGACGGCAATCCCAGCGACATGACAGAAGCGGCGCTCGCGTTCGCCGACGGGCTGAAGCGATACGGGCTGCCGGTCGCAATCACCGACGAGCGCTACTCCTCTGTCGAGGCGACCGAGATCCTGAATCGTGCCAGGGCAGCCGGCCAGCGTCGACGAACCGCGAAGGCCGACATCGACGCGGCCGCGGCGGTGCTGATCGCAGAGCGATACCTGTCGACCGGCGGCTAGTGCACGGGTATAAGCGGCCGTGCTTTGTGCGTCCCGACCCCTTAGAATCCCCGGCAATGAATGATTCGACCCCCGACATGCAGGCCCTACAGTTCACGTCGGATGGCCAGCTCAAGCACCTGCTGACGCTCGACGGACTCGACAAGCCGACGCTCGAGTCACTGCTCGATGAGGCAACCGGCTTCCTGGCGCCGGCGGGCGAACTGCCCGCGAGAAACGACTCGCTCGCAGGCAGGACCGTGGCGAACCTGTTTTTCGAACCCAGCACTCGCACCCGCGCGTCGTTCGACCTGGCCGGCAAGCGGCTCGGTGCAGACGTACTGAACCTTGACGTGAACACGTCTTCGAGGAAGAAGGGCGAGAGCATTCTCGACATGATTTACACGCTGGAGGCGATGCGAGTTGACGTCATGGTGGTGCGAGACGCCAGCGCGGGCGTTCCGGCCTATATTGCCCGACACGTCAAAGACCACGTCAGCATTCTGAATGCCGGCGAGGCGGAAGTCTCACACCCGACGCAGGGCTTGCTCGACCTGCTAACGATTCGAAATCACAAGCCTGACTTTAAGAACCTGAACGTGACGATCGTCGGCGACATCCGACACTCGCGCGTGGCGCGCTCGGCCGCACAGGGTCTGCGCACGCTCGGCGTCGGCGAACTGCGTCTCGTATCACCACCGCCGCTGGCCCCGGAACAGAGCGACTTTCCCGGCGCCGTGCTGACGACGGATCTCGAAACGGGCCTGCGCGACGCCGACGTCGTCATGGCACTGAGGATTCAGCGGGAGCGCATCGGCAACCTCGATGGCATTCCGGGCATCGACGAGTACTTCACGACCTACGGCATCAGCGAGGAATCGCTGCAGGTGGCCAAGCCGGACGCTATCGTCATGCATCCCGGACCCATGAACCGGGGCATTGAAATTGAAAGCACGCTGGCCGACAGCGAGCGCTCCGTGATCACAGAACAGGTCACCAACGGCGTCGCCGTGCGCATGGCGGTGCTGCAGCGCGTCGTCAAGGCATTGGAGTCACGATGACAACGGACGCGCAGCGACACGCCCAACGGAACCGCAACACGATCTTCGTCGAGGACGGCGAGATCCTGTCGCTCGATCGATACGACGGCGAGCAGTTTATCCAGCGAATCCGCTCGCCGAAGTGCGCCGCAGCGGCCAGGGCGGGCAGCTTCGTGCACATCACCTGCGACGAGGGCCTGCCGATGCGTCGTCCTCTGTCCATCATGCGCGTGGGCGACGACTGGATCGAGGTGCTGTACAAGATCGTCGGCGAAGGCTTAAGGCTATTGTCGCAGAAGGCGGCCGGCAACGTTGTCAGCGTCATGGGTCCGATCGGCCAGCCTTTCGATCTCGACGCGAGATATCGTCGGCCACTCCTGATCGGCGGTGGCGTCGGCATCCCGCCGATGGTGTTCGTCGCCGACGCGCTGGGACAAAGCGACGTCGACTGGCGACCCTTCGCGATCCTCGGGTCCGAGATTCCCTTCCCGTTCGAACTGGCAAAGTCCAATCAGGACATTCCCGGGATCGATGCAGAGATCGACGGCACGATGGGCTTGCTCGAGTCCTGGGGAACGCCGACGCGACTGACGTCGCTCGCAGGGTTTGACGGCTGTTACCGCGGCTACGTTACCGACCTTGCAGAGCTTTGGCTGCAGTCGCTCGACGAGAACGACAAGGGCGAGGTCATGATTTACGCCTGCGGACCTACGCCAATGCTCAAGGCCGTCGCCGACCTCGCCAGCCGACACGACCTGCCCTGCCAGGTCTCGATGGAAGAATATATGGCCTGCGCCGTCGGCGGTT
This sequence comes from Woeseiaceae bacterium, assembly GCA_030066655.1. Classification (GTDB taxonomy): domain Bacteria; phylum Pseudomonadota; class Gammaproteobacteria; order Steroidobacterales; family Woeseiaceae; genus UBA1847. Next base: position 888 of record JASJBE010000145.1, on the reverse strand, counting down.
GCGCCGGCTGCGCGATTCGCATCGACACGCCCGACGGTCCGGCAATGAAACGCGTCTGCGTCGACGGTCCGGTGTTCGATGCCTATACGATCGACTGGGCCGCCGCCTGACGATTGCGCTGGTTCTTGCCGCGCCGGCGATTGCCTCTGCGCCCAAGCGGATCTTTGGTCTTCGAAAGAAAAGTGCGTGATAATCGCGACACTGTGAACGACCACTTCCCCATCACGCACGACGCCTCCGCGATTGAAGAGGCCCGGGTGGCGATCTCCGAAGGGCACCTCGTTGGCATGCCGACCGAGACCGTGTACGGCCTTGCGGCCGACGCGACGAACCCTGAAGCCATCGCGCGCGTATACGCCGCCAAAGGCCGGCCGGCGTTTAACCCGCTGATCTCACACGTGTCGTCGATCGACATGGCTTGCCAGGAAGGCCTGCTGGACGAGCGTGCGCTGACGCTCGCGCATACCTTCTGGCCCGGGCCGCTCACCCTCGTCGTACCGGTCAACCCGGAAGGAAGAACCTGCGAACTCGCGCGCGCCGGCCTCGATACGATCGCACTGCGTGAACCGGCTCACCCGGTGGCACGAGCTCTGCTCGAAGTGCTTCACGTACCGCTCGCGGCGCCGTCGGCCAATCCGTCGGGAAGGCTCAGCCCAACCTCGGCCGAAGACGTTTCGCTCGCGCTTGACGATGAGGTGGCCCTGGTTATCGACGGCGGTCGCAGTCACCTGGGCGTCGAATCAACCATCATTGGCGTAACACCCGGCGAGCCGCTGCGCCTGCTCCGGCCCGGCGCGATCAGCCGAGAAGAGCTGACACCGGTCGTCGGACACTTAAGCGATGACGACTCCGGCCTGATTACCGCACCGGGTCAGCTGTCCTCACACT
>JASJBE010000041.1 GCA_030066655.1 Woeseiaceae bacterium | reverse complement strand
GTTCCCGGCGTCAGCGTGATCGAGTTGGCGAGAATGGTCTCGACAACGGGTTCCTTGCTCGTGGACTCGATGACGATAACTTGCGGATTGGCCGGCAGTCGCGGGTCGATCACGACGCGTGCGACCTGGATGCTGGACTTGACGATCTCTTTGAACAGCCAGCCCCAGTACGTGATCAGGTGCCAACCGAACTGAAACGCGAAGACATTCGTATGGAAGTAGTTCATACGGTTCTTCAGGTAAACGGTGAGAATGCACGAAGCAAGACCCAGGCTGAGCAGCAACGGTTTATACAGGCCCGACCAGGCCAGCCAGGCGATCGCGAGGAAGAAAAACAGCAGTGAGGCCTGCGAGGCCTTTTTGACGCCTTTACTCATGACTTCAGGTCGGCCCGACTCAGTGGCTGCGGATTCATTTGCGATTCCCCGATGTCTGTTGTTGTTCGTGGGTCAGCGTCTCGAGCAACTCACCGACCGTATAGTGTTTTTCGATGCTGTGCTTCAGGTGCGCGTCGGCATTTATCTCGTAGTGGTTCCGACGGCCTTCCTTCACGCGCTCGATAATACCGGCGTCTTCCAGCTCGCCAATCAGGCGAAACGCCGTTCTCTCAGTAATCCCGATCTTGTCCGCGACGTCGCGCAAGCGCGCATCCGGATTTTCGGCGAGGCACACGAGCACGTGCGCGTAATTACTGAAGAAGGTCCACTGATGAGCTGAATCAGCCAAGGAACGCTATTCCGCGGAAATAAGGCAGAGGAACGTATGACAAATTAAGCCGGAAAACAATAACTAGTCATTTAAAACTAGTAAGAAATTTCATGTTTTTGTATCTAAATGATTCTACCGTGGATTATGGTCACGGTGAAGGCGACGGGTTGGCGTGTAAGGGCTCCGGGTCGCCTCAAGATAACGGCGGCAATGCCGCAAAATCATCGGCCGACGCGATATCGAGCAGCGCATCGGCGAGCGCGGCGACGAGGCTCAGGTTCGACAGGTAGATCTCGCGGTTTACGTTAAGCAGCGTCGAGATCTCGATCCGGCCCAGCTCGCCCGCGGCAATCTCGTCGTAGATACGCCGGTGCAGACGTTCGTGCAAGGCCTCGGAGGTCTTGCGTATGCGCGCGAGTCGCTCGAAACGAAGCGCCGGCAGGTCGGCCGACGCCAGCGTTTCCAGCGACCCGTAGAACTCGCGGACGACGTCACTGAATACACGATAGTAAGCGTTGAATCGATCGTCGACGGCGCCGCGAAAGCTCTCGAGGTCCTGTCGGATGTCCTTGATGTTCTTGGCCGAGTGCACGCCGTTTCGTATCGCCGGGATGATCTGGCTGATGCGTGCCGAGTCGTCCGGCTCGAGGGCGTGCTCCTGCAGTGACAGGACGTAGGCGAGTATCTCGCCCTCGAGGTGCTTCAGTTCCGCGTAACAGGTCTCGTAGTCGGCATCGTGTTGGAAGACTCGCACGGCGTGCCTGTCGGCGTCCGATTCGTAGAACGCATGGGCCGGTCGGAGGTGCAGGCCGAGCTGATTCAGCGCTGCGGCCTGGTCGATGAGTCGCAGCGTTTCCTTGTCGGCGTTCTCGATCGCCACATCGGCGACATCCGAGATCTCCGGCTTGATGTGCCGCGTCGGCGCCGTCTCGTCTTCCGTGAAACGCCTCGACAGCCAACGGCTCAAGACGCCGATGAACGGCAGGAACAACGTAACGCCGATCAGGTTGAACAGGCTGTGAAAGGCAACCAGTGCAAACAGTGGGTCGCTGATGCCCAGCCATACCGTGACGACATACAACAGCGGGTTAAGCAGGATGAAAGCGACGGTATCCGACGTCAGGTTGAAGATGACGCTGGCGACGGCCACGCGTTTCTTGTCGATCGAACCGACCATCGAGCCCAGCATCGCCGTGATCGTCGTGCCCAGGTCGGCGCCGATCGCGATCGCGGCGGCGGACTCCAGCGTCAGCACGCCGGCGTACAGTGCGCTCAGCGTGATCATGATCGTCGCCGAGCTGGACTGGATCGCGGCGGTGATCAAGAGCCCCGCCAGCAGGAATACGATCAGCGGGTAACCGGCCAACGCTTCCGGATTGAACAGGCCGGTCGCGGCCAATGCGCCGGACTTCATGAACTCGAGGCCTAACAGCATCAGTCCGAAGCCCGCGACCAGGTAGCTGAAGCCGGAACGCCGGCTGCCGCTCGCGGACCAGACAATGCCGAAGCTGCCGAAGGCGATCAAGGGCAGCGCCAGCGATTCGATGTCGAGCTTGAAGCCCAGGGTCGCGACAATCCAGCCGGTCGCCGTCGTGCCGAAGTTGGAGCCGAAGACAATACTGATCGCGCTGGACAGCGAGATGATGCCGGTGCCGACAAAGGCGAGCACAATCAGGCTGACGACCGAGCTGCTCTGCAAGGCGGCGGTCGACAGCGCGCCGGCGAACATGCCGCTCAAGGGTTTTTCGGTGTACTCGCGCAGGAAGCGTTTGAAGGATCGGCCGGCCAGCTGCTGCAGCGATTTCTCGAGCGCGGTCATGCCGAACAGGAACAGGCCGAGGCCGGCCGCCAGCCGCCAGATATCGAATTCGTTGGTCATCGCCGCGGCCGTCGTCCGGCGATGAGAGTAGCCACCATCATCGCGAGCCCTGCGTCAAACGCCTCTCAACAGGGTCGCATGTTCATCGTAGCGAGCCGATAGGTAGATATCGCGTCAGGCGCCGTCCCGCATTCGGACTGGGGCGAGGCGCTGCCTCAACTGCCGAAAAAGAGGTCCATCTCCTTCTCGAGGGACTCATTGTCGCTGTCTTGCTGAGATTCGATCTTCTGAATCCGTTCCAACGATCCCTCGTCAACCGTCTGCTGGCGCGGTCGGACGATCGTCGGCGTGATCAGGACGACGGTCTCCGTGTTGGTACTCGTGAACTGTCGATTGGAGAAGAGTCCGCCGACGACGGGAATGCGACCCACGACCGGGACGCCGCGCTTGCTCTCGTCGATACGATTCTTGATCAGTCCGCCAACGAAGATCGTCGACGAGTCCGGCACGATCATGCGCGTCTTGACCTCGGTCGTCGTCTGCGAAGGGATGCCGGTCAGTGGATCGATGACGCCGGTGCTGACTTCGGGGTGAATATCCAACGTGACCTGGTCGTTATCGTCGACCGACGTCGTGACGCGCAGAATGACACCAGACTCGAGGAACTCCACGCTCTCGGTCGTTACCTGGTTAATCGTGGTTGTCACAGAATAGCCACGACGGTCGCCGACGATGACCGAGGACTCGACGTCTTCGAGCGCCAGCAGTTTCGGCGTCGACAGCGTTCTTACCCGCCCCTGGGCCGTCAGCGCATTCAGGGTCGCGGTGATATCCGGCGTCGCGTAGTCGAAAAACAGGCCGGCGCTGTTCGAGTCCGACAGGCCCTGCGTACCGAATGTGCCACCGCCGCCGTCGCTGTTGAAGGTCTTGCTCCAGTCGAGGCCGTAGGAGTCCTCGTCCGTCAACGTAACCTCCAGGATCTTGGCCTCGATCAGGATCTGCTCCGGCTTTTCGTCGATGGTTGCAACCAGTGCCGAAATCCGCCGCAGGAATTCTGGCGTGTCCTGCACGAGGAACATGTTGCGCTCGGTAAACTGCGTGATCTCGCCGTAGTCAGACAGGTACGGCTCCAGCAGGCTCGACATTTCCTCGACGTCGACGTACTGCAGCTCGAACGCGCGCACGTGTGTGATTGCATCCGGTGCGTATTTCCCGGCCTCGTCTCTTTCGACAATGTAGTAGTTGTCGTCGTAGTGCTCGACCGCAAGGCCCGCGGAATTGGCAATCGAGCGAATCGCCTCCGGCACTGACATGTCGTACAGGCTGAAGGACACCTGCTCATTGCTGTCCGTGGAAACAAACACGTTGACTCGCCGTTCGCGCGAGATCATGTCCATGACGTCGGCCAGGTCCGCATCCTTCATCGTCATGCTAATGCGGTGTTCCACCTCGTCTGCACGGGATGCCGCTGCTACAAGAAGCAGGGCGGCCAGTGCTGTCGCTCCTAGCGCCGTTGATGCCTTAGTCTTCATCTTCGCTCTCGTTCAGGTGCGCCTTGACGTACACGGTCAGGCGTTCACCGTTATGCAGGAAGACCGCGCGGTCTTCGTAAACCTTTACGAGGGTCAGTCCCTCGATGGACTGTCCCGGCCGCATGACGCGTCCGGCGACATTCGCGAGGCCTTGTCCCGCGCCAACCATCGTCGCCTGCAAATCGATCTGCGGGGCTGGGCCGTCAGTCGATGCGATTACGGTCGAGCCTGGCGGCGGCGCTGACGGCGGACGTGTAAACGGATTGCCCCTAAGCGCGGCGACGTCGGCTGCTGTTGCCGGTGCGACCAGGATCAAAAACAACAGTGGGGCTATCCTCATCATTCGACCGCCCTGTATGACGCGAGGCTTAACGAGGCCATCAGCCTTGGATCCTCGTCCACGTCGTCCGAACGGCTGACGCGATACTCCTTGACCACGACGTAACCGAGGTCTTCCCGCATCTCGAGGAGCCACCGGTACAGGTCCTCGTATCGACCGGCAAGCTGCACGTTAAACAACAGTTCCTGGAAGATCTGGATACGCTCGCCCGTCGCCGGCTCGACGCTCAAAAGCTCGATGTCATTGTCCCAGGACACGCGCTGCAGTCGGCCGATGATGTAGGCCTCGACCTGGCGGACCGGCAGGTTGGCCATGTCGCCGTCGAGCTGGTAGCGAAGCTCGGCGATACTGGCATGCTGCTGGTCCAGCTGCTGCTCGAGCTCGCGGCCGTCTCTCGCCGTTGCCTCGAGCAGCTGGATTTCCTTGCGCACCGACTGTATTGACTTGACGTTCGGGACCACAAGCGCGGTCACCAGCAGCGCCATGATGGTCGCGCCGACGCCGAGCATCAGCAACCGTAGCTCTCTCACGCTGATTTTCTTCAGGAGCTCCTGCATCAGGTTTCCTTCAGCGAGTTATTCAGCACAATGGTCAGGTCGAAGTTGACGACGCGCGTGTTCGCGTAGTCGCTACGCGTCGTCTTCTGCACGTTGACGTCCTTGACGTCCGGCTGCTCGAACAGCGATCGGACGAAACTCGATAACGCCTGGTGATCGCGCGCCTGGCCGCTGATCGTCATGTGCGTCTCGACGGACATCGTGCTCTGTGCCGGCTGACCGGGCTCGTCGGCGACGATGATGAAGTAGCCGGTCTCGATGCCGCGCTGTTGGCCGTTAACGATGACGCCCGCCCTGCGAAAGGTCCAGTCGACGAACCAGAGGTCGCCCGGCAGCAGCGCCTCATCGATCAGCGTGAAAATGTCCTGTATCGATGCGCCCGCTCGAAGGCCCCGCAGCAGCGACCAGCGGCGCTCGTACTCGGCGTGCTGCTCAGTCAGGAGCTGCAATTGATCCTGTTGCTGCTGCGTAACGGCGTTCTCTACCTTCAGCCGCGCAGCCGTGTCGCGCAGCGTGCTGGTTGTGTGTTTCAGGCCCGCTCCGGAGGCCGCGATAGCGAGGCCCAGCAGGACAACAGACGTCGAGTAAACGATCAGCATGCGCCGGCGCTCGAGCCAGTCTCGATAATCGACGGGGATGAGATCAATGTCATTCATCGAGCTCGAGCCCCCTCAATGCGGCGCCCGTCGCGACAACAATATCCGAGGCGGCTGCGTTGTTGACCGGCGCCTGTTTGCTGTCGTCGCTCGGAAACAGCGTCAGCGGGTCCGGGATGTTCGCGACGTCCATGCCGGTCAGCGTGCTTAAGAGCTCGTCGGCGCCCGGCCAGCGCGCGATGCTGCCGAGCAGGTAGACCTGCGTGACGGCGCCGCCGCGAGTTTCCGCCGCGGCGTACAGGCAGACGCGCTTGATGTCTTCGACGAGCTTCAGGAATTTCGGCTTCAGGATCTCCGACATCGTGCTGGCGAGCCCGGATGCCTCGATCGTCTCCTGCACGTTGCTGTGCGTCGACGACTTCAGCCCGGTTCGCAAGATGAGGTCCCGCGCCATTGGCTCCGGCATGTCCAGTGCCTCAGCCGTCTGTTCGATCAGGCTGTCCTCGCCGAAGCTGACTTCCTGGTCGAACAACAGGTCGGCGCCCGAGATCAGCGTCATGTAGCTCGAACGCCGGCCCGAATTAATGACGAGTACGTTGCCGCTGCCGCTGCGAAGCGACAACGAGCTGACCAGCCGGCAGACGGCGACAGGCCCGATCTCCAGCGCCTCGACGGTGAGGCCGGCTTTGCGGCACAGCTCGAGGAACTCGACGACCGGCTCCTTCTCGCTGACCGCAACCAGCGCCAGGCGGTCGTCACCCTTGGAGCGATTGTTCACCGGCAGGTAGTCGATGACGTAGTCGCCAAGCGGTTTGTCGAGTCGCGACTTCATCGCCTTCAGGATCGCTGCAGCCTCCTGCTTCTTCGACGGTCCCGACTGGTAGTTAATCGACAAGGTCCGGAACATGCCTGTCGGCATCGCGACGACGGCGCCCTTGCCATGAAATTTGCCGGACTGCAGGCCGCGCTTCAGCACCGAGCGAAACATCAGCGGGCTCTCCAGCAGCTCTTGTCTGGACCCCTCGTAGCCCGTGCTCGAGCAGGCGCGCACTTCGGGAACGCCGCCAACATCGCGATGCAACTGGACAAGGTGCAGCGCTTCCAGCGAGAAGTCGACGCCGATCGGCCCGACGCTGCGGCTCGCAGCGCCCGGCTGAAACATCGCGCGGGTCTTCGCTAGCAGGCTCACAGCGGCCACGTCCCGGTCAGCGTCGAGTTGGCGGGTGCCGAAACCCGCTTGCCGGGCCGTTCCTGCTTGGCTGTGTACAGTGCGCGGTCCGCGATTCGATACAGCTTGTTCAGATCGGCCTTCTCACCGGGCTGGCTTCTCGCGATGCCGGCACTCAACGTCACCGACTCGTGACCCGTCAGCTTGCCCATGACCGTCTTGGTTTGCAGGTTGGCTATGGCGGCCTCAATCAGGCCGGCAACGCCTTCACCACGATAGACGATCAGGAATTCGTCGCCGCCGAGCCGGACCAGGTGTCCGTCCGAGTCGATCAATTTCGAGAACGTGTGTGAGACGCGAACCAGGATGTCGTCGCCGACCTGGTGACCAAACGTGTCGTTGATGCCTTTGAAGTCATCGATGTCGAGCACGGCCATCGACAGGACCTGCTTGTTCTCGGCGCACTCGTTGGCGAAGACGGCGAAGTTCTCATCGAGGAAGCGGCGGTTCCATGCGCCGGTCAGGTGGTCCTGCATCGACAGCATTTCCATCGCAGCGTTTGCCTGCTCAAGCTGATAGCGGGCCTTCAGGTCTTCCTTGCGGATGAACGTGTTCTTGCCGGTGACGACGAGGACAACGACGGCCGTGCCGACGATCAGCACCTGCAGCACGAGCAAGGAGCCTGAGTCGAACCGCCCCGGCACGCTGTTCAGCGACAGCGAGATCAACGCGAAGATCAGGCCGACGACAATCGTCGACTCGCGCAAGGCCCACGGGATCATCGGGATCGCGACCAACAGCATGATGACCGACGCCATCATGCCGACATTCAGGCTGCCGGAGCGGTGCGCGAGTACCGTGATCGCCAGCGCGGCGGCGATCAGGAAGGTCATGCCCAGCGCATGCAGCGTGCGGACATCCTTGATGAATGACGCCGAGATCAGCACGTGCAGGCACAGTGCCGCGATCAGCAGGCTCATGTAGATGTACAGCGAGTCGAGATCGAAGAACATCGCCAGGGCCGAGATGACGAGCTGCATCGCGAGGGCGAGCACCATCATCGACTGAACGCCGATACGGGTATCCGCGCACATCTGTTCCGCCGCATAACCGGCAAGGTCCGGGTCGTTGAAATCCGTGACCGACCAGATATCCGCCAAGTAGCTGGAGATCGCCAATGTTCTGCCTTCGCTCTGAAGTCTTCTATCTTCAGAAACATCGGCGGATGGGACTAAATCTTTAATTTAACGACGGTTTTTTATTGGGGACATTCTGTTTTATTGGGGACATTCTGCTTTTTTCGTCCCAAAGAAGACCGATAAAACGACGAATCGGGGACGAAAAAAGCAGAATGTCCCTATTTAGGTCCCAGACGGGCGACCCCGGCGTCGCAGGGAGGACTCAAGGCCAAGGTCTCGGGCTGTCTTCTCGGTCCAAACGTTGTCTCCGTATGGTGCATTTCGCCGGGCGCAACGCCGCAGAGCCTCGGTTTCGGCACGGTTCATTGGAGTGTCTACCAATACTTCCCAGTTGCCAGGTTTCGCTACCGGGCTTTCCGTCAACAGTTCTTCCCAGCGCGGTGAGACGCCGCCACTGATACTGGACCATCGCCAGTCCGAGGCGCTCGCCACGATATTGGCTCTGACCGGGTTTCTTTCGACATATCGCATAACCGTCAGGAGATGACGGTCCTCCTGAATTGGAAAGGCCTTGAATCGACCCTGCCAGACGCGTCCGGACGTCCCGCGAATCCTGTGGTATCGCCTGACGTGAGACGTCAGCAGCCATTGCATCCAGCGACTCAGGTCGCCGTCGGCGTATGGCCAGAGCACGAGGTGAAAGTGGTTCGGCATCAGGCAGAAGGCCAACACCCGTATTGGAAGTCGATCACTAGCTTTCCCGATCAGATTTATGAACGAGCGGTAGTCAGAATCACTATGGTAAACAGTGGCGCGGCCGTTTCCACGATTGATCACGTGGTAGCAGATGCCTCCTTTCGATGCTCGCGCCGTTCTTGCCATCTATGCACTGTGCGCGAGGAGCGGCCTTGTCGCACTCGCGTTTTCTGGGCTAACGACAGAAAAAGCAGAATGTCCCCATTAATCTCCGCACTGGATCTCGATATTGTCGAACCAGACCGTGTCGGTCCCGCCCATATTCGACGACGTGATGAATCGTACGCGGGTGCTGGCCGATACAAACGCCGAGATGTCGTGGCTGGCCGGCTGATAGTTCGAGTCGTTGCCCGATCCGTCGTGGCGCGTGAGCTCCGTCCACGGGCCCGACGCGCCGTTGGCGGAGATCTCCACGCTTGTGTAGTCGTTCGTATTGTCCAGGTTCATGCGACGAAAATCATAGTTCAGGGTCGCCGTCGCCGCTCCGGAGAGGTTCGCCTCACGCTCCACACCCTCGCCGCCATTGTCGTTGTCGCGGGTGCGCAGCTGGAAATCGCTGGCATCGTTCATGACCTGGATGTCGCCCGACGTCGGGCCGTTGCTCTCACCGACCTCGATCCAGTCGGTCGCCCAGGACAGCGACCCGTTGCTGCCGTTCCACGCCCGGGTGTCGAAGTTATCGCGGAAGGTGCCGTTGCAACTGCTGGGGCCGCCACCGCCACCGCCACCGCCGCCTCCGCCGGCAAGCGCTGCGATTTCTGACTCTGACAGCACTGTGTCGTAGATTCGTACGTCGTCGAGGTCGCCGGGGAAGAACCTGATCGGACCCGTCCGGCCCAGCGTCAACGCATCGCTGTTCGGCAACGGACTGAGCGCGGTGGTGCCTGTATGCATGAGCGAGCCGTCAAGGTAGACCTTCCCTTCCCCGGTCGCGTCGTCGAACGTGCCGGCAATGTGATACCAGTTGCCAGCAGCCAGGTTAGCGCCGGACGTCTTGAACTCGACGAAACCTGAGTTGACGAATCCAAACCTAATCTCGTCGAGCTCGGTGGATAGAAAGTAGTTGGCGTTTGAACCTGAGAAGCCCTTTCGCACAATGACATACCAATCATCGACGGCACTTGGCCTGATCCAGGCGCTGATTGAGAAAGTTGTGAGTGACAACGCGTCATCATGCACGACGTCGACAAAATCATTGCTACCGTCTAACGAAAGGCCGCCGTCTATCGTGCCGGAAACCCAGCTAGGGCCATTGATCAACGTGCCATCGTGACCACCGATCGAATCCTCCGCTGTCGTGCCGCTGGTCTCGTCGAGTTTCCAGTGGGCGATCGGGACCTTCGGCGGACGCGTCGCGAGTTCTGAAACCTCACTATCAGAAAGCGCTCGATCGTAGATGCGCACATCGTCGAGCATGCCCGGCCAGTACTCACCGATAGCAGAACGACCCAGCCTGATGTCGCCTGCGTTGGTGACCGGCTCACGCGTCGTGTTGAATTGGTCGACCAACACACCGTCCACGTAGATCTTGACAAGGTTGCCGTCGTTGTCGAACGATGCGGCGACGTGGTACCAGGTGTTTAATGAAAGCGGCGCGCTCGTCGCGTAGAACCCCTGCCAGTTGTCGGTGCTGGTTGAAAACCCGAACACCGGGTAGTTTTCCCACGTGCCGAAGAAATAATTCAGATCGGAGCCGGTCGTCGCCTTCGAGACAGCCGCGTCGTAGAGCGACAGGCCAGTCTTGTTGATCCAGGCCGTCACCGTGAGCGCGCTGGTCAGCGAGAGTTCGTCGCTATGAGGGACGACCACGGCGTCCGTAGTTGAGTTCAGTCGTATCGCGCCGTCGAGCTGGCCCGTCGCCCACTCTGTGTTCGACGTCGTACCGTCGTGGCCGCCCTCGGAATCAATGGCCGTCGTACCGCTCGTCTCATCCAGCTTCCAGTGTGCGACGGGCCCGGGCAGGGTGGCGCCGGTCGCCCACTCGATTGAGCGGCGCAGGATCGTGCGGCCGTCGTCGGTGAGTGAATTGATGTCGAAGTCATTGCCGCCCCACGGCAGCTTCACCCGCCTTCCCGCGGCGGTGCCGGAGTCGGCCAGCGCGGCGCCGGTCTCGAGCGCGTCGAGCATGCTTGTGCTTGACGACGGTTTTTCTGCGAGCACGGAAAGCCCTGGCGCCAGCGTACCGGCGCGCCCGCCCACGGGCTGTGACGACGAAGCGAAGGCGACAGAACCCGGGCTAAACGGCAGTGTGATGTAGTGCGTGTTGTCGACGATGTCGATCGACGACTCGGTAAACGTCGTTTCGCCCGTCGAGATGCCGAATTCATCGGTAATCTTTTCCTCCTCGATGACCACGCCGATAGCTGCGTCGCGCAACTTGGTGTCGAGGCTGCCCGAGTTAATGTCTTCTCCGACATAGACGACCTCGTTTGTTGCAACCAGGTCGTCGAACTCATTCTGTTGTGCACCGTCATCGATGACGGTTACGACATAGTTCCAGGTCTCGAATAGAGCGATCTTCGCGTCTTCCTGGGTCGACAGGTTGCTGTCGTCAGCCACGACCATCAGCAATGGTATTGCACCCGTCGCCGCGGACGGTCCCATGGCCCACGCGATCGCTCGCTGCACGGCGACCCAGCCATTGTGGCTGACGTAGTCCAGGTTGATATTGCCTGCATCGCCTAGCGGCAGCTGCACGCGGCGGCTGGTGGCAGGATTACCAAGATTGTTCTGAGCGCCTTTCTCAAGCGCGACGATGGCGCCTTCACCGTTCCACGTGGCCAGCACGTTGGCGTCCGGCGCCATCGTTCCGGATGTCGTTGCGCCCTGCATGGCCTCGTCAAAAACGTCGAGCGCTCCGGTCGGAAACACGGCGGTGATGAAGTGGCTGTTGTCAGCGACGGTCACCGTCTGCCCGACTGGCTGAGTCGAGCCCGTCGTGAAGCCCATGTCGTCGGTAAGACCGGCTTCCTCACTGACGACGCCCAACCATGCGTCCTCGATGTTGCGCCCCAGCGTGCTCGCGCTCACCGTTGCCGAGACGTAGATCACGTTGCCGCCCGTCAGGCCAATATCGAAGAAGTAGCCATCCGCGCTGTCGTCGATGAAGTCGACGTCGTAACCCCAGGAGCGGAACAACGACCACTTGTACCAGTCGTCCGGGTGCGGATCGAAGTAGTTGCTGATGACCATCTTGATCCTGCCGGAACCCTGCGGCTGCACGCAGACGGTGCCGCATTCGCAGGCGTAAGTGATCGTCAGCGAGGGATGCTCATCCGGAGCAGCGTCGTCGTCGCTGCTCGTGTATTTCTTCTCGTTGTTGCCGCTGGCCGGTTCGGACAAGAGAATCAGGCCGTGGTTTGGCCAGAGGCCGCGGACCCAGCCGTCCGCGAGTTCGGTGATATCGACGGTGACGGGACCGGTCGCTGATGCGGTGAAAGACCCCGCAACCGCGTTGTCGTAATCGCCTCCTGGGGAAACCCATACGTCGCTTCCATTCCGCGATAGCCAGGTAACGCCGTCTTCGGTCCAGTCGCGGGTGATGCGATGCGCTTTGACGATATCAGCCTGGCCCTTATTGTCGTTGATGTGCAGACTCAGCTCCGCGGAGGTCACACGGGCACCGCGTGGAATTCGGCCGAGATCGAATTCCAACAACGCGCGGAGCTGTTTGTTGCTCTCTGAGTCGGTCTTGAGGTCCTTATCGTTGGCGTTGTTGTCGTTCTGCTTACTGCCTTGACTCTCGATGAAGGTGTCCTTGCCCTCGGCACCCGGCTTCAGGGTGATGACCTGCGAGGATGCGACGTTATAGACCGGCACGTCGCTGCGGGTGATCTGTCGGGAAACGCCGTCGCCGAGACTGGCGATGACGTCGATCGTTGCGGGTGACGCGGCCAGTTGGCCGCTGAAGGTCGTTACTTCGAGAACGGGTCGTTTGTCGATATCGCCATATTCCTTGCTCGCGTACTGCGAGAGATCGTTGTTTGCATCCGAGAGGAGTAACACACCGTAGTTCGGCACCGCGCCATTTATCCACTGCTGGACGAGACTCGTGAGATTGAGGTGTACCTCGCTATTGCTTGCGGTGTCATCCGGAATCAGCGCTTCTACTTGGGCACCGTCGTACTCGGACGCAATATCGGTCCAGGTGACCGAATCTTCCTGCCAATCCGACGTGATACGGTAAACCTTTACGTCGCCTTTGGTCGGACCGTCGATCATATACAGCTTGAAAACGGCGTTGTTGATCGTCGTCCCGGCAGGCAACGAGGATAGATCGAAGCGATACAGTGCGCGCCGATGATCGTTGCCTTTTTCAATAACACCTAGCTCTGCCTCTGACCCGAAGTTCTGGCTGGAGGCTTCTTCCTTTACGTAGGCATCCTGATCTACGCTGTAGGCAACAGTGCTTTGAGTACCTCCGCCGCCTGAGGCCATCGTGACCGTTGCGCTGTAGCTGTGAGCGCCGAAAGGAACGTCGACGAGCGACAGATCGCCCGCACAGGCGTTCTGATCCGCCAGCCACCGCGTGTGCCGCAGGCCGGCCTCGGCAACGTATTCCGCCTGCGCCGCGGCGAGTTCGGCGCTGGCCGTGTTTGCGTTCACCGCCGACTGCCGATTCAGTAGCAGGGCGATGCAGGCCAGCAGGAACAGCGTGACGACGACGCTGATCAGCAGGTAACCGCGCTGTTGTTTCTTCGCCCGCTTCACAACGTCGCACCCAGCCGAACGTCGGCGTCGAGACGCACGACGTCGCCGTCGTCGCCCGTGAGCTCCAGCGTGAGGCGAACGGATTCGGCGGTTCCGGACGTTCCCGGCAGGCGTTCGACGCGAAATCGGGAGACGTTTTCGGCGATAGTCGATGTGACGAAGTCCCGACCGTCAACGGGGCCGTCGGGACTGCTGTTGCCATCCTCGTTCCACGGCACCGGCATACGTTCGACCAGTCGATTGTCGTCCAGGTAAAACACGACCGGGTCGTAAGGATCGTCAAACTGGCCGCCGTCTTCGTCGTCATCGTCACCGGCCGCGCCATCGACCGCGCCGTTCCGGTCGTCATCGACGCCGCAGATCCCGGCACAGCCATCGCCGTTGTTGTCGCTCGGCGGGTCCTCGTCAACGCTGCCGTCGCCGTCGTTATCGATGCCGTCCAACGGGTCTTCGTTGTCGCTTCCGCCTTCGTCATCGTCCGCCCAGCCGCTTCCTTCGTCGATGCTGCCGTCCCCGTCATCGTCGACCAGCATGATTCCTGGAAAGAAGTCATGGTGGATATCGTTCGGCAGGTCCTCATCGATGCGGCCGTCGCGGTCGTCGTCCGCATCCGGATAGCCATCGGCGTCGAGGTCGATGTCAGCGGGCAGGGTCACCGCCAGTACGGCGGTCGCGAACGTGCTGCTGCCGACCGGTGGTGACGCCGGAATCGTCTGCTCGCGAATGTGCTCCGGCCAGTCCGTGAGCGGGTTGTCGGTCAGCGGCAACAGCAGATTGCGGGACTGTCTGACCGTGCGCACCATCCGGTCCATGGCGAATCGCGCGTCGCGCTGCAGTTCGTTGCGCTCGGCGGCTACGTCCGCGCTACCCAGCGCGTTGGCGACGATGGCACCGGTTGCCGTCAGCAGCGTCGCCGCCAGCGCGGTCGCGACAAGCAACTCGAGCAACGTGAAACCGCGCGTATTGCCAGGTCGCTTCCGCACGATCAGTAACCTCGAGCCCGGATCGTCTCGAGCGAGCCCGTGGCCCCCTCGATCTCGACGCGGACCCACAGCAGGCCGTCGTCGCCTCCGGTAAACGGATCGTCGTCACCATCTGCGTTGTCGCCATCGTAAACTGAGAGGTAGACGAGCAGACGGCCCGGCGTGCCCGCCGCTTCAGAATAGCTGCTCATGGTGGTCGGACCACCGGCGGCGGTGGCCGCGTCATTAAGGTCGGCGAAAGGCTCGGTAAGCAGGTCTTCGATTGCCGATGCCAGGCGATAGTGATTGGCGGCCACGTCCGCGTGGACGCCCGTGCCGACGATGCCGGTTCGCAGCGCGCTGATCGCGGGCACCAGCAAGACGGCGAAGAGGACGATCGTTACGAGTACCTCGACCAGAGTCAGACCGAGTTGTTGCCGCAACCGACTCACTGGACCGTCACCCTGCCCGTGATGCCGTCAAGGCTGACCGACGCCGTCGAGTGTCCGGCGGCGAAATCGAGCCGATACGATTCGAGCAGCACGGTCTCCGGTTCGAGGCACCAGGGCGTGCCGTTGGCGTCGAAGTAGACGGTGCCCTGTCGGTCACAGACTCCCCGGTAGTCTGGAACATGGACGACCGGAACCTCGGCTGCGGCGAGGTCAGCCGGAAAACTGTAGTCGTAGAGGCCTTTGTCGATGGGATGGTAGACGTCCCAGATCCACGTCCACGGAGAGACCGCGGTATCGGCGCTGAAAACGCGGATACGATACTGGCTGGTCAGGAAACTGAATCCATGCGGCTCACCGGTACGAATCGACTCGCTCCTCGCAAACCGAATGGCGTCGGCAAACTCGTTAGCGACCTGCTCGAGCTGCTCGTCCGAGTTCGTCGACGTCGTCGCCGGAATCGCGATCGCGGCGATTAACGCGATCGTGCCGACAACGATGAGGAGCTCGATCAGCGTGTAGCCGTCCTGTATTCGCCGCTGCATTTCGGTCGCCCCCATAAAAAAGGGCACCCCGTTTCTGGCTGGTCTGAACCCGAACCCGGAGTGCCCCATAATGAATGGGGACATTCTGCTTTTTCCTGCTAGTGCTTGATCCGGACCACCCCGGCTTGGTGCGAGCAGGAAAAAGCAGAATGTCCCCTTTGTCTTACACCCCGGCCAGGCGCGAGCAGGAAAAAGCAGAATGTCCCCTATGTCTTACTCGTCGCCGATGAACTCACCGGTGACGTTGTCGAAGCGCCAGCCTCCCGTGCTCGAGCTGGACAGGCCGAGGATGCCGGTCGCAACGACGTTGACCGTGTTATTCGGGGTCGTCGTCGCGATCGGGTTCACGGGGATGTCGTCCTTCAGATACGGGCCGTAGCGGAACGTTGCGTCGGTGCCGGTGCAGGCGACGCCGGCGGCGTTCGTGTAGTTCTGCAGCTGTGCAAGGAAGGCGGCCTCGGTGTCGGCGTTGCCGGCGACATTCGCTGATCCGGTCGGGCAACCGGTACCTGTCGATGTAGCGGCGCTCGGGTATTCGCCGTGCTGCTGGCGGTACAGGTCGATGGCGGCGCGAATATTGGCGACGTTGGAGTCATAGGCTGACTGCGACGCATCGTCCGTGGCGGCCGTGAACTGGGGCACGATGATGGCCGCGAGGATCGCGAGAATGATTACGACGATCAGCAGCTCAACCAGTGTGAAGCCTCGCTGAGGCTGTTTTTTATCAAGCGAAATCATTAACTTATCTCCTAAATCAGGTAATCGCCATCCGCTGTGTATCAGGTTATCGGCGGCCGACGGTCAAGCTTTAGGCTCCGGCGCACATTTTTCTGCCCGAAAATCCAGTCCCAACGCGACTTTGGCGCTCAGGAGACGGCCCGCGACAGCTTGAAGATCGGCAGGATCAGCGAGCTGACCAGGACGCCGACGACGACGCCCATGACCAGTAACATGATCGGCTCGGCCAGCTTCGAGACGGCGTTGAGCTTTTTGTTGAGCTGGACTTCGTAGTACTGCGCGATCCGGCCGGTCACGCTGCCGAGATTGCCGGTCTGCTCGCCGGTCGCGATCATGTGCTTGGCGAGCTCGGGGACAAACGTCGAGTCGGCGAAAGCGGTCGCGACGCCGGCGCCGGCCTGGACACTGTCTTCGATCTTCGCAATCAGCTTCCTGTACACCTTGTTCTTCACGACGTCGCGACAGGCGTCGAGGCTCTCCATGACCGACACGCCGTTGATCAGCGACAGGCTCAAGACCTGCAAGGACTGTACGAGATAGATCTGCACGTAGATGTCTTTGACGACCGGTGCGTGCAGCTGCCAGTGATCGATACGTTCGCGTCCGCCGGCACTCGATGCCCACTGCTTGAAGCCGATCACGGCGACCGCGAGTCCGCTCAGGACGAGCCACCACTGCTCGCGCAGCACGTCACTCATGGCCATCAGTGCTTTCGTCGTTCCCGGCAGCTGGTCGTAGATCGACGTGAACATGTTGCCGAACTTCGGGAACACGATGACGAGCACGAACACGACGACCGCGATCGAGAACGCGACGAGAAACGCCGGGTAGGTCGCCGCGGAAACCAGCGTGTTCTTGAGTTCCTCGCGTTTCTTGTCCATGTCCAGGAGCTGCTGCAACACCTCGTGCATGAAGCCGCCGGTCTCACTCGCTCGAACGAGATTCACGTAGGTCGATGAGAAGATGTCGGGGTGTTTCTCGAGTGCGCCGGCGAATGACAGGCCGTCGCTGACGTCCTGCGCGAGTTTCTCTATCGCTTCGCGCATGCGCTTGTTCTCGGTCTGCTTGACGATCGTCGTCAGCGCGCCGAACAGGTTCTCTCCTGTCTCGAGCAGCATGGCCAGCTGCTCGGTGAAGAACATCCGGTCGCTGGATTTCGGCGCCGCGTTCTGCCACGGCAGCGGGATCTCGGTCGACAGGCCCTTGTTCTTCGCCTGGGCCGACGGCTGTTCCGGTTCGATGTCGAATTGAATGGCCATGCCGCAACTAGACGCTCGTGACGCGCGAGACTTCCTCGACCGTGGTCCTGCGCTCCAGCGCGCGGTCGAGGCCGTCCTTGAACAGGTTTCTGAAATCCCTCGCTGCGAGGTAGTCGGAGAGCTCGTCGCGGCTCGGGTTGGAGATGATCATTTTCTGCAGGTCGCCGTCGGTCTTTAAGATCTCATGGATGCCCATGCGGCCCTTGAAGCCAGAGTCGTAGCAGTCGTCGCAGCCGTTGCCCTTCGCGAGTCGGACGTCGCCGTTCGCGTCGAGGCCGAGTTGCTCGCAGAGTTCAGGCGACGCGAGGTACTCGGATTTGCAGGACGGGCAGATCGTGCGCACGAGGCGCTGGCCGACGACGCCCAAGAGCGCCGACGACAGCAGGTAAGGCTCGACGCCCATGTCGATCAGCCGGGTGACGGCGCCGATCGCGTCGTTGGTGTGCAGCGTCGACAGTACGAGGTGGCCGGTCAGTGCGGCCTGCACGGCGATCTCGGCGGTCTCACGCTCGCGAATCTCTCCGACCATGACGATGTCCGGGTCCTGGCGCAGCACGTGCTTCAGGATCTTCGCAAACGTCAGGCCGATGCCGCCGCGCACCTCGTTCTGGTTGATGATGTCGAGCTGGTACTCGACCGGGTCCTCGATCGTGACGATGTTCTTCTCGATGCTCTTGACGTGGTTGAGTGCCGCATAGAGCGTCGTCGTCTTACCGCTGCCGGTCGGTCCGGTGACGAGAATCAGGCCGTGGCTTGCGCCGAGCAGGCCCTTGAACGTGTCGAGGTTGTCGTCGCACATGTTCAGCTTGTTGACGTCGAGGATGGCCTGGTTCTTGTCGAGGATACGCAGTACGACTTTCTCGCCGTAAATACCCGGCAGCGAACTGAAGCGCAGGTCGACGGACCGGCCCTGCGTTTTGACCTGGATGCGGCCGTCCTGTGGCATTCGCCGCTCGGCGATGTCGAGATTGGCCATAACCTTCAGGCGTGACACGAGCGCCGGGTGCAACTCGGCACGCGGCGCCGTGAATTCGTACAGCAGGCCGTCGATGCGAAAGCGTATGCGTGAATGGGTGCGAAATGGTTCGATGTGGATATCGCTGGCGCCGTCGTGGACGGCGCGCTGGATGATCGAGTTGACCATGTTGACGACGGGGCTGCCGGCGGCGACCTCGTCGATCGCCGAGTAGTCGTCGACCTGCAGGTCCTCGATGACGGCGAAGTCTTCGTCGACGTCGCCGAGCATGTCGAAGTCCATCGCGTCAGCGCCGGTCGCCTCGTTCAGCGCCTTGAGAATGTCTTCCTTGCGCGCCAGAACCGGGCGGACGACGCACTGCAGGTGTTCCGACACTTCCTCGAGCGTCGGCATGTCCTGTGGCTTCGTCGTCGCGATGAAGATGTCGCTGCGGACTCGAAACAGTGGCAGGATGCACAGCCTGCGCGCGACCTCAACGTCGAGTTTGTGCGCCAGCGCGGGGTCGAACAGCCCGGGTCGCACACGCACAAACGGCACGCCCAGTTGCTCGCCGAGCGCCCGCAGTACGTCGTTCTCGCCGACCCAGCCCTTGTCGATGACGATCTGCCCCATGCGCTTGCCGAGCCTGTCCTGGAGCTTCAGCGCCTCGGCGACACGTTCCTCGGAGATCAGGTTGCGTGCGACGAGAATGTCGCCGAGCCGTGCCCCGGGGCCGAAACTCACATCGTCGTTCTCGGCCTGTTCCCGCTCGCCGGCCGCGTTCAGGAACGTGACGTAGCTGGACAAGCCGGTAATGGCGGCGATCTCACGAACAATCGAGCTGTGGCCTGTGACCTTAACCCAGCCGCCGAGCTTGATCAGCTTGTCCTGCAGGTCCATCAGCGCCGAGATCGCCTGGCTGTCGAGCATCTGCGTCGCTGAGAAGTCGATGATGATCTTGCGCTCGCCGTCGTCGATGCACTCATCGACGACCAGCAACAGGTCCTGCAGCGCCTCGTTGCCGGTCAGCGACGCAGGCGGTGCGACATGCGTCGCGACGCCGATGCGGACGCGGGAGACCGGCTTTGACTGGACTGCGGCTTCGCTCATGCCGACGCCAGTGCGACGTCTTCTCGCAGGCGATGCATCATGTCGGCGAGCGCCATCGGCTTGCCGATGTAATAGCCCTGCAGATAGTCGATGCCCAGCTCTTCGAGAATCGCGACCGTCTCGGCGTCGCAAACGAATTCGGCGATCGTCGTCAGTCCCATAGTCTTTGCGATGTGACTGATGGACTCGACCATGGCCCGCGACACGTCGTCGCTCGTCAGCTCGAGCACGAAGCTGCCGTCGATCTTAAGGTAGTCGACCGGCAGCGTCTTCAGGTAGCCGAACGAACTCAGTCCGGCGCCGAAGTCATCGAGTGCGAAGCGGCAGCCGAGCTCACGCATGGCCGTGATCAGCGTCGTCGCCTCGTCGACATTCGCAATGGCCGCCGTTTCGGTAATTTCGAAGCAGATATTCCGGGTGGGAACGCCGCATCGCTCCAGTTCATCGACAAGGAACGCGAAGAACCCCGGGTTGGTCAGCGACTGGCCGGACAGGTTGATACAGAAGACCGCGCCGGCGCTTTCGATCATGGCCCATTCTTTCTCGATGCGATTCAACGCGTCCGACACGATC
The DNA here is from genome assembly GCA_030066655.1 of Woeseiaceae bacterium. Lineage (GTDB taxonomy): Bacteria > Pseudomonadota > Gammaproteobacteria > Steroidobacterales > Woeseiaceae > UBA1847. The sequence continues at coordinate 6,840 of JASJBE010000041.1, read as the reverse complement.
CAGCGGTCGATCTGCGGCATCAGCTGGTAACGCTCGGCGGCCGGGATGAAGGCCGCCGGCGACAGGATCGTATCGCCGTCTTTAAGCCTGACCAGAATCTCGTAGTGCGGTGGGTGGTTCTTCTCGTCGACGGCCAGTACCGGCTGGCAGAACAGGATGAACTGGTCATCGCGAATGGCCTTCTGCAGGCGGCTAATCCATTCGATCTCTTCGCTGCGCCGGATCAGGTCGGTGTTGTCGTCGGCGAAGATCTCGATGCGGTTGCGGCCGCCTTCCTTCGCCGCTTTGCAGGCAATCTCGGCGGACGCCATGACGCTGACGATTCCGTCGCAATCCGGGTTGACGGCCGCGACGCCGATGCTGACCGTGACGTCGAGCTGGCGTTCGGCGGAGATACACTTGAGCTCGCCGATCGCCCGCGACAGGTTTTCGGCGACCGTCTGTCCCTGGTCGATCGTGCAATTCGGCAGCAGCACGGCGAACTCGTCCGCGCCGAGCCGGGCGACCTGGTCCGTCTCACGCAGCGTCTCTTTGAGGATGCGGGAGACACGGCGAATGACGTTGTCACCCTCCTGGTGTCCCATCAGGTCGTTGACGGTGTGGAGCTGATCGATGTCGACCTGCAGCAGGCAATACTGCTGCATCGACTGGCGGGCGTTGGAGATGGCCGATACGAGTGCCGTCTCGAAGCCGTTGCGATTCATCAGGCCCGTCAGCGAGTCGTGGTGCGTATGAATGATTCTCGACGCCTTCTTGCACATGACCTCGAGCAGGTTGCGGTCGCCGTTCGAGAAGTGGTGATTCGGCCTCGCCGACGCGACGGCGATCAGGCCGATGACGTTGCCGTAGTCATCGACGATCGGGTGCGCCAGCAGGTTTTCCCGCCGTCCGCCAAACAGCCGCTGCCGCTCCTCGTCGTGCGACTCATTGATGATGACGGCACTGAGCCTGGCCTCGACGCCGTCGTAGACGGTGGACGACAGCAGATCCATGATGGCGGGTACTTCGGCAAGCCTCGCGCTGCCGTTGTCGGCATGCAGAGTGAGTTTCTGGTCGCGGCAGACGAGTGCGGCGAGCCCGACGTTCAGGTAGTCGGCGCAGTTGTGCACCAGCGTCACGAGGGCTTCCTGGCCTTCCTCGAGGTACTCGACTTCGTCTTTCGTGTCGTAGACGAGATTCAGCTCCTCATAGCGCTCCGTGAGTTCGACGGCGAGCTGGTCGCATTCGGCCTGCAGGTCGATCTCCTCCTGCAGCAACAGTGCGGCGTCGCCAAACGCCCGGCGCAGCGCGTCCGGCGCCGTCATCAGCGGCACGCTCGCCTGCGTATCGAACGCGACGACGAGTCGGCCGATCGCACCGTGGTCGCGGGACATCAGCACGCGGCGAAAGAAACTGCGGTCGCCGTGGGCGTCCCACCGCTCTATCCGATGTCCGATGTCGGCCCATGTGCCGTCGTCGGGCACGGTCGCTGAATCGGCGTCATCGCCTACGCGCCACACCCGTTTGCCGTCGAGCTCCTGTATCTCGATGCGCGACGCACCCGCAAAGATGCGCGGCAGCATGCGCTCGTACTTGGCCATCGACAGTGATCTGATCGGGTTGCTCGCCATCATCCGGTCTCGGCGGACGCCGTATCCGGCGGTAGCATGTCTGCGATCAGCTTCAACAGTTTCTGGATGCTGACCGGCTTTTCCATGAACAGCAGGTTGTCGATGTCTGAAGTCCAGTCCCGGTGCTCGAGCTCGGTCCGCGACGTCAGCACGACGATCGGGTAGCGGCGGTCCGGAAACTGCTGCTGTATCGCCTCGCAGAGTTCGCGCCCGTTCATCCTCGGCATGTCGATGTCGGTTACCAGGAAGTCCGGTGTGTCCTGCAACAGTTGCGTAAGGCACTCGGCGCCGTTGCCCGCCGTGATTACCTCGTAGCCGGCGGCTTCGAGGCCAAGGCGCATGACGCGGATCACCGGTGCATGGTCGTCGACGATGAAGATCTTCTGCATGCTAGATGGCCTGCCTTACGCTGATCGCCTCTTTCCAGAGGTTGATGATGAATTCGGTGCCCTCGGCGCGGTCCCGGTCCAAGGACAGTGAGCCGTGGTGCAGTTCGATGATCTGTTTCGTCAACGCGAGGCCGAGCCCGTGGCCGCCGATCGCCTGGACGCGCTCGTCGCTCGAGCGATAGAACTTGTCGAAGATCTTCGCAGCTTCTTCATCGCTGATGCCGATACCGGAGTCGGCGACGCGTATCTGGACGGCGTCATCCGTCTCCTGGATCTTCAGCTCGATCGTTCCGTCGTCCCGGTTGTATTTGACGGCGTTACTGAGCAGGTTGGTGATTGCGATTCGAATCAGGTCCTTGTCGACGCTAACCGGGTTCATCTCGCGAGGAATGTCGAGTTTGAAGTCGATTTGCTTGTCGCTGGCGAGACCCTTCGCCTCGTCAAACGCCGCGGTTGCGACGTCGGTGAGTTTGACGAGTCGCTTGTCCGGCGTGAGGCTGCCGTTCTCGATCTGCGTCATGCTCAGGAGGCCGGAAATCAGCGTGCTGAGCCGCGACACTTCTTCGCTGATGACGTTGGCAGCCTCGACCCTGAATTCCTCGCTTCGGCCGGCGTCGGACAGCATCGTTTCGCTGTACAGGCTCAAAACGTTCAGCGGCGACTTCAGTTCGTGCGACAGGTGCGCGACGAAGTCGGAGCGTGCCTGCCTGGCCAGCGCCTCCTTGGTCTCGTCGCGGAAGATGACCAGTGTACCGATCGCAGAGGACGGCTTGTTCGGCGCGAACAGCGGATAGGTCTTCGTGACGATCGACTGCTCGGCTTGCGTGTTCAGGTTGAAGCGAATCGTGTCATTGAAGGTCGGGCCGCGGCCGTCTCTGTTCAGTTTCGATAGCAGCTGAAGGACGTCCGGGTTGTCACACCACTGCTGCGGCGCCTGCGACAGGATGCGTTCCTGCGTTACGTTGAACATCGATGCGAGCTTCGTGTTGGCAAACGTGATTGCGCCAGCCTCGTCGAGGATCAACACGGCCTCAGGCAGCGTTTCGAGTACCGTCTCGATACGATTCTTGCGATACGTGAGTAGCTTCGTCGACGTGATCAGCTGCTGCTGATCGCGCTCGAGTTCGTGGATCTTCGTTCCGGCGCGTTCGACGAAGCGATTGAAGCGCCGCATGAAGTCGCCCAGCTCGCCGGTTGCGGCAATCTCGAGGCGCTCAAAACTCTGCCCCTCCATGACGCGACCGATCTCGTCGCTCGCGGCCCGAAGCGGTTTGATCTCCATGCGCAGCAGGACGTAGAACAACGGCACGAGCAGGAAGACCGGCAGTGCGACGGCCGCGAGGAACGGCAGCTGGTTCAGGCCGAGGCCGAAGGCCGGGTACCGGTAGCCGAGACGCACGAATCCCTTCAGCTCACCGTCGTCGAGCAGCGGGGCGTGAAATTCAATGATGCGGTCGCCGCTGCCGGGCAGTGCATGCGTCTGCTCGCCGACCCAGGAAGCGGGTTCAGATGGCACGCTGGCGGACGGCACGAGCAGGCCATCCGCGGTGACCTCGTTCAGCGTCAGGCCTCTACTGTCGACGACACTGAGGTAGGCGAAGTTGTCGGTGCTTGCTCCATGGCGGAGGACATTCAGGACGCTCTGTTGTTCGCCGCCGGGTCGCAATTGCTGAAGCGGGACGCCGGCAAGCACGCGCACCAGGCTGACGCCCTGGTGGCGCGTATCGGCCAGTGTGTCCTCATGCTGTTGCTTGAACACGAGATAACCGATGGCCGCGATCGCCGCCAGCGACGCGATCACGATAACCAGTCCAATTCGATCCGACTTCAACACTCGCTCACTCTCTTTTGCACACGAATCCTTAGCCCTTGTGTCGAAAACGGCGAGGGAAACGCACCTGAACGCCAGTGATATCGGCATCCGAGCCGGATTCTTTAGCTCAATGGCACGATCGGCCGATTTCGACCAGATATCGAAACCAGAAGCAAAAACAGTGGGTTGAGCCGGTCTGTCGGGGCGATTCTCGACATGCCCTGCACGCCGGCATGCACGCGGCGTCGAAACCGGCCCGAAACGTGCCGTTCGGGCCGGCGGAACGGGTCGCTGGATCGCTCGCGGACCCGTAACGTGGCCGCCATGCGCGGCGAGACTTCACCAACTACGTAGCGGAATCAGGCGGCCAATCGACTAAACTGGCGATCCTGGTCACTGAATAAGAAGAAGGTAGTCTCATGGCCGTCAAATCCGATATCGAGATTGCACAGGCAGCGACACTCAAGCCTATCCAGGACATTGGCGAGAGGGCCGGCATACCCGCCGACGCGCTGATTCCCTACGGCAACGACAAGGCCAAGATCCGGGCCGACTTCATCAAGGCCAACGGCAGCAAGAAGCACGGCAAGCTCGTGCTGGTCACCGCCGTGTCGCCGACGCCGGCGGGCGAGGGCAAGACGACGACAACGGTCGGCCTCGGTGATGGCCTGAACAGGATCGGCAAGAACGCAATGATCTGCCTGCGCGAACCGAGCCTCGGTCCGTGTTTCGGCATGAAGGGCGGGGCGGCCGGCGGCGGCTATGCGCAGGTCGTGCCGATGGAGGACATCAACCTGCACTTCACCGGTGACTTCCACGCGATCGGCGCGGCGCACAACCTGCTGGCGGCGCTGATCGATAATCACCTGCACTGGGAGAACCAGCTCGACATCGATCCACGACAGGTCACGTGGCGGCGCGTCGTCGACATGAATGATCGGACCCTCAGGATGATTACCGCGGGCCTGGGTGGCTACATCAACGGGGTCGTGCGGGAGACCGGCTTCGATATCACCGTCGCGTCCGAGATCATGGCGATCTTTTGCCTGGCGACGGATCTTCAGGACCTCGAGAAGCGGCTGTCCAACATCGTGCTCGGCTACACCTATGACCATGAACCGGTCACGGTCGGGCAGCTGGGCGCACAGGGCGCGATGACCGCACTGCTGAAGGACGCGCTGCAGCCGAACCTCGTGCAGACCATGGAGAACAACCCGGCATTGATGCACGGCGGACCGTTCGCGAACATCGCGCACGGCTGCAACTCGGTCGTCGCAACGACGACCGCGCTCAGGCTTGCGGACTACGTCATCACCGAGGCGGGTTTCGGCGCGGACTTAGGCGCCGAGAAGTTCTTCAACATCAAGTGCCGGAAAGCCGGACTGTCGCCCGACGCGACGGTACTCGTCGCGACGATCAAAGCGCTGAAGATGCACGGCGGCGTGCCGAAGACGGAACTGACCGAAGAGAACGTCGATGCGCTGAAGGCGGGCTGCAAGAACCTCGGCCGCCACATTCGAAACCTCGGCAAGTTCGGCGTGCCGATGGTCGTCGCGATCAACCGGTACTTAAGCGATACCGACGCCGAGTGCGAGGTCATCCAGGCGTACTGCACCCAGCTGGGTGTCAAAGCGATAGAAACCACGCACTGGGCCGACGGCGGCGCCGGCGCTGTCGAACTCGCCGAGCACGTCGTCGAGTTGTGTGACAAGGGCGCTGCGCAATTCCGGACCCTGTACTCTGACGAGCTCAGCCTGTGGGACAAGGCGCAGCGAATTGCTCGCGAGTTGTACGGCGCCGAGGACATCATCGCGGACAAGAAGGTGCGCGACCGGTTCCGCGAGTTCGAGGCCATGGGCTACGGTCACTACCCGGTGTGCATGGCCAAGACGCAGTCGAGTTTCTCGACCGATCCGTTACTGCTCGGCGCGCCCAGCGGACACCACGTGCCGATTCGGGAGATACGGCTCGCGGCCGGCGCCGAGTTCATCGTTATCATCTGCGGCTCGATCATGACGATGCCGGGACTGCCGCGGAAGCCGGCGGCCGACAGCATCAGCGTCGACGCCGAGGGCCGGATCGAGGGGTTGTTCTGATTCGGACCGTTCTTGGGATGCGTGAAAGACGCAGTAAGACGGCGCGCGTGTAGGGCTGCCGGCTGAAGCGCCCCTCCAGTGGGCCCGTGCGCTCTGAACCCGTTTCGTGTCACTGATTGTCGTTATTTTGATGACAAAATGTATTTAATTTGCCTAATTGTCTTCTCCATGTGTTCAGGGGAAGATTGCCGCAAGCCAAATATCGACTATCAAGGAGGCAGACATGCAGGCAATCAGACTTGCTGAAGACCGTGGACTCGCCAATTTCGGCTGGCTCAACAGCCGTCACACGTTTTCCTTCGGTCATTACTACGACCCGCAGCACATGGGCTTCGGACCGCTGCGCGTCATCAACGAGGACCGCGTAACGCCGGGCCAGGGTTTCGCGACGCACGGGCACAGCGACATGGAGATCATCTCCTACGTGCTGGACGGTGCGCTGGAACACAAGGACAGCCTCGGCACCGGCTCGGTGATTCGCCCCGGCGATGTGCAGAGGATGTCGGCCGGTACCGGTGTACGCCACAGCGAGTACAACGCATCCGACACCGACTCCGTGCACTTCCTGCAGATCTGGGTCTTGCCGGAGCAGAATGGCCTCGAGCCCAGCTACGAGCAGAAGTCGTTCGCGGACGAAGACAAGCAGGGCCGCCTGCTACTGGTTGGTTCGCGTGACGGACGCGAGGGGTCGGTGACGATCCACCAGGACGTCGACCTTTACTCCAGCCTGCTCAGCGACGGTGACGAGGTGAGTCATTCCCTTGCCGCCGGTCGGAAGGGCTGGTTGCAGGTGGCTCGCGGCAGCGTCAGGCTGAACGGCGAGCAGCTCTACCCGGGCGACGGGGTCGCGATTGAAGGGCCTTCTGATATTGCTATCGAGGGATCCGACGACGCCGAGATCCTGCTGTTCGACATGGGGCAGTGATGGAAGG
>JASJBE010000040.1 GCA_030066655.1 Woeseiaceae bacterium | reverse complement strand
CCGATCGGCATCAACCGCAAGGCGGGACGCGTTGCAGTCAAACAGGTGATCGAACAGGGCAAGCAGCGGCTTAAAAGTGGTGTTTGGATTACCGTGTTCCCCGAGGGCACGAGAATGCCTCCCGGCGAGACTCGGCGTTACGGTACCAGCGGCGCGGCGCTGGCGAAGGCGGCCGGCGTCAAGATTGTGCCGGTTGCACACAACGCGGGTGACTTCTGGCCACGGCGCGGGTTCCTGAAGCGGCCGGGCACCGTGCGTTTCGTCATCGGTCCGCCGATCGACGCCCAGGGCCGCAGCCCGCAGGAGACCTGCCTGGTCGTACAGGACTGGGTGGAGTCGACGATGACCGAGATCAGCAGCGCTTATCAATCAAAGAAAGAAGATCCTGACCAGGCAAACAGCTAGGCGTTGGTGCAGCAACATACGCCTGGTTGATCAAAGGGATCCGGTGTGGCCGGCCCGTTCACGACCCTGGCGCGTCACCGAGACTCTTGAGTTCTTTTCGCTGGTCTGACGTGATCAGGTAGATGTGCGAAATCATGCAGCCGCGCAGTGTGTCCATGCGTGCGCGCAGCGTGCCTTGATCCATACGGACGTCGGGCGCTTTGTCATAGGTGTTAGTCAGCGCCTTGCACTCGCGTCGAAACTCGAGCAGGTATTTCTGTCGACGACTGTTCCAGATGACGTAACGATTGTTCAGCGCCACCCAACTGTCCCGCTCGCGCGTTCTGACGCGATCCGACGACTCAAGCTGATTGGCGATGACAAAGTCTTCGACAGCGGCGTTCGGCACCGGCGGCGGGTTCATCGAGCAGCCCGCCAGGAACAGCGCTGCGGCCAGGATCAAGGGCGTTCTTTTCATGCTTGCTGTGCCTCTCTGGTCAGGCGGTGTGCATAAAGGGTCTCAACGAATCCTACCGCCTTGGGGTAGTCCTCGCGCCAGCGGGCGATGTCGTTCTGCATGTCTCGAGGCCGGGCAGCTTCATCAATGTGAGAGCGCACGCCGAACTCGCCACCGTAGTGTTGCGGCTGCAACCAGAGCCCCATTATTGCAGCGAATGCGTAGTCGGTATAGTTCGGCTCGGCGTCGCCGAGGATGCTTGCGCGACCGTCGGATACTCGAGTGTCGATGTCTGCGAGGAGCTCGTCGATGTAGTGGCAGGCGCGTTGGTAGTTGGTTTCATTGATCTTGAATGACTTTCGTATCAGGAAGCGTTGTATCGGAAACAGCAGCTTGATCATGGACCGCTGCCAGGCGGGAACCCGTTCATCGTCTGCGCCCCACGCCCTGAGCGCCACGTCGCGGTCATCGAGGATGTGATGGTAGACCCAGATCTGTAGCGACACGCCGGCCCGGTCTATGCGTTTTTCCAGGGCTGCCCGCTCCTCGCTCGGCGCGAGGAACGCCGCGGCGGGGTCGCTGCCGTGCGCACCCCACAGGTAGCGAAGGATTTCTGCCGAGTTGCCAATCGTCGATTGAACGGCGCCCGTCCGGAACGAGAGCTTCGGTACGGTCCTGCCCAGATAGAAGGCGCCGAGGGTGCCTATCCACGTGCTTTCGCGGTAGTCGGCGCCAAGGACGTCGAGGCACCATCTTACCTTCTCCGCGAAATGGCTCATCGAGATAGTTTCGAGCACGTAACCCGGCGATGACTGGCGTGCTGTGAGTGACGTAAGCGTCGTGACCCATGCGGCCGCGACCAACGCGAAAAGCGCGAGCAGTGTTGCGCCCAGCGACCAGTCGAAGCCAACGGCGACGATCGGCAAGAGCAACAGCAGCGCGGCGAACAGAGCCTTTGTGCGCGGACTCACAGCTTCCTGGCAACGTGTTGAAGATGTCTCTGGCGAGTGCGAGACAAGGCGTAATTCGGCGAGAAAGCGCTGTGTACGGTCGAGTACATGAGCATTATGAGCCGGAGACCAATGCGTGATCCAGCCGGCTGAGGCGCTTCCAACACGCTGCTAGACGTCCAGGTTTGAAACGGTCAACGCGTTTTGTTCGATGAACTCGCGGCGCGGCTCGACCTGGTCACCCATCAGCGTCGTGAAGATCTCGTCTGCCTTAACGCCATCCTCGATCCTGACCTGCATCAGTCGGCGAGTCTCCGGATTGACGGTCGTATCCCACAGCTGGTCGGGGTTCATTTCACCGAGACCTTTATATCGCTGAATGGCCTGACCGCGTCGCGCCTCGCTCATCAGCCAGTCGACAACGTCGGCGAATCGAGTGACGTCCTGGCGACGCTCACCGCGCTTGATGAAGGCGCCGTCTGCGATTAGCTCATCGAGCTTCTCGGCAAGGCCCATGATGTGCTGGTACTCATTCGTGTCGAAGAACTCGCGCGGCAGGTAGCGTGTTGCGCCCAGGCCGTGCTGGACTCGCGTGATTCCGATTCGAACGCCCTCTCCGTCCTCATCGCCACGATCCAGCTCCGCCGTGTAAGAACCGACGCTACCGCCGTTCTCGTTCCTGTCGGAGTTGAGCTTCGGCAGCGCGTCCGAGAGTTGTTGCGTCCAGTCTGCCAGTGCGTCGAGATTGTCGGCGATCTCGGCCGTCACCTTCGGCAATTCGGCGATCGTGCGCAGGACAACCTCGTCGTAGCGGCCGGCCATCCTGTTGATGATGCTCTCGACTGCGATGTGTTCCTTGGCGAGCGACTCCAGCGCAGGGCCGGTCAGCGCCGGCGCCTCCGCGTTGACGAAGAGCTCGGCGCCATCCAGGGCGGCGCTCAGCAGGTAGCGGTTCAGCTCGGCGTCGTCTTTGACGTAGACCTCTTGCTTGCCGCGTTTGATTTTGTACAACGGCGGTTGGGCGATATAGACATGCCCACGCTCGATCAGCTCGGGCATCTGCCGGTAGAAAAACGTCAGTAACAGCGTACGGATATGTGATCCGTCGACGTCGGCGTCGGTCATGATGATGATGCGGTGATAGCGCAGCTTGTCCGGGTCGAAGTCGTCGCGGCCAATGCCGGTACCCAGCGCGGTAATCAGCGTGCCGACTTCGGCGGAAGACAGCATCTTGTCGAAGCGCGCCTTTTCTACGTTCAGGATTTTTCCCTTCAGCGGCAGGATCGCCTGCGTGCGTCGGTCTCGTCCCTGCTTTGCCGAGCCACCGGCCGAGTCACCCTCGACGAGAAACAGCTCCGACAGCGCCGGGTCTTTCTCCTGGCAGTCGGCGAGTTTTCCGGGCAGGCCGGCGATGTCCAGCGCCCCTTTACGCCGCGTCATCTCGCGAGCCTTGCGCGCCGCCTCTCTCGCCCTCGCCGCGTCGATAATCTTCGAGACGATGGCCTTGGCTTCGGCCGGGTGTTCGAGCAGGAAGTCTTCGAGCCGTCCCGCCATCGCCTGTTCAACGATGCCTTTAATTTCAGATGAAACTAATTTTTCCTTGGTCTGGGATGAAAATTTCGGATCCGGAACCTTCACCGACAGCACGGCCGTCAGCCCTTCCCTCGCGTCGTCGCCGGTCGGTGATGCCTTCTCCTTCTTGGCGCTCGCCTCTTTCTCGATGTAGCTGTTCAGGGTTCGGGTCAAGGCACTGCGGAAACCGGCGAGGTGCGTTCCGCCGTCCTTCTGCGGGATGTTGTTCGTGTAACAGAACATGTTTTCCTGGTAGCCGTCGTTCCACTGCAGCGCGATCTCGACGCCGATATCGTCCTGCTCCGCCGTGAAGTGGAATACGGTCGGGTGAATGTGCGTCTTCTTTCGGTTCAGGTGATCGACGAAGGCCCGGATACCGCCCTCGTATTCGAAGATATCTTCCTTCTCAGACCGCTCGTCGACGAGATGAATTTTGACGCCGGAGTTCAGGAAGGACAGCTCGCGAAGCCGGTTGGCCAGGATGTCGTAACTGAACTCTATGTTCGAGAACGTCTGCGCGCTGGGCTTGAATCGGACAACCGTGCCGGTCCGGCTCGTCTCACCGATGGTTGCCAGCGGCGCCTTGGGTTCGCCGTGTGCGTACTCCTGCTGCCAGGTCTCGCCGGCGCGGTGGATCGTCAGCGTCAGGGATTCGGACAGCGCGTTGACGACGGAGACGCCGACGCCATGAAGGCCGCCCGACACTTTGTAGGAGTTGTCGTCAAACTTACCGCCCGCGTGCAGGACGGTCATGATGACCTCGGCCGCCGAGCGCCCCTCTTCCGGGTGGATGTCGACCGGGATCCCTCGACCGTCGTCGGAGACGGTGACCGACTCGTCGGCGTGAATGGTCACGGTGATGACGTCGCAATGCCCCGCGAGCGCTTCGTCGATGGAGTTGTCGACGACCTCGAAAACCATGTGGTGCAATCCGGTCCCGTCATCGGTGTCTCCGATGTACATTCCCGGGCGTTTTCGCACCGCCTCGAGGCCCTTTAAGACCTTGATATTACTGGAAGTATATTCCGACTGGTCGACCATGCCGATCCTCTTGAACGCAATCGATCCAGTATACCAAAACCGCGGGGTTGACGCGCACTCGAAAGCGCCCTGATGCGGTGGTTTCGGGCGCGGCTTTGCCCCCTAGTTCACGGCCGTAATCACACCCTGTTTCACGTGGAACCTGCGGGGTCGTTTCGGGAATGTCAGCGTATTTTCTTCCAGGCTGGTCGCCACCAGTTGGCCGCCGAGCTCAAAGCTTTGCGCTAACAGACGACCCAGCGCCGCACGATCCAGCTCCGCAGCAGGATCGTCCAGAAGCAACAGGACCCTCTGACCCAGTGCATCCTGGGCCACCTCCGCGGCCGCCAGCACCATCGAGCACGCCAGCAGCTTTTGCTGCCCTCTCGACACCAGCCGTTTCGCCTGCCGCTCATCGTACCTGAGCTTCAGGTCCGCCCTGTGCGGACCCACCTGCGTGCTGCCCTGCTGGACGTCCCTGTCACGGCTTGCCGCCAGCGCGGCCTCCAGACCTACACCACCGGCCCAGCCCTGCGAATACTCGAAACTGATCTCTCCTTCGAGCAGCTTCTCGCTTTGCCGAGTCAGGACCGCAGCGGCCCCTTCCAACATCCTGCGCCTCGCCGCGTCAACCGCCATCGATAGTCGAATGTACTCAGCATCCCAGGCTTCCAATGAGTGCCGCATCGCCGGCGACCGTAGTCCAGCATTTCGCTGCTTCAGCGCTCGGCGGAATTGGCGCCAGAGATCCACGTAGCCATGTTCCACGTGAAACGCTATCCAATCGATGAACCGACGACGCTGCTCCGGACCGCCGGCGACGAGGTTATGCACATCCGGATCGATTATCTGAAGCGGTAACGCTGCCGCCAGCTCAGACGCCCCTCCGGACTGATTATCCACCCTCGCCGCCAGGCCCTCTGGGCCGTTCTCGACCCCGACCCCAAACTCTCGACCTTCCTTCTCGACGCGCCCGAACAGCACGAACTCCTTACACCCGTGCTGGACAACCGCCTGCGTCGGCGCACCGCGAAACGATTTTCCGCGTCCCAGATACGCCAACGCCTCCAGAAAGCTCGTTTTTCCGGAGGCGTTGTCGCCGAAGATCACGTTGTAGTCTGAAGCCAGCTCGACGTCTGCGCTGGCCAGACATCGAAACCGCTCCGCCTTGAATCGACGGATCGTCATCAAGTACTAGAGTCTCATCGGCATCACGACAAACGTGCAGTCTGCATTCGCCGGATCCTTGATCAGGCAACTCGAGTTGCTGTCTACCACAGAGAAACTCACAGTCTCCCCATCAACAGCACCAATCGCGTCCAGCAGGTAATTGACGTTGAAACCGATCTCGATCTCTTCACCCGAGTATGTGACTTCGAGCTCTTCTTCCGCTTCTTCCTGATCCGGGTTGTGAGCCTGCAATACGACGGCATTGTCGCGGATGGTCAGTCGGATCCCTCGATACTTCTCGTTGGACAGGATGGCGGTGCGCTGCAAACCCCCTCGAAGAACGCCCTTGTCCGCACTCAGTTCATTATCAGAGTCTTTCGGAATTACGCGCTCATATTCCGGGAAACGGCCGTCAATTAGCTTCGATGTGAAGCGAATTCCGTCTAACTGGACGCGAACGTGATTCGATCCCAGCTCGATCGTAACGGCACCCTCGCCCGACAACAGCCGCTGCAGCTCAATGACACCCTTTCGCGGTACGATGATCTGCTGGTTACTCAAACCCGAGCCATCGACCTCCGCCTGGCACAGCGACAGTCGATGTCCGTCCGTCGCCACGGCCTTCAGGTGCTTGCCGCCCGTTTCCAGGAGCATCCCGTTCAGGTAATAGCGGACATCCTGCTGCGCCATCGCAAAGTGTGTCTTCTCGATCAGCCGTGTCAGAACATCCTGCGGAATCTCGATCGACTGATCGGCCTTGATGTCATCGACCGACGGGAACTCTGCCGCTGGCAGCGTCGCCAACGAAAATCGACTGGGTCCCGAACGAACGGTCAGTTTTTCGCCCGCTAGCGACAGGTTGATCGTCGCTCCGTCGGGCAGCGCCCGACAGATATCCAGCAGCTTGCGGCCAGAGACGGTTATCTCACCCTCGGACTCGACGTCTACCTCCGTCTGTGCGACCAGCTCTACCTCAAGGTCGGTGGCCGTGACCGACAGCGTGCCGTTCCTGGCAACGAGCAGGACATTCGACAATATCGGCATCGTCTGCCTGCGCTCTACAACCCCAATAACGGATTGAAGAGGTTTTAAAAGGACATCCCTGGCGGCGCTAAACTTCATAAATTCACCTGTTAATAAAACTTGGAGTTTATATATTTATTATTACTATTAGGCTTGGCTGAGCCTGTGGATAAGCCTATATTTCTCATTAAAAACATTGACTTACGCCGATTAAAAAAAGCTGTGAAAGGCTGTATAGACTCCTGCACTCCTGTGTACAGACTGTGGATAAAAGAAAAGCCTGAAGTTATCCACCGGTAATCCACATCATCCTGTCAGAGTTCTCAACAAATTCAAATAATCATCGTCGACTCGCTTTTCGGTCTCGCGGAGCGAGTCGATCCTGCGGCAGCCGTGAAGCACCGTCGTGTGATCCCGGCCACCGAACGCGTCGCCGATTTCCGGCAGGCTGTGGTTCGTCAGCTCTTTGGATAAGGCCATCGCGACCTGTCTCGGCCTGGCTATCGACCGACTCCGTTTCTTCGATAACAGGTCAGCCACGCGAATCTTGTAGTACTCAGCGACCGTCTTCTGAATATTCTCGATAGAGACGAGCCTGTCCTGCATCGCCAACAGGTCACGCAGCGCCTCTTTGGCAAAATCGAGACTAATCGGCCGGCCGGTGAACCGGGAGTTTGCCATGACGCGTCGCAGCGCTCCTTCGAGCTCGCGCACATTGGACCGGATACGCTTCGCGATAAAGAACGCGACTTCCTCCGGAAGCTCGATGTTCTCCGCTTCCGCTTTGCTCATCAGGATCGCAACCGACGTCTCGAGCTCGGGTGGCTCGATCGCAACCGTTAAGCCCCAGCCAAAGCGCGACTTCAGACGCTCCTCCAGGCCGTTCACTTCCTTAGGATAGCGATCGCAGGTCAACACGATCTGGCGCTGGCCTTCGAGTAAGGCATTGAAAGTATGGAAAAACTCTTCCTGTGAGCGTTCTTTCCCGGCGAAAAACTGAATGTCGTCGATCAGCAGCGCATCGAGCGAGCGATACGCGCGCTTAAACTCGGAAATCCGGTTGTGTTGAAGGCCCTTGACCATGTCGCCAACAAATCGCTCCGAGTGCACATACGCCACACGTGCGCCGGGCTTGGCCGCCAGAATCGCGTTACCCACGGCATGCATCAGGTGCGTCTTGCCCAGGCCGACGCCCCCATAAATAAACAGCGGGTTGTACGACGTTCCCGGGTTCTGACCGACCTGCGTCGCCGCCGCCCGTCCGAGCTGGTTGCTTTTGCCCTCGACGAAGCTCTCGAACGTGAACGACGGGTTGAGCCTCGACGTCACCGACGAGCCCTGCTCGACAGCAGACCCGTCTCGAGATGGCCGGCCGGCAGCCGGCGCCGCTGCGGCTCTCGACCCGACCTCGACCAGCACCTCGATGTCGCTGGAATCGACAATATCGAGGATGCGGTTCATGTAATGGTCCTGCAGCCAGTCCACGACGAAGCGATTCGGCGCCAGCAGCTTGAGCTGCCCGTCGGTCTCGATGGCCTGCAACGGACGAATCCACGTGTTGAACTGCTGCTCCGGAAGCTCGGCCTGCAGGTGGCGAGTGCAGCGGCTCCATAGCGAGGTATCTGTGGACAACGGCGTTTCCGGCGAATGCTTGAAGGTTGAAGGACCCGGCAGTCTAACGCTTAGACAGGAGCAAGACCAGATGGGCGGGACACGCCGCATCCTGTCGATCCTGTCATAGAAAAGTCCTTATCTATTGACACGTTAAAGGGGCCCGCGTACCCTTGCCGCCCTTTCGTTTGGCCGTCCCAAAAGGCCCAAATAACCGCAGGATTTAAGGCTCATGAAACGCACCTACCAACCCAGCACAATCAAGCGCGCCAGAACCCATGGCTTCCGCGCACGCATGGCCACCAAAGCTGGCCGTCTCGTGCTGAAGCGTCGCCGGGCAAAAGGCCGCGCGAAACTGACGCCGTAACGCGATCGACACTGCACCCGCAGGCCTACCTTATAAAGACAACGGGCGACGAGATCGAAAGCCGACTTCGCTTTACCAAAGAACACAGGCTCCTGGCGGCTTCGGACTATAGCCGCGTCTTTGATCGACCGAAGCGTAGTCACGACAGGCTCTTCACCGTACTCTGCAGGAAGCGGCCGGCGGGCGATTCCAGGCTAGGACTGGCAATTTCCAAAAAGCATTGTCGGCTCGCGACAGCACGAAACCGCATCAAGCGCGTCGTACGAGAGTCGTTCAGACAACACCAACACTTAATCAAGGGCGTGGACATCGTTGTGATCAACAAGCCGGCGGCAGCCAAAGCAACGAATCGACAGCTCTTCGACAGCCTGGCACAGCACTGGAAGCGCTGTGCCGACGTGAGTAGCTAACGGGCATGGACAATCAGCGCTTACTAACCTGGGGCCTGTTCCTGATGATGGCCTGGTTTACCTACCAGACCTGGCAGCAGGATTACCGCGTCCCGCCGCCGGCCACGGAGACAGAGGCCGAGCCGGCGCCGGCTGCGGTCGATGCGCTTCCCACCGCCGACGCTCCACCCGCACTACCCGAAGTCAGCGCGCCAGCGACGGAAACACCCGCGGCGCTTCCATCGACTGACCCGGCCGAAACCGACGCACCGGTCATCAGCGTTACGACGGATGTCTTCGACGTCAAAATCGATACGCGCGGCGGCACGATCATCGAAGCGACGATGCTCGGCTACCCGGTGTCGAAGGAAAACCCGGATCTGCTGGTACAGACACTGTCGCCCACCGCGGCGAACTACGGCTTGTTGCGGACGGGCCTGCGCGGCGGCGTTGTTGCCGACCACACGGCGCTGTACGACTTTGCAGCCGAGACGTACACACTCGGTGGCGACGACACGATTGTGGTTCCGCTGTCCTGGGTCAGCGATGAGGGCCTTCGCGTCGAGAAACGGCTGACGTTTACGAGAGGCAGCTACCAGGTCGACGTAGAACAGACGGTCCGAAACGGCAGCCAGGCGCCCTGGACGGGCGACTTCTACGTTCAATTGTTGCGACGTCATTTCGAGCAAGAGCGTTCGATGTTTAACGTCGAAAGCTATTCCTTCGATGGTCCGATCATCTACGACGGGGAAAGCTCTGACAAACTCGACCGAGGCGACCTTGTCAAAGGCGAGACCTACAACGCGTCTATTGCCAACGCGTGGGTTGCGTCAATACAGTCTCACTTCCTGAACGCCATCGTCCCGGTTCGGGACGTGCCGCATGCCTATCGCGTGGAGAGCGCCAACAACACGATGGTCGCGAGCGTGGTTTCGCCGAAGCAGACGGTGGCGCCCGGCGAGTCGCACACATTCCAGACCCGCACGTTTATCGGACCGAAGCTGCAGGCGCAGCTCGAAGAGCTGGATCCGAAGCTCAAGCTGACCGTCGACTACGGCATACTCACCATCCTGTCGCAGCCGATGTTCTGGCTGCTGTCGCTCGCGTTCAGCTACGTCGCCAACTGGGGCGTTGCGATCATCCTGATTACGATCCTGATCAAGCTTGTCTTCTACAAGCTGACTGAATCGAGCGGACGGTCGATGGCGAAAATGCGTACGCTCCAGCCGCGCATGCAGGCGCTGCAGGAGCGTTACAAAGACGACCGTCAGGCGCTGTCGCAGGCGATGATGGACCTGTACAAGCGTGAGAAGGTAAACCCGGTCGCCGGCTGTCTGCCGATCCTTGTACAGATGCCTTTCTTCCTGGCCTTCTACTGGGTGCTGGTCGAGAGTGTAGAAATGCGCCAGGCGCCGTTTGCGCTGTGGCTAACTGACCTTTCGTCGCGCGACCCGTACTTCATCCTGCCGCTGATCATGGGCGCGGCGATGCTGATTCAGCAGAAGCTGAACCCGGCGCCAACGGACCCGGTGCAGGCGAGGGTCATGCAGATCATGCCGATCGTTTTCACCGGCTTCTTCGCCTTCTTCCCGTCGGGCCTCGTGCTGTACTGGGCGACCAACACGCTGCTGTCTATCGCACAGCAGTGGAAGATCAACCGGGTCGTTGAGGCAGAAGCGAAGGCGGAAAAAACCAAGGGCATCAAAAGCGGCAAGGGCCGGAAAAACAAGGCCCCCAACGACGACTAAGCGGCACGCTTCGTGGCCGACACCGATACAATAGCCGCGATCGCGACACCGCCCGGTGTCGGCGGCGTCGGTATCGTTCGCGTCTCCGGGCCGGATGTCGAGAGCATCGCGTCAAAACTGACCGGGGCCGTTCCGGCGCCGAGGCGTGCGGTGCTCGCCGATATCACAGACGCTAAGGGATCAGCGATTGACAGCGGGCTCGCGATCTATTTCCCCGCGCCACAATCCTTTACCGGCGAGTCAGTGCTCGAGCTGCACGGTCACGGCGGCCCGGTCGTCCTGTCGATGATCCTCGAGGCCGCCCTTGACGCCGGGGCCCGGCGCGCGGAGCCCGGCGAGTTTTCGCGCCGCGCGTTCGAGAACGGCAAGCTCGACCTGGCGCAGGCCGAAGCCGTCGCCGATCTGATCGCCTCGGGCAGTCGCCGCGCGGCACGGTCTGCACTACGCTCACTGACGGGCGCATTCTCTGACGATGTGCACGAACTCGTTGAACGGCTGACCCGCATTCGGATCTTTGTCGAGGCCGCGATTGATTTCCCCGAAGAAGAGATCGACTTCCTGTCCGATGAGGCGCTGTCGAAGCAACTCGACGATTGCCGAGGAGCGTTCGACGAATTGCTCGAGCGGACGCGCGCCGGTCGCGTGCTAAGAGACGGCTTCCAGGCCGTTATCGCCGGTAAGCCGAACGCCGGCAAGTCGAGCCTGATGAACGCATTGAGCGGCGACGAGACAGCCATCGTCACGGACGTGGCGGGCACGACGCGGGACGTGTTGCGCGAGACCATTGTGATAGCAGGGCTGACGATCGAGCTCGTCGATACGGCCGGGCTCAGGGAGGAGGCCGGGCTGATCGAAAAGGAGGGCATCCGCCGGGCCCGAAAAGCGATGTCGTCGGCCGATGCCGTGCTCTGGGTGCTCGACAGCACCGATCAGGACGCCTCGGTGCCGGAGGACGAGGACGGCGTACCCCGGCTAATCATTCGCAACAAGATCGACCTGAGCGGTGAGCCGGCGGGGCCGTCCGCCGACGGCAGCATCGGCGTCTCGGCAGTGACGATGGAAGGATTCGACGGCCTGAAGGAGGCGCTGCTGTCGCTCGCCGGACTGGACACCGGCGTCGAGGGGGCATTCTCGGCCCGTGCCCGGCATATCGAGGCGATCGAGAACGCTCGCCGGCATTTCGACCGCGGGGTCGTGGCGCTTTGCGACGCCAAAGCCGGCGAGCTGCTGGCCGAGGAGCTCCGCCTGGCGCAGGACGAGCTCGGCAGCATCACGGGCGAGCTGCATTCCGACGACCTGCTGGGCCGCATCTTCGCGGACTTCTGTATCGGCAAGTAGGGCCTGAAACCCCCGTCATCAGTGAATCGTCAGGAATCGATCTGATCCCGATCAGGTGCCTTCCGGCCCGAATCCGCATGCTGAAGCCTCCAAAAGCGGAGGAACAGACATGAAACAGACGCTTCTCGCACTCCTGGCGATTTCACTAGCCGCAGGCTGCACGACGACTCGGACGTTTCACTCCATCGACTTAAGCACCGCAACGCTGATCAAGCCCGGGAGCACCGCAATCATCGAGCTGGTCGACGGCTCGCGCGAAGAGGTTGAGATCGTCCGCTATCGCGAGTCGAGCCTGGTAGTGACAGCCAGTGACAAGATGAGTCGCGGCATCGACTACGCCGACATCCGGGCAATTCACGCCAAGCAACTCGACGGCAAAAAGACGGCCGGCGTTGTCGCGCTGGCGATCCTGGCTGCGGGACTTGCCACCGCGCTGGGCGACGCGGCGTTCTTCCCGTCGACGGCGCCCGCGCTGTGACCGGCCATGCACGGAATCATCGGACAACTTGCTAACGACCCGGCTCGACTCGCGATCGTGTTGATCGCGGCTATTGCCGTCATCGCCATCCTCCGCCGGCTCTCTGACCTTGTGCTCACCGACGGGCTGCGAGCGACTGAGGCCGCGGCCCGGGACCCTTCGGAGAGACAACCATGAAAAGGATTCTCACCATCCTCGCTGCACTCGCCATGGCCGCGTGCACATCGACGCAAAGCCTGTCCGCGCCGGAGGAGGCAAGCGTCGCCGGAATCGACACCGGCTACTCGATCACGCTCAACCTGAGCGACGGGACGACCGTCAAGGCACGATTCGTCGCGATCGAAGACGGCGAGCTTGTCTACGACGACCGCGCTGACGAGCGCCACCGCGTCGACCTCGAGTCCGTCAGGAGCCTGGACTACCGCGCCTACGACTCCGAAAAGACCGGCGAGGTCATTGCGGGCACCGCGGCCATTACCGGACAGATTCTGCTCGGTTTCGCCGAGGTCCTCGGAGCCATCGCTGGCGGTATGAGCTACTAGCCCGTTCGCGCGAGCGGCACGGCTGATGACGAAACGATCAGCCGAGCAGGCCCTCCCGTCGGTACAGCTTCGCTGCGATCCACGCGAACAGGCCGCCGAGCAGCAGCGTGCTGACCGCAGACGCGACGATGTTTTCCAGGACGACGGGCTCGTTCTTGACCATATCGACCAGCAGCAGGTGCTGGCTCAGGCTGGGGACGAACATGAGCTCGAAGGCCGGCCGGACCTGCAGGATGCTGACGACGATGATCGGCAGCGTCGGTGCAAACAGCACGGCGCTGACCCAGGTCTGGGCCTCCTTGTAGCTCTTCGTGAACGACGCAACCAGCGTCATCATCGACGCACCGAGCAGCATGAACGGCGCCAGGATGAAGAACGCGCCGACCGCGGCAACCGGACCAAAGTTGGGCGTCATCCCGAGTTTCTGCAGCGGCAGGTAACTGATCGCTATAGCGAAGGCGACGATACTGAGCGCCAGCGACAACGCCATAAACACACAGCTTGCCAGGATCTTGCCCAGCATCAGCTGGTCGCGAGTCACCGGCAGCGACAGCAACGGCTCCAGCGAGCCTCGCTCACGCTCGCCGGCTGTCGAGTCGATGGCCAGGTACATGCCGCCGATCAGCATCGCAAAGATAAAGAAGTAACTCATCATGCCGAGCAACAGACCGGAGCGTCCGGACGGCGTCGAAACGTCGACCTCGTCGATATTGATCGCCCTCAAGACCTGCGGACTGACGCCGCGCGCCATCAACCGCAGCGCAGATATGCCCTGGCTGTATTCCCCCAGCGCCGAGCGAACGCGGCGCGCCTCCTTGCGGGCATCGTTGTCCGCCTCGTCGCTGTAGACCTCGACGGTCGCGGGCTCGGCATTGGCGAGCTGTTCGCCGAACTCCGGCACGATCCTGACGACGACGGACTGCTCGCCGGACTTTACGGCCTCGATGGCTTCATCAATGGTTTCCGGGCCGTCGATCGCGTTGATGCTCTTACTCTCCAGAAAGCGAACCAGGTTGGGCGCGAGCTCGGCGCCAATCACCGGCACCTCGAGGGTTCGCTCACCGGCGCTCAAGGACTTCTCGATCGACAGGTTGATCATGACGGCGAACAGCAGCGGGCCGAACAGCGGGCCCATGATAACCGCCGTCAGCAGCGTGCGCCGATCGCGAAAGTTATCCAGGACCTCTTTGCGAATAACGGTCAGAATCGTCTTCATGCGACTGGCTCCACGCGCCGTATCGCGGCGACGAAGGCGTCTTCCAGGTCGTTGGTGCCGGTTCGCTCCAGGATCCGTTCCGTCGTACCCTGGATGGCCACCTTGCCGTGCGAGATGATGACGATGTCGTCGCACAGCGCCGCCACCTCCTGCATGATGTGCGATGAGAACAGCACACATCGGCCGTTGCTCTTGAGCTTGCGAATGATGTCGCGCAGCGATCGTGTCGCCGTCACGTCGAGCCCGCTCGTCGGTTCGTCGAGGATCACGTTGTGCGGGTCGTGCACGAGACTGCGCGCCAGCGCAACCTTCGTTCGCTGCCCCTGCGAGAAACCTTTCGTCTGGCGGTCGGCGAACTCGATGATCTCCAGCTCGTCGATGACTTTCTCGACCCGGCCATCGATCTCCGATTTCGGAACGCCCGCAAGCGTCGCGTAGTAGGCGATGTTCTCCCTGGCGGTCAGGTGCTGGTAAAGGCCGGCGCCGTGGGGCAGGGCGCCAACGCGCCGCCGCGCCTCCAGCGAGTCCGTCACGACATCAACGCCGTCGATATTCGCGGAGCCGCTGTCTGGTTTGATGACCGTGTACAGGACCCTGAGCGTCGTCGATTTGCCGGCGCCGTTCGGGCCGAGCAGCCCGGTGATCTTGCCGTCGGGCGCCTCGAAGCTGACGTCCCGAACGGCCTGTACGGCACCGAAGCTCTTGGTAATGTTCTGTACCCTGATCATGGCGTCGGCCCCGAGAAGTCCACAAAGAAAGGCATGACGAACGCCCGTTCGAGGCATTCGTTGTCAAGCGATTGCGCGTCCTGTGTCTCAACAAAGTCGGCGACGAGTCGGGGCATACAGCCGACACCGACGACGCCGTGGCCCTGGTCGGGCAGCGCGATATGACGCGCATTCGCAAGCTCGCCCATCGCAGCGACGGCATAATCGGGCGGGGTTATCGGGTCGGCGTCGCCGGACAGCAGCAGGACCGGGCCGGTGTAGCGCAGCGGCTCACGGAAGCCCTCGTCAATGAAGCCGCTCGGCCAGACCGAGCAGATCGCTTTCAACGCACGGAGCTGATCCGGGCCCATGTAGCTCTCATCGAGCGCCGCGTAGTCGATCGACTCATCGTCATAAAAGGGTACGTCTTCGGTACACACGACCGAGTTGTGCATGCCGACCGCCATGCTGTTGCCCAGGCTCTCGGCGACCATCTGGAATGCGGCAGACAAAGGCGCGAGGTTGCCCTTGCCAGCCTCGTTGATCATCAACGGCAGCAGCGCGATCGTGTTCGGGTTGTACAGAAACAGTCGAATGGCGACGGCGAGCTCGGCGTCGCTGACCGTAAGCTCGTCGGGGCTGCCGCTGGTCGGGCTCGGTAGCGTGATGTCGACCGGGTTCTCGGAGAGCTCCGAGAGGACGCGGTCCAGCGTCGCCGGCAGGTCCGGGAATGCTTCGTTGCACGCGGGCTCCTCGGCGCAGCGGGCGAAGACGCCGGCCAGCGCTTCCTGGGACTCGAGGGCGATGTCCGGCCCCAGCGCGAGCCCCGACGGAATAACGCCATCGATAACGACTGACCGGGTCGTTTCTGGATAGCGCCTCGCGTAGTGCTGGGCAACGCGCGAACCGTAGGACACGCCGTACAGGTTAAGGCTCGGATAGCCCAGTGCCACGCGAACCGCCTCGAGGTCGCGGACGGCGGCGCTGGTCGTAAAGAAGCGCGGGTCGTGCGGCAGTTGTTCGAGACACTCGCGGGTCAGCTGAATCGTCTGTTCGTCGCTGTACGTACCCTGCACCAGTTCGTCGTCGGCCTCGCAGGACATCAGCGACGATGCCCCCGTACCGCGCTGGTCGATGAGAAGAATGTCACGAGTTCGCCTGAGCGCCTCGAACGCGCCGCGCTGGGTCGCGTACATCTCGATCGAGCTGCCGCCGGGTCCGCCAGCGATCGGCACGACCGGGTCCGGCATCGGGTCGAGGTCGAGCGCGGGTACGACGGCGACCTTCAGCTCGATCGTGTTGCCGTCCGGTGACATTGGGTCTTCCGGTGTGACCAACGTGCCGCAGCGTGCGTTGATGCCCTGTGCCGACGGGCCGGCCGAAATGCGGCAGTCTTCGAGCTCCAGGCCGTTCGAAATCGAAGCGAGGCTGAGCAAACCAGCCAGCGCCAATAAGCGACATCTCATCATTCAGGGGTCCAGATGCGGGCGAGCGGGCTATATTGATCAACGTGGAAGTTTAAGTAAAGGTCTGTGGCATGAAGGCTCAGCAGCGCATAGAATGCCGCAGCCCGAACCCTGCACACTTTTTGATCAATGCAATCACTAGTCGATGTCATCGTTATTGGCGGCGGACACGCCGGGACGGAAGCCGCGCTGGCTGCCGCGCGCTCGGGTGCCCGCACTTTGCTGCTGACGCACCGTATCGACACGCTGGGCCAGATGAGCTGCAACCCGGCGATCGGCGGCATCGGCAAAGGGCACCTGACCCGCGAGATCGACGCGCTCGGCGGAGCCATGGCCGAGGCCATCGACGAGGCCGGCATCCAGTTCAGGACGCTGAATGCGAGTAAGGGGCCGGCGGTTCGTGCCACAAGAGCGCAGGCCGACCGCGAGCTGTACCGACACGCGATCCGGCGCCGACTGCAGTCACAGCCGAATCTCGACATCGTCGAGACGGCGGTCGAAGACCTGCTAATCGAGGGCAGTCAGGTGCGAGGCGCCGTCGGCACCGGGGGAGAGAATTTCCTGGCGAAGACGGTCGTGCTGACGACCGGCACGTTCCTCGGCGGCCGAATCCTCGTGGGTGACACCGAAAAAGCCGGCGGCCGCATTGGCGACAAACCGTCAGTGAAGCTGGCAAAGCGCTTGAGGGCGATGCCATTTCGAGTCGGGCGACTGAAGACGGGCACGCCGCCGAGACTCGACAGCAGGAGCCTCGACTTCGCCCGGATGCAGGAACAGCCCGGCGACACGCCGGTGCCGGTCTTTTCATTCATGGGTCGACGAGCATCGCACCCGCAGCAGATAAGCTGCTTCATCACGAATACGACCGAGGCCACGCACGACATCATCCGCGACGCGCTGCACCAGTCGCCGATGTACGCTGGGCTGATCGAGGGTGTAGGTCCTCGCTACTGCCCGTCGATCGAAGACAAGGTCGTGCGCTTTGCCGACCGAACGTCACACCAGGTCTTCGTCGAGCCCGAGGGACTGACGACGGACGTCGTCTACCCGAACGGTATTTCGACGAGCCTGCCCGCCGACGTGCAGGAGGCGTTCGTTCGCTCGATCGAGGGCTTCGAGGCGGCGGAAATTACCCAGCCCGGCTATGCGATCGAATACGACTACTTCGACCCGCGAGACCTGAAGACCACGCTCGAAACCCGCCACGTCGACGGCCTGTTCTTCGCGGGCCAGATCAACGGCACGACGGGTTACGAAGAGGCTGCTGCGCAGGGGCTGCTGGCCGGTATCAATGCGTCGCTGAAGTCCCGCGGCCGCGACGGCTGGTTCCCGACCCGGCAACAGGCGTATATCGGCGTGCTGATCGACGACCTGGTTACTCGCGGCGTCAGCGAGCCTTATCGGATGTTCACGAGTCGCGCCGAGTACCGCCTGACCCTTCGCGAAGACAATGCCGATCTTCGCCTGACGCCCGTCGGGCGTGAGCTCGGGTTGGTCGACGACGCCCGGTGGCAGGCATTCAACAGCCGTTACGAGCATGCCGAAAAAGAGCACGATCGACTCAACCGCATCGTCGTTCAGCCGCAGTCGCTGACCGAAAAGGACCGTGAAACGCTGGAGCTCGCGCGCGAGAGCCGGGCGTCCGAACTGCTGCGGCGGCCGGAACTCGACTACGCGGCGATCACGTCGTTGAGCGCCGTCGGCACCAGTGAAGCGCTGGCCGACTTGCCCGAAGAGCATGCGGAGCAGGTCGTGCTGACACTCGAAGTCAACGCCAAGTACGCGGGCTACATCGACCGTCAGGCACGTGAGATCGAGAAGCACGCGAAACAGGAAACGCTGCGCCTTCCCGACGACATCGACTACGCGGCCGTTGACGGACTCTCCAATGAGGCACGCCAGCGACTGATTGCCGCGCGCCCATTGACTATCGGCCAGGCGTCGCGACTCGAGGGCATGACGCCGTCTGCGGTGTCGCTACTGCTGATCCACCTGAAGAAGCGCAGCCTGCAAAAGACTGCCTGACGGAATCGTTTATGTCTTTCTTTCGCCGACCGCTCGTCCTCGTCTGCCTCCTGGCGGCCGTTGCGCTCGCCTTTATTCTTTATCCGCGACTCGGTGATCAGCCGGACCTGCCCGTCGATGCGGTCGTGCTCGATCGTGCGCTCTCGTCCGATCCGGAATCGCTGGACCCGCAGCGCGCGCGATCGACGCAGGCGGCCGACGTGCTGCGAGACCTCGGCGAAGGTCTCGCGGGCTACTCTGCGACCGGCGAGCTGATACCGGCCGGCGCCGTCAGCTGGACGGCCGCAGACGACGGGCTCAGCTACCGCTTCAATCTCAGGCAGGACGCACGCTGGTCTAACGGCGATTCGGTCACGGCAGGTGACTACGTGCTTGGCCTCAAGCGGCTTGTCGACCCGGCGACGGCGGCGTTTTATGCGGGCCAGCTCGGTGCGGTACTGAATGCCGAAGCGATCCTCAAAGGCGACATGCCTCGCGATGCGCTCGGCGTCGAGGCGATCGATGAGCACACGCTCGAGATTCGTCTCGAACGGCCGACGCCTTACCTCGTTGCGCTGCTGACGCACCCGAGCACGTTTCCCGTCAACGCCAAGTCGCTCGACGAGTCGGGCGAACTGATGACGGAGCCCGGCAGGCTCGTGTCCAACGGCGCCTACGTGCTCGATCAGCGCACGGCAAACTCGGTCGTGCAGCTCAGGCGCAATGAGAATTACTGGAACAACGCCAACACCGCCATCGACGTCGTTCGCCATCACGTCATCACCGAGGAGATGGCAGAGCTGAACCGCTTTCGGGCCGGCGAGCTGCACATCACGAGCAACGTTCCGCCGGACGCCTTCGAACAGCTCAAACAGGAGTATGCTGACGAGCTGCGCGTCTACCCCTATCTCGGCGTGTACTACTACGGCTTCAACCTGACAAAGCCGCCGTTTCAAGACGACCTGCCCCTGCGGCAGGCGCTGTCGATGGCCATTGATCGGGAGACACTGGTTGAGAAGATCATAGGTCGAGGCGAGCTGCCCGCCTACAGCTGGGTGCCGCCCGGCATCGAAAACTACGAACCGGCGCAGTTTTCTTACGCGAGCCTGACGCAGTCGGAACGAAACTCGATCGCGCGCAGCCTGTATGCGCAAGCAGGCTACAGCGAAGAAAACCCGCTGCGCTTCGAGCTGCGCTACAACACCTCGGATACTCAGCAGCGCATCGCTTTGGCCGTGCAGTCAATGTGGAAGGACGTGCTCGGGGCCGAGGTGACGCTGATCAACGAGGAGTTCCAGGTCATGCTCGCGAACATCCGCGAACGAGAGATCACACAGGCGTTTCGTTCGAGCTGGATCGGCGACTTCAACGACGCCCAGAACTTCTTGGGCGTGCTCGAGCCGGGAGCCCCGTCGAACATGCCTGGCTACGACAACCAGGAATACCTCGAGCTGTTGAGGAACGCATCCAGCAACATGGACCTCGAAAGGCGCAGCCTGCTTCTCAAGGAAGCCGAGCGCGTGATGCTGGCCGACCACCCGGTCGTGCCGCTGTATTTCTACGTCAGCAAACACCTTGTCAGCACCGACGTCATGGGCTGGGGAGACAATCTGCTGGATTATCATTACAGTCAGCACCTGTCATTGAAGACGGCCGAATAAGCCGGCCTCGAGGTTCCGTTGCTGCGTTACACGCTGCGCAGACTGCTCGGTGCGATCCCGACCGTTCTGCTGGTTATCGTCCTCGCGTTTGTCCTGGTGCGAGCCGCGCCGGGCGGGCCGTTCGACGATGAGCGCGCGCTGTCGCCCGAGATAGAAGCCAACATCGCTCGCTACTACAACCTCGACGAGCCTCTTCCCGTTCAGTTCTTTCGATACCTCGGTGGCGTCGTTCAAGGCGACCTGGGACCGTCGTACCGGTATCGCGACAGCACGGTCAGCGGACTGATCGCTGATGCACTGCCCATATCGTTAAGGATTGGCGGTATGGCGATGCTGCTCGCCATCGTCGCCGGTGTCGGTATCGGTATCGTTGCGGCTCTTCGCCAGAACTCCGCACTCGACAGGGGCGTCATGGCGTTTGCGATGCTCGGCATCTCTGTTCCGGTCTTCGTCTTCGCTCCCGTGTTCGTCTTGTTGCTGTCCGTGAAGCTGCAGTGGTTGCCGGCGGGGTGGAGCTCGACACCCGGCCTGTCGAAGTACGTGTTGCCGGTCGTGTCGCTCGCGCTGCCGCAGATTGCCTACATCGCGCGGCTCAGCAGGGCCAGCCTGATTGATGTGCTGTCCAGCGATTTCGTCCGCACGGCCAGAGCGCAGGGATTAAGCCAGGCATCCATCATTCGCTACCACGCGCTGAAGCCCGCCATGCTGCCCGTGCTGTCGTACATGGGGCCGGCGATTGCCGTCGTGCTGACGGGATCGGTCGTTATCGAAGAGATCTTCGGAATTCCCGGCGTGGGCCAGTTCTTCGTCCGGGGTGCGATGAATCGCGATTACACGCTGGTGCTCGGCATCGTCATCTTCTACGCGGTGCTGATCGTGCTGCTGAACCTCATCGTTGACCTGCTGTACGGGCTGATCGACCCGAGGATACGAAACCGCTAATGCAGCCGCTGATCAGAAAGGCGCTGGGGCACCACACGATCCTCATCAGTGGCTCACTGCTGGTGATCATTGCGATATTCGCAATCCTCGGGCCGTTGCTGAGCCCGAACAGCTTTGAGGCGACGAATTTCGATAACCTGCGCGCGCCGCCGTCGATAGCGGGCCTGCACCTGTTCGGTACCGACGATCTCGGCCGCGACGTTTTCGTCAGGACGATGCTCGGCATCCAGGTCACGCTGGCCGTCGCCTGCATAGCAAGCTTTGTGAGCCTGGTCATCGGCGTCTTGTACGGCGCCGTAGCCGGGCTGGTCGGCGGCCGCGTTGACGCGCTGATGATGCGTTTCGTCGACACGCTCTACGCACTGCCGTTCATCTTCTTCGTGATCCTGCTGATGGTGGTCTTCGAAAGGAACTTCCTGCTGATATTCGTTGCGATTGGCGCGATCAACTGGCTGGACATGGCGAGGATCGTTCGCGGCCAGACGCTCAGCCTGAAAGAGCGCGAATTCGTCGAGGCCGCGCGCCTCGGCGGCGTATCCATGCCCGGCATAATCTGGCGGCATATTGCGCCGAACCTGATCGGCATCGTCGTTGTTTACGTCACGCTGACGATCCCGCAGGCGATCCTGATGGAGTCCTTCCTGAGCTTCCTCGGACTCGGTATCCAGGAGCCCCGCACGTCGCTCGGCGCGCTGGTCGACAACGGCGTTAGCCATATCGAGAGCGCGAGCTGGCTGTTGCTGATTCCGGCCGGGCTGCTGGCGCTGATCCTGATGTGCTTCAACTTCCTCGGCGACGGACTGCGCGACCTGTTCGACTCGCGGAGTTCGACATGACGCTGCTCGAAGTCGACACGCTATCGGTTCGCTACCCGGGCGTCACCGCCGTTGACGGCCTGACGTTTGCCATCGACCGGGGCGAGTCGCTGGGCCTCGTCGGCGAATCGGGCTCCGGAAAAACCCAGACGGCCATGGCCATCATGGGCCTGCTGCCGGCCGATGCGGAGGTCAGTGGCGATATTCGAGTCGACGGCCGGTCGCTGCTGTCGCTGGCGGAGGCCGAGCTGAATCGCGTCCGGGCGCTCGAGATCTCGATGGTGTTCCAGGACCCGATGCAGGCGCTGAACCCTTTCGTCCGCGTCGGCGACCAGATCGCCCGAATTCTGCTCGAGCACCGGCTCGTCACCGAAGACGAAGCGATGCCCAGGGTCGTGGACATGCTGGATCGTGTCGGTCTGCCTGATCCGGAGCGCCAGTACCGCGCCTATCCACACCAGCTCTCCGGCGGCATGCGCCAGCGGGCAATGATCGCGGCCGCGCTGGCTACAGACCCGGCGTTGCTGATCGCCGATGAGCCGACGACGGCGCTCGACGTCACTGTCCAGGCGCAGATCCTCGATCTGCTCGAAGAGCTCAGGGACGAAACGGCGCTGTTGCTGATCACCCACGATCTTGGTGTTGTGGCGGGGCACTGCGAACGCATGCTCGTGCTGGACAAGGGCGCCAGGCTGGAGGAAGGGCCCACGCGATCGCTGTTCGTCTCGCCCGGGCACCCGCACACGAAGACGCTGATCGATGCGGCACCCCGCCTCGGCAGCGCGCAGCCGCCGAGCCCGCGGACGTCCGAGACGATCCTCGCCGCCGATCGAGTCGACGTCATTTACCCCGAAGACCGGTTGCAGGCGGTGCACTCGGCGGACCTCGTGCTGAAGGCCGGCGAAACGCTGGCGCTGGTTGGCGAATCCGGCTCTGGCAAGTCCAGCCTGGTGCGCGCGATTCTCGGTCTCGTTACGCCCGCCGGCGGCGACATCGAGTTCAACGGAGCCGCGCTCCCCCCCGACGTTCGGCAGAGGAAGCCAGCCGACCGGAAACGCATGTCAATGGTGTTCCAGGACCCGGTCGGGTCCCTGAACCCACAGATGCGAGTAAAAGACATCGTCGGCGAACCCATCGGCTCAGCAAAACATGCGTCTGTCTCGGCAACGCTGACTCGCGTGGGCCTGGACGACAGTTTCAGAGACCGGTTTCCGCACCAGCTGTCGGGCGGTCAGGCGCAGCGCGTGGCGATCGCGCGCGCGATCATCACGCAGCCTGAGGTCTTAGTCTGTGACGAGGCCGTTGCCGCGCTCGACGGCACCGTTCGCCAACAGATCGTCAACCTGCTGATGTCGATCCAGCAGGACACAGGGCTCGCGATCATATTCATCGCGCACGACCTCGCGATTGTCGAGGGCTTGAGCCATCAAGTCATGGTCATGTACCTCGGCCGGCCCGTGGAAATCGCCAGCGCTCGCGACCTGTTCTCACGACCCGGGCACCCGTACACACGCGCATTGATCGATGCCGTGCCGGAACCCGACCCGCTCAGCGACAAGTACTCCTTCGTCCGCGGCGAGACACCGTCACCGATTGCGCCGCCCTTAGGCTGCGCGTTTCATCCGCGATGCCCGCATGCCATCGCGCGGTGTCGAGTAGAGCTGCCGAAACCGAGAGAAGTCGACAACCGAATGGTTGCGTGTCACCGCTACGAGGAACTGCGCGACGAGTCCGGATCAGTGACGAACTGAGAGTGTGCGCCTGACGGTCAGGCGACACGTCCGGACCGTCTGAAGAAGAAAGCGACGAACCCGGCCGCAAGAAACCCGGCTGCGATAACATCGGCGACGACGACGCGGTGCAGCTCTTCGTTGTACCCGCCGGTCGAGTAAGCCAGGTACAGGAACGCCGAGACGCTGATCGCACCGGCGAGCAGTGCGGCCAGGTACAGCGCCGGTCTGAAAGCCGAGTACAGGCAGAATATCCCAAGCAGGCCGAACAGAATCGCGCGGTGTCTCATCAGCATCGACAGGTTCGTGTCGTCTACGCTGATTCCATACAGCGCATTGAGCCTCTCGATGCCCAGCGCGCCGGTCACCGGTAGCAGGTATCTTGACAACGCCGCCATCAGGCGGGCCCGCTACCAGCCTGTCGAATACTGTCTGAACCCATGGACTCAAGCGCGACAGCGGTGCGCCGCGTGTTGTCGGCGATTTCCATCAGCAGGAAGACCGCGCCAAACAGGACCACGCAGACTACCAGCGAGATGAAAAAGCCGAGGGCGCCACCGATGATCACGCCGACCGTATCTCCCCCGATTCCGCCGCCGATAGCACCGCGAATGACCCCGGTGAGAAGAATCAGGAAAATGGCAATGTGTGAAAAGATCTCGAGCGATGAAAGTATGAACTTGCGCATGGGTCCACGGCCTCCTTCCAAGAGCGGCGACGTGCCGCCCGGTCGGCTCATTCTAACGTGAAGCACAGAGGCGGCCGCGAGCAAGCGTGACCGGCATCAACTACGGGGAAGAAAACTCAAAGCCGTCAAAGCCGGTTATCGGGAAAAGGGTCGGAAGATTCTCGACGATCCTGGCTGCGCCCTCGAATGATAAATGCGCGCCGTAGGAGCCGGACAGGTCGGGCCGGGGCACCTCCAGCCAGTAACGATTTCGTTCGTCCTCGAAGCTGAATCGCAGGCAGGTGCCATCCGCGTCGGTGAGCCCGAAAAAATCGCCCTCGCTACTGAGGGATGCCAGGAGCTCCATGGCCGTTTCTGAGCCTGAGCAGTATTCCGGACTGGACGCATCAACCGTTCGGCCCAATGCTGCGATACTGAAAAACACGCCGTAAGACACTAGCGGCTCCAGGGTGCTTTGCCGAAAGCCAGGGGCAAGGGAATGAGCGAAACGGGCTGTCGGCCGTCAGCTATCGCAGTTCGGTAAGACTTCAGGTGCGGGCGACAGGTATCTCACCCGTTCGCCGCAGATAACATAGGCAATCCGACGCAGGCCGGGCTTGAGCCCGGACAGATTTGCAGTGTGCAGGAGCTCCAGGTCAGTGCTTCGCATCAGTTGAATCAGCGCTGCGTGCCCCTCTTCTCCAGCGTTGGAGGTCAGTTCTACTTGCAGTTCGCCTTCGAAACTGACGAGTTGCAGTTGCCCGTCAGGTGCCTCTATTGCGATTCGCTGGACGTCGCTGTCGCCCAGCCTTATCGATATTTCAAACTGATACGACGGGTCAGCGCTTGCCGCACCCACCAACAGCCATGCGGCAATAAGTGAAGCCAGTATTCGAGTCATCAGTGAGCAACCCCGGTTTTTCCTAAAGTTATCTCGTCTTTCTAGCAGCCCGCAGCTTAACGGCACATGAATGTCCGATCGCGACATGATAGCAGCCTGCCTGTTGGCGACCTGCTCGAGCGAGGTCGCCGACTCATCTCCACCGGCATGGTTCAGACCCCCTGGTCAACCAAAACCTTAGGGTAAGTCCGCGACTTCTCCGACGCTGGCATGTCGCCTTCGAACGAATACGTCTCTCCGTTCAGCGTGAAGTTGATGCTGACGTGGATGCTGCCGCCCGGCAAGAACGGGATCGGCGGCAGGTCGCGCTTCTCGTAGCGGGGGTTGCTCTGCATCCAGAAGTTATAGCTGTAATCGGCAAGCAGCACCGTCGGCGGCTCATCACCGATACGGTACGAGAACGAGTGGATGTTGATCGACCGGACGTGCTCATTGCGGCCCGTCGACTTCGACTTGTCGCGGATGTTGACCTGGAAATAGACCTCACCGGCCGACTCGTAGGACTCGAATGCATCGCCCTTCTCGCTTAATCGGTTCGGGTAGTCGGCCGGGTAGGTCGAAATTTCGAGTTGGCTGACGCCGTCCAGCTCACGAACAAAGGGCCCATACTCGCGGTGATTGATGCTGGTGCAGCCCGCAATGCCCAGCAAGGCTGACAGCGCCAGCACCCTCTTGACCGGCTTACTTCTCATCGTGTCTCAACCCCGTCGATCGGCGGAGATAAACGCGGCGCCCCGATCCTTACTGCATTGGCATCGGGATAGGAATCGGTGCACCGTTGACCGTCAGCAGTCCTTTCTCATACAGCGCCTCCATCTCGTAGACTTCGCCGTTTTTCTGCAAGAAGCCCATGCCGACGACCATCTGCGCCTGCGGGTTCATCGCGAGCGCCATGTCCACCATCTCGCCGGGTACCGACAGGCTGGCGTTGCCACTCATCGCCTGTAGAACGCCGGCCCAGCTGAAGGACGCGGAATCCGTCTCCGGCAGGCTGACGCTGATCTTCGAGTTAATCGTGCCTTGCGGCAGCTCGACGTCGAGCTGCCTGAAGTCGACGCCTAAACCCGAACTCAGAAGTGCGCGCAGGTCCGGCTCCAGCATCACGAACATCTCCTGCTCGCTGATGTCGCTCGGCATCGTGTTCAGCGCATCGGACAAGCGCTTCAGGGGTTCCGCATTGAGGTTGCTCAGTGCGATATCCATCGTCATGCTGGCGCTGCCCACGCCGGGAAGCTCATTGGCGGCAAAGAAGATCTGGCTGTCCGCATTGACGCGACCGCCGTCCTCGCTCGAGTTGCCCTTGACGGACACCGGGCCGAAGCTCATCGGTGGCGACTGGGTCTCGCTGACCGCGACGCTCTCGATCTCGAAGTCATAGTCGCCGACTGGAATGCCGGCGGCGCTCGGTGTCGAGTCATTCATAAAGCGGAATGCGCCTACCTTTACAACGCCTTCATCACCTTCGACGGACATACCATCGCCGCCCCCGACGAAGATGACCCGGCCAGAGTTGGGCTCGAGCTCGACGTCCATCGTCATGTCTTGCCAGCTGATGGCGACTTCCTTACCGGCAGCTATCGCGGCGGCGTCGTCGAACTCGTCAGTGAGCGAATCGTCGAGGCCCAGCGTCGCCATGCTGTCTTTCAGGCTTGCCATGAGCGCCTTGTTAGTGGTCGTGCCGGCCTCGATCGTGATGTCTGAATAGATCGTGCCGTCAAGGCCAATGTGCCCGAAGAACTCGGTTGGGATGTCGACGCTGGCGCCGTTTGCTCCCAC
>JASJBE010000001.1 GCA_030066655.1 Woeseiaceae bacterium | reverse complement strand
CGAGGAACTCGGCGCTGAAGTTCGTCGCGAGTGGCCGGATCTCGTCCTCCCAGACCTGTACGACCTCGGGCAGGGCGGACAGCTTGTCGGCCTGCGTCGCCGTCATCTTCGCGGCGAATCCGTTGAACCCGTAGGTATAGCTGTAGATCTTCTCGGCGCCAGCCGCTTTCGATAGCAGCAGCCGGTCCTGTTCCGCCGAGAGGCTTTCCGCATAGTCCCTGACCGACGGGTTTGCCTTCGTGAAGACTTTCCTCGTCTTGGCGGCCGAAGGGGAGAACGGAACCTGGCTGGCGAAGAATTCCGCCGCCGCCGGCCTGGCCATCTGCACGATGTAGACGCGCTGCTCGTCAGGGGATTCTCCGGCGGCCAGGCGCACGCCCCCCGGACCACCCGCGTCTACGAGTCGGGATGGGGACTGAGCTGGCACCGCCGCACTGAGCAGCAGGCCGATCAGCAATAAAGACAGTCTTGGCATGGTTTCCGAGGTGAGATCGATTTCTGATGAGAAATCTATCACCTGCGGCGGGTGTCAGGAACCATTCGTTCCGTCAGGCCATGCGCAAATCAATAGTGAGCGAGGCGCAGATGGCTCGTGATCCGCGCGATCGACCGGCCCGGACGGCCGGGCGCCGCGGTATTTCAGGTCTTATCAGTGACGATCGAATCGTCGGCGCTGCCATCCGGCGCCAACACGTAGCTCACCTGGACCCCGTCATCGTGGCCGCCGTGCATGTCCGTGTCACCGACCAGGCTCGGCACGGCATCGTCGTTGACGTCACGCGCGAGGCTCTGTGTGTCACAGGCGATGTCATACGACTTCGCGAGGGTCAGCGATGCGCCAAGAAGCACGGTCGCCAGCCCGCAGGCCGAGAATCTGCTTTTGTTCCGGGTCTTCGAACGCATAGTGAGTTCCCTTGACGAAGTTCAGCAGTCAAACCGGAAAAGCCGGTCCGTTCTTCTGCTCATTTGTCTGTTAGATGCTTCTAACGGGCGAACAGTTGCGTCTTTTCGGAAAAGGATTTGAATTCGAGTGCGTTTCCGGACGGGTCGAGGAAGAACATCGTGGCCTGCTCGCCAACCTCACCCTGGAAACGGATACGGGGTTCGATAATGAATTCGACGCCTTCGGCAATCAGGCGATCCGCCAGTCGCTGCCAATCGTCCCGATCGAGAATGACGCCGAAGTGACGGGCCGGCACGTTGTCGCCATCGACCGGGTTGCGCGCGATGTCCTCATCGGCCTCATCGACAAGGTGCAGCGTGACCTGGTGGCCGTAGAAGTTAAGGTCGATCCAGCGTGAAGCGGTCCTGCCGGTCTCAAAACCAAGCAGCCCGCAGTAGAAGCCCCGGGCGGAGTCGAGGTCTGTCACTGGCACAGCCAGGTGAAATGGCTTCAGGTCTGTCACTTCATTCTGGCGCGCATGCTGCCGATCGCCGCGACGATCGCTCCGGCGACGATGCCTGCCACTATGCCGGTGCCGATATCGTCAAAGGCGACACCGATGCCCGCACCGACCCCTGCGCCGACGCCGATGCCAACGGCTATCCAGCCACCGCCGGCGCTGTCTTCCTGTTCGCTCATGCAGCCGCCTCGCCTGATTCCAGCCAGTCACGCGGACGGAGGTAGTCGGAGTACAGCTTGGCTTCGGGCGAGCCCGCCTCCGGCGACCAGTCGTAGGCCCATCGAACGTTCGGTGGTAGCGACATCAGGATCGACTCTGTCCTGCCGCCGGACTGCAGCCCGAACAGCGTTCCGCGATCGTAAATAAGGTTGAACTCGACGTATCGGCCGCGGCGATACAGTTGGAAGTCGCGCTGGCGTGCGCCGTAAGGATGCGAACGCCGCTTGCGCACGATCGGGCCGTAAGCCTTCATGAAGCTGTCGCCGACGGTCTGGACGAACTCG
Source organism: Woeseiaceae bacterium (assembly GCA_030066655.1). Taxonomy (GTDB): domain Bacteria; phylum Pseudomonadota; class Gammaproteobacteria; order Steroidobacterales; family Woeseiaceae; genus UBA1847. Next base: position 86,134 of record JASJBE010000001.1, on the reverse strand, counting down.
AGCGAGCGCTCGAAGCCGAGCTCGTTGAAGTCGTCGAAGAAAAGCCCGCCGACACCGCGAGTCTCGTTACGATGTTTCAGGAAGAAGTACTCGTCACACCACTTCTTGAAGCGAGGGTAGATTGCCGGATCGAACTTATCGCAGGCGGCTTTCGCCGTCTGGTGCCACGCAACGACGTCCTCGTGGAAAGGATAGTACGGCGTCAGGTCGTAACCGCCACCGAACCACCAGACATCGTCACCGGCGTGGAATAGCCGGAAGTTGGCGTGAGTCGTCGGCACATACGGATTGTTCGGGTGCAGGACCAGCGATACGCCGACCGCCTCGAAGCCGCGACCCGCGAGCTCCGGCCGCGACTTGGTGGCGGACGGGGGCAGCTGGTCGCCGAACACGTGGGAGAAGTTAACCCCGGCCTGCTCGAATACGTCGCCGCCGGCCATGACCCGGCTTTCGCCGCCGCCACCGCCCTCCCGGTCCCAGGCATCGCGACGGAAACTCGCCTTGCCATCGATGGCTTCGAGTTCCGCGCAGATCTGGTTCTGCAAGGTCAGGAGGTAGCTCTTGGCTTGGTCGATATTGCTCATGCGGGTTCCTTGTGTTGCCTTAGGGCGCGCAGGTGCCCGCTCTCGGGCAGCCGTAACCTTCTACGATACCGCGAAGCGCACTGCCGAACATGCGGTCAAGTACGTATGGGCTCCGGGAAGCGCGGTTCGAGCGCCGGGAGCGAGCCGGATCCCTAGTCGCCGCTGCCCGTCTTCTTCCTGGCTACTTTTTTCTTCGCAGCCTTCTTCTTCGTTGTCTTTTTCTTCGCTTTCTTCTTCGTGGTCTTTTTCTTGGTCTTCTTCTTGGCCGGCGTCTTCTTCGCCGCCGCTTTCTTAGTCACCTTCTTGCGTCCGCGACGTTCCGGTGCTGCCGCCAGCAGCTCCTTGCACTCTTCGAGGCTCAGGCTCTTCGGATCACGGTCCTTGGGTACGCGAGCGTTCTTGCTCTTGTCGGTGATGTAGGGGCCGTACCGGCCGTTCAGCACCTGGATCCCCTCTTCTTCGAAGTCCTGGATGATGCGGTTGGCATCGGCGATCTTCTTTTCCTCGATCAGTTCGAGGGCCCTCGGCAGCTCGATCGTGTACGGATCGTCGTCGCCGCGAATCGAGACATACTTGTCGCCGTAGCGCACGTAAGGGCCGAAGCGTCCGACACTGGCGGAGACCGACAGCCCATCGGGCGTTTCTCCGAGCTTGCGCGGCAGCTTGAACAGCTCGAGCGCCTCCTCGAGCGTGATCTCCGTCATCTTCTGTCCGGGGCGCAAGCCCGCGAACTTCGGTTTTTCCTCGTCGTCCTTGGTGCCGATCTGGGCAAACGGGCCGTAGCGGCCCATGCGGACCGACACGGGCTTCCCGCTCTTCGGGTCCGTGCCCAGCTCTCGCTCCTGGGCGACGTCCCCGCGCGTCACGGTGCTGTCTTTTTCTTCGCAGAGCTCGTGGAACGGTCCCCAGAAGTTTTCGAGCAGCGGTACCCAGTCCTTGTCGCCCAGGGACACGGCGTCGAGGTCATCCTCCAGCTTCGCCGTGAAGTCGTAGTCGACGTACTGTGTAAAGTGATCGGTCAGGAAACCGTTGACGATCCGGCCGATGTCCGTCGGGATGAATCGCTTGCCATCGACCTCGATGTATTCGCGATTCTTCAGCGTCTGGATGATGTTCGAATACGTGGACGGCCTGCCGATGCCGTACTCTTCGAGCGCCTTGACGAGACTGGCGTCGGTGTAGCGGGGCGGCGGTTCGGTGAAGTGCTGTTCGGGACGCAGTTCGTCCATCTGCACGACATCGCCCTCGTTGATCTCGGGAAGAAGCCGGTCGCCGTCATCGTCCTTGGCGTCGTCCTTGCCCTCCTGGTAGACCGCCATAAAGCCCGGTTCGACGAGTACCGAGCCGTTAGCGCGCAGGCGATGGCCGTCTTCCGGCGCACCGGCTGCGAACTCGATGGCGACCGTGTCGAACACCGCCGGCACCATCTGGCAGGCCATCGTTCGCTTCCAGATCAGCGAATAGAGCTTCAGCTGGTCTTCGTCCAGCGCAGCCTTCACGTCGTCCGGCGTGCGCAGCACGGACGTAGGGCGAATCGCCTCGTGCGCTTCCTGCGCGTTCTTGGCTTTCGTTTTGAAGATGCGTGGCTCGGCAGGCACGTTCTTGTCGCCGTAGCGCTGCGCAATCGTGTCTCGAATCTCGGCCAGCGCGATGTCGGCGAGTGTGACCGAGTCCGTACGCATGTACGTGATCAGGCCGACGTTGCCCTCGTCCGGCAGCTCGATTCCCTCGTAGAGTTTTTGCGCGACGCGCATCGTGCGCTGCGTATTGAAACCGAGCTTCCTCGACGCTTCCTGCTGCAACGTGGATGTCGTGAACGGACCGGCCGGGTTGCGGCGGCGTTGCTTCTTCGAAACGCTGACCGTCGTCAGCTTGCCGCCGGAGGCATCGTTAATCGTCGTTTCTACGTCGCGGGCCGCCGCCTCGTTCTCGAAGCTGAACTGCTCGACCTTCTCGCCCTTGTAGCTGACCAGGCGACCGAGGAACGGTTGTTTCTCCTTGCTGAGATCGGCCTCGATGGTCCAATACTCGCGCGCCTTGAACGCTTCGATCTCGAGCTCGCGCTCGACGATCATGCGTAACGCAGGACTCTGTACGCGCCCGGCCGACAACTTTGGCTGCACCTTTTTCCACAACAGCGGCGACAGGTTGAAGCCGACGAGATAGTCGAGGGCGCGTCGCGCCTGCTGGGCGCCGACCAGGTGCTCGGACAGTTCACGTGGGTGTTCTATCGCATCGCGCACGGCCTTCTTCGTAATCTCGTGGAAGACGACCCGGTGCACGGCCTTATCGTCGAGTGCGTCTCTTTCGCGTAGCAGCTCGATGAGGTGCCAGCTGATCGCCTCGCCCTCGCGGTCGGGGTCAGTTGCGAGGTACAGGGCATCGGCCTTCTTCAGCGCACGAATGATGGCGTTGACATGTTTCTCGTTGCGCTCGATGACCTGGTACTTCATTTCGAAGCCCTTGTCAGGATCGACGGCGCCGCCTTTCGGCACGAGATCACGGACGTGCCCGTAGGACGCCATCACGGAAAAGTCCTTGCCGAGGTACTTTTCGATGGTCTTGCTCTTCGCAGGAGACTCTACGATTACGAGGTTTTTTGACATGCGTGGTCTGTTTTCCTTAACCGTGATGCTGCCCGGAAAAAATAAACCGCGGGCATTGCCGCGGTTTAATTACGTGCTTCAGCGCGAGGTGTCAAGGAAGGCCCGAACAGTTCTCGCGGCTGGAATGTCTCTATCGTTAGTGAACCATCCCCGTGTTCTCTTCGAAAACCAGATCCTCCATCTGTGCATAAGCCTGCTCCTGACCGGGCTGGCTAAACAGCACCATGAGCACAACCCACTTGATCTGCTCGACGTCGATATCGTCGGTTTCCAACGCCAGCAGGCGATCGATCAGGATCTCTCGCTGCGACACGGAGAGGATGCCGATCTGCTCGAGGTAGGCAATGTAGCCGCGGCAGCTGACATCCAGCCGGTCCATCTCGAACTCGGAGTAGACCCGCGTGCCGCGTGACGAATCCGCGACGACGCTGGCGACGTTCTGGTGGTCTGTCAGTTCATCGAGCCAGTCGAGTGCGCGATCGATCTCGGCGTCACCGAAGCCAGCCAGCGAGAGGTCGTTCCGCAGTTCGTTCTGATCAGGTTCCGGGTTGTCTTCCGTATCTACGTAGGTCTCGAAGAGATACATTAATACGTCGAGTACGTTTTCTTTCATGCGTCGAGGAGTCCCCTGACTTATTTTGTGTTGCTGGGCCGCTCGGCTGAGTCCGGCCGGTGGAGGGTGGCGTACTGCCCTCCTGGCAGTTTTTCAACTCGTCCTTCGAGTTCGAGAATCAGAAGCATGGATGAAAGCTGGTCGATCGTCAAACCGGAGCCCTCGACCAGCGAATCGATGCTGACGGGGTCATGACCCATTATGTTGAGCAGGTCCTTCTGCTCATCGTTGAGATCCTCAGTGACCGAGGTCTCGACTTCCGTTTCCGGCTGCCTGAGGTGACTGATCCAGTGGCCCAGCTCGGCCACGATGTCATCCGCCGACTCGACGAGCTTGGCGCCGGAACGGATGAGCTGGTGGCAGCCACGCGACAGCGCATTGTGGATTGAGCCCGGTATCGCGAAGACCTCTCGCCCCTGCTCCCCGGCAAGCCGGGCGGTGATCAGCGAACCGCTGCGTTTCGCGGCCTCTACGACGAGCGTGCCCAGGCTCAAGCCGCTGATCAGGCGGTTGCGCTGGGGAAAGTGTCGCTTGTCCGGCGCTGTGCCCAGCGGGAATTCGCTGACCAGGGCGCCCTGCGCCGCAATGCTGTGTGCCAGGTCCCGGTTCGCCGCCGGATAGATCCGGTCAATGCCGTGTCCGAGGCAGGCGACCGTCGACCCGCCAGACGCGAGCGCACCGCGATGCGCGGCGGTGTCGATGCCCTGTGCGAGCCCGCTGACCACGACGAAGCCGTTGCCGGCGAGGTGCTCGGCGAAATCAGACGCATTTCGTTCTCCCCCTTTCGTCGGGTTGCGGCTGCCAACGATGGCGAGGCTCGGGAGGTGCAGTGCGTCAACGCCACCGTTGACGTACAAAAACGGCGGCGGGTCGTCGATACCGGCCAGCAGCTGCGGGTAAGACTCGTCGCCCAGGACCAGCAGCGTGTGACCTTCTGTCTGCAGCCAGTCCATCGTGGCTGCGACTGCCGACGCTTCGGGGGCCCGTATCCTGTCTGCCTGCTGCTCCGTCAGGCCCGCATCCGTCAGGCGGGCTGCAGACTGCCCGAGGGCAGAGGCAAGGTCGCCGAACCGGGCCACCAGGTTATTGAGCTGGCCGGCCCGCAGTCGCGCGAGCGATGCAACGATGATGGCGCTTTGCTGTTCCTGCATAAGGTCTCGAGCCTGACGAACACTGAACTATAGCGCTGAAGCCGGCGCAGCGCGGCGGCTAATCGGGACGAACTGCCGAAATTGTCTGTCAGGCGCCGTCTGCAAGCGCCCGACAGCAACCTGACAGCGACTGACAGCCTTGCGACAGACGTGTTCCTGGCGTGTTCCTGGCGTGTTCTTAGGACCGTGAAATCACGAGACTGGCTCCACGTCGGCATTGGCCGGCGACGCAACGACGAAAACAAGGAGTCAGCAAATGAACGCAACGAACATCGATCGCAACATCGAGCCCGGAATCCGTAACGGCTTCTGGTTCTACTTTGACATCGACGGCCGCCGGGTCACCGTGCACAACTCGGCGATCAGCGGTCGGGAGCGGATTTGGGTCGACGATGAGCTCGTCGCGAGCCGAATCTCGTGGTCCAAAAAGAGCCGGCACAGCCTGGATCTCGACGGTCGGGCCGTCAACGTCACTATCGCCTTGCCGAGCTTCCGCGTACCTCGCGTGACCTGTACCGTCAGTCACGGGGACGAGCAACTCGCCTACGCCGAGAGCACCATTGCATCCTGTGAGCCGGTATCGGCGTGGACGCTGGCGGGCAGCGCATTGCTGGGCGCGGCTGCCGGCTACGGCGCCGTTAGCCTGGTGCTGAAGCTCGCAGGGGCTGCGTGATGACGCGTGGCAGACGGTCAGGCAGGCCACGGCGCAGGCTCGCATCCTGGCTCTGCCTGGTTGTCGCGGTGCTCGCGACCGTCCTCGTAGTCGCCGAACCCACGGCCGATCCGTCGGTCTCGACGTCGACGCTTCCGTCGATGGCCGGCGGTACGGCTTCTTGTGACCTCGCAGGGATTGAGCTGCGCGATACCGGTTGGCCGAGGATCGCGCTAACATTTTTTCAACAGGCACGGGTTTGTGGCTGGCAGCGAACGCTCGCCTTCTTCGCCGTCGACTGGGTCACTCGCCGCGACGAGCGAGGGACGAAAGCGCGACCGGAATCCGGCGGATGAGCGGTCACCTGCAGGCGGCGCTCGCAAGACTCGAGCACGGGAGACCGACCTGCACGGCAACATCTCTTGATACGACAACGGCGCCCGAAGGCGCCGTCGACATTAAGCTCGGTGGTGTCTGATCAGGACGGGTTGCGTACCGTATCGAGTACGTTGATGTTCGTCTCTGCTTCCATGACCAGTGCGTAGCTGATGCGATCATAGACCTTGAACACCATCGCCGTTCCGGCTTCCTCATCCGGCAGCCTGACCTTGCCGCCACCGACCCGATCGTCGATTTCTTCGCCGGTCTGGAAGACGCTCAAGACATCACCAACGACGAGGCCGTTGGCAGAGCCGCGGTTGAGAACCACGACCTGGTACTGGCCGATCTGCGAAACACCGCCGACGACGGAGATGATCCGACCCTCGACCTCGTAACTGGGTGCACGCGGGAAGAAATTCAGCGGAATGTCGACAGCCTCCGGAATCAGGCGATCGCCGATCACGGCCTCCTGCTTGCTTTCGGTCAGCGCAACCGTTGACGGGTCACCGCCACGACGCAACGTGCCGGCGCCGACGAAGATGCCTTGGTAACCCACCAGCCGATTGTCGTCCGGGTCATACAGCGCGTCGCCGACTTTGACGAGGCTGTAGCGAGTGCCGGCCGGGGCGCCGTCGACACCACGGACATAGATCTCATTGCCTGCAGATGCGATCAGGTGATCGCCGCGCGTCTCGAGCATGTAGGGCAGCGAGTCAGCCTGTCCCTTCTCGAGGATGACGCCCGTGCTCAGGAACGCCGAGACCGCGTCGTAAGGAACGCTGGCTACAGCCTGGGTCAGCGGTGAGACGCGAGCCTGCGGCGACAAACGGAACGTCGACGCGCGAACGTTCGTGATACGCGGCTGGCCGTCGATGTAGACGAGGCCGAGCACATCGCCGGGGTATATAAGGTGCGGGTTCTCAATCTCGGGGTTCACATACCAGATCTCGGGCCAGAACCACGGATCGTTCAGGAACTGCCCTGCGATATCCCACAGCGTGTCGCCGAGCTGAACGACGTACTCGTCGGGGTGTCCTTTCGCGAGGGGCACAGGCTCGTTGACTCGCGTCACGACCGGGCCGCTGTACGCGGGCACGGTGTTAGCGCTTTCGTCAACGGACGTCGAGCGGACCGGCGCCGGGGCGGGCCGTTCGACCGGCGTCGCCGCCTGGGGCTCACTGCCACCACCAAACGGATTCATTGAATTCAAGGATGAGCATCCGGCGAGTGTGACCGCCATCGAGATTGCGGCGACTCGGATACCCTTAATCAAGCGTGCTTTGCGGTGGACCATGGTTGGCTGTTGCTCCCTGGAAGCCGATTCGGGCCGTTGGGCCTGTTGCGTTGCTATAATATGTCGTTCCGAACGGTCGATAGCTTGCATACGTCACATTTTTAAGGCCCGCAGACCGCCCAAAAACGGACCTGAAGCCTGCCGCATTGTCTGTCATCATATTCAATGAAGTCAATTATTTAGGGCGTTCTTGTAGAAAATCTGGCAGGCGCGGCCTTGCAAAATGCGCGAGCAAACAAATGATTTTGGATCGACGATCCTATTATTTAACAATCTGAATTATGGCAAAACTCACTATTTTGGAATTTCCCGATCCGAGGCTCCGCAAGAAGGCGAAGCCCGTCGAGACGGTTGATGACGCCCTGCGAGCCACCATCGACGACATGTTTGAGACCATGTATGCCGCGCCCGGCATCGGATTGGCTGCCACGCAGGTCGACATCCACAAGCGCTTCCTCGTTGCGGATGTCAGCGGTGACCAAAGTGAGCCCCGCGTATTCATTAACCCGGTGATCGTCGAGAAAGACGGCGTCACAACGACCGAGGAAGGCTGCCTGTCGGTACCGGGCTACTACGAAGAGGTCAAACGCGCCGATACGATCCGCCTCAAGTACCTGGATCGCGACGGCGAGGTTCGCGAGGAAGACCTGGAGGGCCTGCTCGCGGTCTGCGTTCAGCACGAGATTGACCATCTCGACGGAAAGCTGTTCGTCGACTACATCTCCGAGGCCAAACGAACAAGGATTCGCAAACGACTCGAGAAAGACCGCCGCCACCAGGCGGCCGCCGTGAGCGCCTGATCAAACCCCCTGCATCGATAACTCCATGACCCGGCCGGCTATCGTTTTTGCAGGCACCCCCGACTTCGCGCTCGCATCACTGAAAGCGCTCGTCGATGGCGGCCATCCTCCGGTCGCGGTCTACACTCAGCCTGACCGGCCCGCGGGCCGTGGCAAAAAGCTCAAGCAGAGCCCGGTGAAGCAGTACGCGAACGAGCACGAGATCCCCGTGCTGCAGCCCCGTACGCTGCGGGACGAGGGGGCGGCCGATACGCTCAGGGCCTTCGAGCCTGACCTGCTGGTCGTCGCCGCCTACGGACTGCTGCTGCCGCAGGACATCCTCGACGTACCGCGGCACGGCTGCCTGAACGTGCACGCATCGATTCTGCCGCGCTGGCGCGGCGCGGCGCCGATACAGGCAGCGATACTGGCCGGTGACACCGAGACCGGCATCAGTCTCATGCAGATGGAGGCGGGTCTCGACACCGGGCCCGTCTTTGTCAGCGAAGCCGTCCGAATCGAGCCGGACGACACGGCGGGTGTTCTGCACGACCGACTTGCGACGCTGGGCGGCGACCTGCTGGTTCGCCACATTGATGAGATCGCTGCCGGAACGCTTGAGGCCCAGGTCCAGGACGAGGCTTGTGCGACCTATGCCGGCAAAGTCAGCACCGCCGATGCGGAGCTCGATTGGCGGGAGAGCGCCGAGACGCTTGCGCGAAAGGTCAGGGCGTTCAACCCGGTGCCGGGGAGCTTCTTCATTGTCGACGGCCGGCGCGTCAAGTGCTGGCAGGCGCAAACCGTCGACGACGCGGCGGGTGAGCCGGGCGAGGTGATCGAGGTGTCGAAAGCCGGCGTGCTGGTCGCCTGTGGACACGGGGGCCTGTTGCTCGAGGAACTGCAGCGAGCCGGCAAGGGGCGGGTCATGGCTCACCAGCTGGCCGATGCCATGAACCTGTCCGACCAGAATTTCTCGACGTGAGCCGCAAAGGCGCAGCGGCCCGGGCCAGTGCGGCAAGAGTCGTTGACGGCGTCCGCAGCAACGGCCGATCGCTGGATGCCGCGCTGGGGTCGGTCGATACGGACGACGAAGCCTTTGTTCGCATGCTGGCGTACGGCACCCTGCGAATGCACTTTCGCCTCGAGGACCGTCGCCGGCAGCTGTTGGATCGTCCGATACGATCGCGCGACAGCGTCATTGCAGCACTGATCGACGTCGGCCTGTTTCAGCTCAGTGACACGCGGGTTCCCGATCATGCGGCAATCGCCGAGACCGTCGAGGCCGCAAAGCGCCTGGGCAAACCTCGCCTCGCAGGCCTCGTTAACGCCGTCTTAAGGCGAGCGCAGCGAGAAACCAGTGCGCCCGACAGTCTCGAGGCGCGGTTCAATCATCCGACCTGGATCGTCGAGCGGCTCCAATCAGACTGGCCAGATGACTGGCAGCAGATTCTCGCCGCGAACGATGCGCGGGCGCCGATGTGGCTGCGCATCAATACCCGCCAGACGACGCTCGACTCGTACAAGGCGATGCTCGACGAGGCCGGCTACGAGAACCAGCGCCATGCGGCGCTGCCGCAGGCGCTACGCCTCGCAGCGCCGGTTCCGGTCAGCCGTCTGCCGGGCTTTGCTAACGGTCTCGTCTCCGTCCAGGACGGCGGTGCGCAAATCGCGGCGCCCTGGTGCCTCGGCGGCGGCGCGGCACGCATGCTGGATGCCTGCGCAGCGCCGGGCGGCAAGAGTGCGCATCTCAAGGAGCTCGCCGACCCGGACGATGCGCTGATCTGCATCGACGTGGACGAGCGGCGAGCCGGCGTAATCCGGGAGACGTTCGACCGCTTGCAGCTCGAGGCGACGATTGCGGTCGCAGACGCGTCTGAGACTAAAGGCTGGTGGGATGGGCGCCCCTTCGACGCTATCTTGCTGGATGCGCCCTGCTCGGCGAGTGGTGTGATCAGGCGACACCCCGACATCAAGCTCCTGCGGCGAGCAACGGATATCGCGGCGCTGGCACGAGTACAGGCAACGCTGCTGGGTTCGCTGTGGCAGACGCTGAAGCCGGGCGGGCGCCTGCTGTACGTGACGTGTTCCGTCTTCAAGGATGAAAATGAGCGCGTCGTCGACGCGTTCCTGGACGCAACGCCGGACGCGACCGAGAATGACCTGTTGCAAAATAACAACATCCGCGATGTAATGCGGCGACAGGCACGAGGATACCAGGTCTTGCCGGGAACGGACGGCATGGATGGCTTCTATTTTGCGTGCCTTGAGAAGGCTACCTGAACCGTTAAATGCTGAAATCTCGAATCGAACCCTTTCGCCGCTTGTACCGGGGCTGCCTCGTCGTGCTGCTGATCAGCACTGCGGCTTACGCGCAACAGGATCTCGAGCGCGAGGGGTATTTCGAGGTTCGCTCGGCGACGACCGAGTTGCTGAGCGGTGTCCACACGCTCGATGCAAGGCTTCAGCTCGTGCTGTCGAGCGAGGCGCTGCAGGCGCTCGAAGCCGGAGTGCCGCTGACGGTCGAACTGCAACTCGAGGTCATTCGAACCCGCCGCTGGGTGCCGGACAGCCTCGATGCCGAACTAAAGGTTCGCTACGAGCTCGAATACAGGCCGCTGAGCCAGCGCTATATCGTGCGCAACGTCAATACCGGTAACCAGGAATCCTTCGCGACTCTCTACTCCGCCCTGAACACGTTAGGCCGGGTGCAGGCATTGCCCATTATCGATGATGCCCTGCTCGAACCCGATAAAGGCTACCGACTGCGCATCCGCGCGCTGCTGAATACGCAGCAGTATCCGCCGTCGCTCCGGTTCGTGTTCTTCTGGCGCAGTGAATGGCAGCTGAAAAGCGAATGGTTCGAATGGTCATTAGAACGGTAAAACGAGCCGCGACCTTCCTGCTAGGCGCCACCGGCGTCCTCCTCGCGGTCGTCGCGCTGTTCCTATTGAGCGTTACCGCTCAGAACTCCGATGAGTTCGGCCGCCTGAACGATGCGATCCTCGTCATCAATATCGTCGGCGTCGTCCTGCTGTTCCTGCTCGTCATCGGCAACCTGGTGCGGCTGTTCCGGGAGTACTCGGACAACGTGCCCGGCTCGAAGCTCAAGGCCCGCATGGTCGGAATCTTTGTGGGTCTCGTCGTCCTGCCGCTGCTGATCGTCTTCTACTTCTCGGTGCAGTTCATCAATCGCGGCATCGATACCTGGTTTGATGTCGAAGTCGAGGAGGGCCTCGACAACGCGGTTCAGCTCAGCCGCGCAGCACTCGAACTCCAGATGCGTGACAACCTGGCAGCGACGCAGACGATAGCGCGCAGCTTAAGAAACGTCAGCGAGCGCGACTTTATTTTTCAGCTGAGTATGCTGCGACGCGAGAACGGTGCGAGCGAGGTGACGCTGTACGGCGCGAACAACCGTATTCTTGCGACCAGCTCGGACAGCTCGGCCGCGGCGCTGCCGAAACGTCTTACGGAAGAAGTGATCCTGCAGCTCAGGCAGAACCGGCCGTTCGTCAGCCTCGATCCCCTCGAGGCCGACACGTACGAGATCCGGACGGCGGTGCCGTTCTACAGTTCGGCACAGGCGCAGCCGCTGGGCGTCATCCAGGCGCATTTCCCGGTAACGAGCCGCCTCGGTCGCATGGCTTACACGGTCGAGAATTCGTATCAGCGATACAGCGAGCTGCTGTTCCTGCGCGACGACCTGAAGGGCATCTTCACGCTGACACTGAGTGTCGTCCTGCTGCTGACGCTGCTGGCGTCGATCTATGGCGCGTTTGTCTTCTCACGTCGACTGGTTGCGCCGATCCAGCAACTCGTCTACGGAACCCGCGCGGTCGCGAAGGGTGACTTCGACCTCAAGCTGCCACAGCCGACACGCGACGAGATCGGCTTCCTGATCCGCTCGTTCAATGACATGACGCAGCGCCTGGCCGTTGCGAGCGAGCAGGCCAGCCTGAACCAGTCGCTGGTTGAGGCCGAGCGCGCGAGACTCGCCATCATCCTCGCCCGACTGTCCACCGGCGTTGTCGCGCTGGACAGCGAGTTTCGCATCCGCAACGCGAACCAGGCATCGAGCGCTATCCTGAACACTGACCTCGGTTCACGAGCCGGACAGTCACTGACGGACGTGTCGAAGGAAGGCCCGCTGGTCGAGCAGTTTGTCGATGTGTCGATGATGCACCTGAAAGCGGGAGAAACCGAGTGGCGCGAACAGATCGTCCTGCGCGGCGAGGTCGGTCGACGAGTGTTGACCTGCGCCTGTACGACGCTGCCCGGCAAGGATGACAAGCCCGCAGGCTACGTCATCGTATTCGATGACATCACCGCGCTGTTGCAGGCACAACGCGATGCGGCGTGGGGCGAGGTGGCGCGAAGGCTGGCGCACGAGATTAAAAACCCGCTGACGCCGATCCAGCTGTCCGCCGAGAGACTGCGGCGCAAGTACCTAGGCACGATGGAAGACGAAGAGGGCCAGATCCTAGATCGCGCGACGCATACGATCGTGCAGCAGGTCGAGGCGATGAAGGAGATGGTGAACGCGTTCAGGGACTATGCCCGCGCACCGGACATGGAGCTCGGTCGCTTCGACATCGAAGGCCTCGTGCACGAGGTCGTCGACCTGTATCGGGCGCAGGGGATGAACGTCGAGATCGCGATCACGCCGGACCCGAGCCTCGGGCCGATCGAGGCCGACATGGGTCGCGTGCGCCAGATTCTGCACAACCTGATCCGAAACGCCGTTGAGGCACTCGAGAACACCAAGGACGGCCAAATCGACATTCTCCTGAGTCGAGTCGAGATCGACGGCATGCCGTTCTGCCAGATCCGGGTAGAAGACAACGGTCCCGGCTTCGATACCGGGTCCGTGAACCAGGTGTTCGATCCCTACGTCACGACCAAGCCGAAAGGCACGGGCTTAGGCCTCGCGATCGTCAAGAAGCTCGTTGAGGAGCACATGGGATCGATACGCGCACAGAACAGGAAAGACGGAGGTGCCGTTATCAGCATTCGCCTGCCGATGACCGACACCGCAAGAGAGTCAATTATCGCGAAGCTGCCGCATCTTGCGGACCAGAGGAGGGAAAGAGCATGACGAATGCTCACGTACTCGTTGTAGATGATGAAGCGGACATTCGGGCGCTGATTTCCGAAATTCTCAGCGATGAGAGTTACGGTGTGACCGTCGCGGCGAACGCCGAGGAGGCTCGCCGTGCCCGCGAGGCCGACAAGTTCGACCTGATCCTCTTAGATATCTGGATGCCCGACACCGACGGTATCACCCTGCTTCGCGAGTGGTCGGAATCGGGCGAGCTACAGTGCCCCGTCGTCATCATGTCCGGGCACGGCACCGTCGATACTGCCGTCGAGGCCACGCGCCTCGGTGCTTTCGATTTCGTCGAGAAACCGCTGTCCTTGGCGAAGCTGTTGCGCACCGTCGAGTCAGCGCTGGAATCTGTCGCGTCGCAGGCGGGCAAGTCGAGGACGATGTTGCCGGCATTGCTGACACCCGTGGGTCGCAGCGAACTGATGAAGAGCCTGCGAGAACGGGCACAGCAGTTCGCGTTACAGGATTCAACCGTGTTGATCAGCGGCGAGCCGGGCACGGGCCGCGGCGCGTTCGCTCGCTACATGCACGGTTTGAGCGGACGCGCGGCTGAGCCCGCCGTCGTCCTGACCGGTGCGTCCATCACGCGCAGCAATGCCGAGGAGCAGATTCTCGGCAGCGAGCAGGATGGCACGATCTATCCGGGTGTCATCGAGAAGGCCGGCAAAGGGACCCTGATTATCGATGAACTGACCGACCTCAACGACGAGGCGCAGAAGGTACTGCTCGGCGCCCTCGAAGAGGGAAGCTTCATGCGCGTGGGCGGCAAAAGTCCCATCCGCTTCGATGCCCGGGTGCTGGCGACCGCGGGTGACGATATCGACCGCAAGCTTGATTCGGGCGAACTGCGTCGAGATCTGCATGCACACCTGAACGCGCTGGGCCTGCGCGTCCCTCCGTTGCGCGACTACTCAGAGGACGTGCCGGAACTGCTGGCCTACTACGTCGACAAGCTCGTCGAGAACGAGGGGCTGACATTCCGCCGCTTCGATGTCGCCGCACAGAATCGGCTTCGCAACTATCCGTGGCCGGACAACGTCCGCGAGCTCAAGAGCCTCGTCCGGCGGCTGTTGATGAGCGGGTCGGACGATGACATCACGCTTGCCGAAGTCGAAGCCGAGATCGCCGACAACGTCAAGAATGAGGAACCGCTGGTCAAACAGGATCTGCTGGCGCTGCCGCTGCGCGAAGCGCGAGAGCAATTCGAGCGGGCTTACCTGCAGCAACAGCTGGTGTTGTGTGAAGGCAAGGTCGGCCGACTCGCTAAACGGGTCGGCATGGAGAGGACGCACCTGTACCGCAAGCTTCGCTCACTCGGCGTCGACTTCAAGTCCATCACCGCCGACGACTGACTCTACCGGTGGGTGCTCCGGCACCGGACCGCGTTCGACGGCCGTTATCGTTCCGTCATCGTTAAAGCTCAAGCCCGAGTCACCGAAGTCCTCGGCCGTCAGTTCACGCACCAGCCTGAGAGCGCGTCGTGTCGGATCCAGCGTTGGTCCGGCGGGCCGCAACTGCCGTGTCGATACGATGCTGCCATCGATGAAGCGGCCGTCCGGGCCGAGCTTTGTTACGAGAATCGGGGCGACGCCCTTGATGCCGGCGACGCTGATGCCGTAGTAGGTCGCGAAGTTCCCGAGGCTATAGGCGATCAGCCGGTCCTTGTAGCGTTCCATCGCCCTGATGACGTGGGGACCGTGACCGATGACGAGATCGGCGCCGGCGTCCACCATGCGCCGCGCGAACAGAACGACGTCGCCACGCGGTTCTCCGTAGTAGGTTTCTTCGTCGAACGGGATGTTTTGCGATTCCAGTCCCTCGGCGCCGCCGTGGAAGGAGACGATGACGATGTCGTGATCCCGGGCGTGCTCGTGAACTTGCTGCTCCGAAAGATCGTAGTCGAGCATCAGGTTCGAGTTTCTTGTCACCGCAAAGGCCAGGAACGCGACCTTCAGTCCCTTCGCCTCGAAACTTGCGAACTCTCCTTCCCTGCCGGAATGAACTATGCCGACCGCATCGAGTGCCTCCATGCTCGATGTCCTGCCTTCCTCGCCGAAGTCCCGCGCGTGGTTGTTGGCGAGGCTCAGCACATCGAACCCGGCTGCTCGATAGTGCGACGCGTATCGCGTCGGAGAACGGAACAGCCAGCAGGCCTTCGGGTTCTTGCAGGCCTTCGCCGGTTCGCCGCCGTCGACCAGCACGCCTTCGAGGTTCCCGACCGCCAGGTCCGCGTTCGACAGGTACGACTGGACACCACCAAAGAATCCGATGCCATCGTCGTCGGGCAGATGGTTTTCCGGGAAGTCGGTGCCGATCATCATGTCGCCGACCGATGCGATCGTGATGTTGGGTCGCGGCGGTTCCGGCGGCACTTCAGGCGGCGTTGGGGATTCCGGTTCGGCAGGCACCTCCGGTGGCGCCTCAGCCGGCTTTTCGATAACGACCACTTCGGGAACCTGCGCGCAGGCAGCCAGCAAAGCCAGCGATGCAAGCCACGTGGCGCGGCGAGCAAGCATCAGCAATCCAGTGCGGCGGGGCATAGAGTTAGATATGTGTCAGTCACTGACGGTCATGCGGAGTACGTCAATACCCGCGGCCCGCAGCTGGCTGCGAAGCAGGTTAAGTCGATCGAGGTCACTTACTGGGCCAATTAGGACTTTGTACTTTCTTTCGCCATTTACGTTGGCAGCGATGATGCGAGATTCGATGCCCTGAAAGCCCAGTTCGGCGCGTCGGCTCTCCGCATTTTCCTTCGATGAGAATGAGCCTGCCTGCAGGATGTACGTACCTTCCTGAACTACGGCCTGCGCCGTTGTGTCTTTTTCGACCGACGGCGCTGCGGCGTCCACCTCGACCTCCATCTTCTTGAGGAGCTCATAGAAGTCGAATCGCGGTTCCGTGGCGGGCGGAATGTCCGCCGTCTCGCCATTGTCGTCGAATGCCGGCGGCGATTGTGGCGACTGCACGGGCTCTGCCGCAGTCATGGCCACTCGCGGCTCGGGGCTGTCGCTGAAGTAGACGGCGGCAGCGACCGACAGCCCGATCGCGAGCCCGAACACCATCCATACCCAGCCCGGGTAGGGATCGTCCTTGCGAGTCTTGCGGCGCGTTTTCTTGCGTCTCTTTGCCATTACATCCTGTCCGGTGCAGAGACGCCGAGTATGTCCAGCCCGTTGGCGATGACGGTCTTCGTTGCGTTGCACAATAACAGGCGGGCGTCACGAAGCGGCGCATCGTCTAAGATAAATTGATGCGCGTTGTACAGTGTGTGGAAGTCGTTGGCGAGGTCACGCAGGTAGTGCACCAGCGTCTGCGGCGCGCGGTTCCTCGCTGCCGTCTCGAGGATCTCGGCGTAGCGACTGAGTCGTTTCATCAGCGCCCGCTCCTGGGGTTCGACCAGCCTGTCCAGCGCGGCGCTGCCTTCGTCGTAACTGTGCCCCGCCTCGGTGAGCTTGCCGAAGACGCGGGCGATGCGCGCGTGTGCGTACTGGATGTAGTACACCGGGTTGTCGTTCGATTCCGACTTGGCGACGTCGAGGTCGAAGTCCAGGTGCTGATCGTTGGACCGCGACACGTAGAAGAAGCGCGCGGCGTCGTTACCCACCTCGTTGCGCAGATCCCTCAATGTTACGAACTCACCGGATCGCGTGGACATCTGCATCTTCTCGCCGCCGCGGAACAGGGCGACAAACTGCACGAGCTCGACCTCGAGGTCGTCGCCGGCGTAACCCATCGCGGACAGGCCGGCCTTTACACGAGACACGTAGCCGTGGTGATCGGCCCCGAGAATGTCGATCAGGTGATCGAAGCCGCGCTCACGCTTGTCGAAGTGATACGCGATGTCGGAGGCAAAGTAGGTCTTCACGCCGTTCTCGCGGACCACGACTCTGTCTTTCTCGTCGCCGAAGTCCGTCGCGCGAAACCAGGTGGCGCCATCCTTCTCGTACAGCATGCCCCGATCATTGAGCACGCTCAGCGCCGTGTCGATGCGGTCCGTCTTGGTCAGGCTCTGCTCGGAGAACCAGCGATCGTAGTGGACGCCGAACTCAGCGAGATCGTCCTCGATATCGTCGCGAATGCTGTCCAGCGCCTGCTGCCGTATGCGGTCGAACCCGTCCTCGCCGAATTCCCGCTTTGCGTTGTCGATCAGCGCCTCGATACGAGCTTCCTTGTCGCCGTCCGGTCCGTCGGCCGGCAGGCCCGCCATCAACGCCTCAGCCGACACGTCGTCGATGCCGGTCATGTTGATTGCGGCGGCGATGTCACGAATGTAGTCGCCGCGATAACCGGCGTCCGGGAATGACACGTCGGTGCCCTTAAGCTCCAGCCACCGGATGCACACGCTGACGCCGAGAATGTCCATCTGGCGCCCTGCATCATTGACGTAATACTCGCGATGAACCGGCAGCCCCTGCGACTCGAGCAGGTTGCCAACGGTCGCGCCGAATGCTGCGAGACGGCCGTGGCCGACGTGCAGTGGCCCGGTTGGGTTGGCCGATACGAATTCCAGGTGAATGCGGGGCGACCGCGTGGGCGGCTTGCGGCCGTAGTCCTCGCCACGGGCGAGGATCGACTTCAGTTCGCTGTGGTAGGACGAGGCGCTCAGGTAGAAGTTGATGAAGCCGGGTCCCGCGATCTCGACACGGTCCAGCTCTTCGCTGTCGCCAAGGTGCTCCACGATCTCACCGGCGAGGTCCCTCGGGCTGCGCCGTGCGGGTTTTGCAAGGCGCATAGCGACGTTCGACGCGAAGTCGCCGTGGCTGTCGTCGCGCGTGCGTTCGATCGTCGCAGCAATGTCGATTCCGTGCAGTGCATCGGAGAGCGCCGGCAAGTCGGCCAGCGCGCTGCTCAGGAGTTCTGCGATCGTGGATTTCATTCCCGGGGCCTAAAATTTCGAGCCGGCAAGTCTACAGCAGTTCTTATGCCGTGGCGTAAGTTTACGGGTCTGCAGCCCTCAGAGGAGTTCGACCGGGTCGACGTCGATCGACCAGCGCACTTTTCGGGCCTCCGGATGGCCCTCGAGCTTCAGACGCAGATCGCTGAGACAGCGGTGCAGCGCCTGCCGGTCGTGGGCCTGTAACAACAGCTGGGCCCGGAAGCGTCCGGCGCGCTTCGCCATCGGGGCGTCAACGGGTCCGAGGACGCGGAGCCGGTCCCCGGCCGCCTGCACGGCAAGCCCCCTTGCGGTTTCCAGGAACTTGAGCGCGTCGGTCTGTCGATGCGCCGACGCACGGATCAGCGCCAACCGGGCATACGGCGGCCAGTGGGCCTGCTCGCGTTCGAGCATGGCCTCCGAGGCGATTCGGTCATAGCCGCCATTCAACAGCTGATCCCAGAACGGGTTGTCCGGAAACGCGGTCTGGATAAACACCTCGCCGCGTCGCTCCTCGCGTCCCGCACGCCCCGCGACCTGCACGATCGACTGGCCGAGACGCTCGCTGCTGCGAAAGTCGGTGCCGAACAGGCCCTGGTCGGCATTGATGACGCCGACCAGCGTTAGCTTCGGAAAGTGATGTCCCTTCGACAGCATCTGCGTGCCGACCAGGATGTCCGCGTCCCCCGCCGTGGCCTGCTCCAGCGCCTCGCCAATCGCGCCTTTGCGCTGCACGCTGTCGCTGTCGATGCGGCGGATCTCGCGCCCGGGAAACCGCGCCGTCAGGATGTCTTCGAGCTTCTGCGTGCCCTCACCGAGCGGACGCATCTCCTGAGCGCCGCAGTCGTCGCATTCACGGTCAATCGGTCGGGCGGCGCCGCAGTGGTGGCAGCGCAGCATGCCTTCCCTGGCGTGCACCGTCATTCGCGCATCGCAACGGCGGCATTCGGCGACCTGTCCACACGCGCCGCAGATCAGCGTTGGCGCAAAGCCGCGGCGATTCAGGAACATCAGCGCCTGGCCGCCCTCATTAAGGTGTCGCTCGATGGCGGAGAGCAGAACATCGCTCAGGCCGTCCCGGCCCGGGCTTCGCGACAGGTCGACCAGTCGCAGTTTTGGAGGCTCTGCGCCGCCCGCACGCGCCGGCAGGTCCAGGCGTTTGTAGCGACCGTCGGCACAGTGCTTGAGCATCTCCAGCGTCGGCGTCGCCGAGCCGAGGACGACGGGAACGTCGGCGCGACTCGCGCGCACGATTGCGAGGTCGCGGGCCGAATACCGAAAGCCCTCCTGCTGCTTCAGGGATCCGTCATGTTCTTCGTCCACCACGATCAGGCCCGGTCGTTTGAGCGGCACGAAGACGGCAGAGCGGGTGCCGACGATGAGCTTCGCGTGACCGCTACGCGCCATCCGCCAGCCGGCGAGGCGCTCACTGTCGTTGAGTGCCGAGTGCAACAGCACGGGTTCTACGCCCAGGCGGCGTCGAAACCGGTTCACAAGCTGCGGCGTCAGGCCGATCTCGGGTACGAGCACCAGCACCTGCCGGCCCTCGTCCAGCACATCGGCGATCAGGTGCAGGTAGACCTCGGTCTTGCCGCTGCCCGTGACACCGTTGATCAGGAAGCTCTCGAAGCCATGCGCCTGCCTGACCGCGGCGACGGCGTCGAGCTGATGCTCATTCAATGCGGGGCCCGAAATGGCCTCGAGGTCACGCGCCAGCTGCCGGTCCTCGGCCCTGTAGCGTTCGCGCCGGGCGTAACCCTTTTCGATCAGCGGCCTCGCGACCCGTCGCCATGCCGGCATCAGCTCCGAAAGCGTCTCGGCGCTCAGGCCTTCGCCGCCTGCGTCCAAGAGCGCCGTCAAGAGCTCTGCCTGCTTTGGCGCCCGGCCAAGCCCGTCAATCGCCGTCTCGGCCGCCTGCGTCGCCCGCAGGAAGTCCATCTCGGGGTAAACCGGCTTTCCGAGTCTCAAGAGTTTGGGCAGCGCCGCCGCAATCACTTCGCCGAGCGGGTGGTGATAGTAGTCGCTGCAGAACTGGCACAGCCAAAGGTCCTCCTCGCTCAACAGCGGCGTCGAATCGAGCACGGCCTTCGCGGCTTTCAGCCTGGTTCCGGGTACCTCGCTGCTATCGGCAAGACCGGTGACGAGTCCGACCTGGTCTTTGCGGCCAAACGGCACCAGGACCCTGGCGCCGATAACCGCGGCCTGCCCTGCAGGCGCCAGGTAGTCGAAGCGCCGCGACAAGGGCACGTTGATAGCGACTTGTAGGATCGACGGAGGAGGCATCAAAAATCCGGACGACGGTGTCAACGGATTCGTCGACTCTGCGTTAGGACAATACAAGGTAGAGAACCGAGACAGGGAGTCAAGCGTTCATGGAAGCAACGAGCCCCGCATTTGCGGTATCTTGCAGCGAGCGTGACACGGGAGCTAAGACGCTGCGCGAATCTGAGGATCTAAATCGGTTCCTTGCGGATATCGAGCGTCGCGCGCTGCGCTACGCTGAAATTGCCGTGCGCGACCGCGAGGAAGCGCTGGATCTCGTGCAGGTCGCGATGATCAAGCTGGTGCAGAACTACGGATCGCAGCCGGAAAACGAGTGGACCCCGCTGTTTTACCGGATTCTGCAGAACGGCATCCGCGACTTTCACCGGCGCCAGGTCGTCCGCAACCGGGTGATGAGCTGGTTTGGCCGCAGCCAACAGGCCGCCGATGACGGCTACGACCCGATCGCCCAGGCTGAAGATCTCGCCGGGCGCACGCCTGAGGAGCTTGCCGAAACCGGCGAAGCGATGCGCGGACTCGAAGACGCGATCGGTGAACTGCCCGCCCGACAGCGCGAGGCCTTCATGCTCCGGACCTTCGAGGGGCTGGACGTGGCGGGTACCGCCAGCGCCATGGGCTGTACACAGGGCAGCGTGAAGACACATTATTCCCGGGCGGTACACACGCTCCGGGACAAACTGGGAGAGCATTGGCAGTGAACGATTCAAACGACGCATTCGAAAAGCGCGCGAAGCAGCTGTTCGACGACAGTGTCGACAGTCTCGATGCAGCAACCCTGTCGCGCCTGAACCAGGCAAGACACGCGGCTGTCGAGAAGTCGCCGCGGCGATGGCCGCCGCTGCTTCGGTGGGCGCCGGCAGGCGGGCTCGCAACAGCTGCCGCCGTGGCGCTCTTATTAATGCAGTCCCCGGCTCTCATCGAGACGCCCGGAGACGCATCGACGGTCGACATGGAGATATTGCTGAGTGAGGACAACCTCGAGATGCTGGAGGATCTCGAGTTTTACGACTGGATCGACCTGGCCGAGACGGGCAACGGGGACAGCGTTGGTTGACCAGCGTGCAGTCCTGACCATCGCCGTGATGGCCGCTTGTGCGCCGGCGCTGGCTGACGATGGAGAAGAGGCGGTGACCGATATGGAATTCCTCGAATACCTCGGCAGCTGGGAAGAGTCCGACGAGGAATGGCAATTGCTCGAAGACGCGGTCATGGTTGAACGACAGGACGCACCACCTCCGGAGGAGACGGACGAAGGTGCGTCGGAGACAGAAAATGAAGGCTAGATGGCTGATAGTGTTGATTGCGCTCATCTGCGGTGTTGCGAACGCCGACGGTGTCGCATGGGATGATCTTTCCGGGGATCAGCAGAAAGTCCTGAACGCATTCTCGGAAGGCTGGGACCAGTTACCGGCGGACCGCCAGCAACGCCTCGCAACCGGGGCGCAGCGCTGGTCCGCGATGTCAACCGCGGAACGCGACGCGGCCAGGCAGCGTTTCGCCCAGTGGCGCAACCTCAGCGACGAGCGTCGCGCACTGATTCGCGAGCGCTACGAAATCTACCGCCAGCTGTCTCCCGAGCAGCAAAGCCGCATCCGCGACAACTATCGCAAATACAAACAGTTGAACCGGGAGCGCCGCAAGCAACTCAGGGACCGCTACCAGAATATGAGCCCGGAAGAACGGGCCGCCATGCGGGAGCGACTGCGACAGTATCGCGAGCGCACGAACAGGGCCCCGAGGGACCGCGCGCAGAAGCCCGACCGCCGCCGCTAACACGTACTCCGATCCCGCCACCCCGTCGCTTGCAATTGCCGGCGGGGCCCCCAAGCTGTGGGATAGACGAGCAGATACTGCTACAGTCTCGCGCAGTAAAAGCGCCGTCGCTCTCCACGCGACGGCCATAAGAACCGGAGAAATCCCATGAAGATCGGCGTGCCGAAAGAGCTACACGCAGACGAAAAGCGTGTCGCCACGACACCAGATGTCGCCGCCCAACTGATGAAACTCGGATTTACTGTCACTGTTGAGAGCGGTGCCGGCGATTCGGCCAGCTTTTCCGACGAGGCCTTTAAGGCCGCCGGATGCGACATAGCCGCAACGGCCGACAGCATCTGGAGTGACTCTGACATCATCCTCAAAGTGCGGGCACCCGAAGAGGCCGAGGCCGCGAAACTCAAAGCCAGCCAGACGCTGATCAGCTTTGTCTGGCCGGGCCAGAACACGCCGCTGCTCGAGCAGCTGACGGCAACCGGCGCCACCGTCATGGCGATGGACAGCGTCCCGCGCATTTCCCGCGCCCAGAAGATGGACGCACTGAGTTCGATGGCGAACATCGGTGGCTACCGCGCCGTCGTCGAGGCCGCGCAGCACTTCGGACGCTTCTTCACGGGCCAGATCACGGCCGCGGGCAAGATCCCGCCGGCCAAGGTGATGGTCATCGGCGCAGGCGTCGCCGGTCTCGCCGCGATCGGTGCTGCGAAGAGCCTCGGCGCGATCGTACGCGCATTCGATACCCGCCCCGAGGTCAAGGAGCAGGTCGAGAGCATGGACGCCGAGTTCCTCATGCTCGACTTCGAGGACGAGGAAGGCGGTGCCGGTGAAGGTGGCTACGCCAAGGTCATGAGCGAAGAGTTCATCAAGGCCGAGATGGCGCTGTTCGCCGAGCAGGCCGAAGAGGTGGACATCATCATCACGACGGCGCTGATCCCCGGCAAGCCGGCGCCCAAACTGATCACGGCCGAGATGGTCGAGTCGATGAAGGACGGCAGCGTCATCGTCGACCTGGCAGCCGAACAGGGCGGCAACTGCGAACTGACGGAGAAGAACGAGGTCGTCAAGCGCCACGGCGTAACGATCATCGGCTACACGGACCTGCCGAGCCGACTCGCGGCTCAGTCCAGCCAGCTGTACGCGACCAACCTCCGGCACCTGCTGACCGACCTGACGCCCGAAAAGGACGGCAACATCAACGTTGACATGGAAGACGAGGTCATCCGCGGTGCGACGATCTGCCACTTAGGCGAGACGACCTGGCCGCCGCCGGCACCGAAGCTGTCAGCCGCGCCGCAGCAGGCAGCGCCGGCTCCTGCACCGGTCGAGAAAGAAGAAGAGAAGCGCTCCTTCGCGGGTCCGCTTATCGCGATGGCCATAGGCGGTATCGCGTTGCTGGGCCTCGGAGCTGTCGCACCTCCGTCGTTCATGGCGCACTTCACCGTGTTCGTGCTCGCGTGTTTTGTCGGCTACATGGTGATCTGGAACGTAACGGCCGCTCTGCATACGCCGCTGATGAGCGTAACCAACGCGATCTCGAGCATCATCATTATCGGGGCGTTGTTACAGATCAGTTCGGCGGACCCGGTGATCAAGTGGATTGCCGTCGGGACCGTGCTGATCACGAGTATCAACATCACAGGCGGCTTCGCGGTCACGCGTCGCATGCTCGACATGTTCAGGAAGTGAGGCCGACATGCTGAGCTTAAACGAAGGAACCATTACCGCGGCGTACATCGCAGCGACGATCCTCTTCATCCTTGCCCTTGGCGGGCTGTCCAACCAGGAGACCGCGCGACGCGGTAACTGGTACGGCATCACCGGCATGGCAATCGCGCTGGTCGCGACGATCTTTGGCAAAGTCACGGGCAACTACGCTCTCCTGGTAGGCGCATTGCTGATCGGCGCCACGATCGGCCTGCTGCTCGCGCGACGCGTGCAGATGACGCAGATGCCCGAGCTCGTCGCTATCCTGCACAGCCTCGTCGGCGCGGCCGCCGTCTTCGTCGGTTTTGCGAGCTTCATGGACCCGAACACGTCGTACACCGGCGTCGAGAAGACAATCCATAACATCGAGATTTACGTCGGCATCCTGATTGGTGCCGTCACGTTCTCGGGATCCGTCATCGCGTTCGGCAAGCTGTCCGGACGCATCGGTGGATCGCCGATGCTGTTGCCGGCGAGACACTGGCTGAATCTCCTTCTGCTCCTTGGGGCGATCTGGTTCGGACGCGAGTTCGTCATGCAGGCGGCGGCCGGCGGCGGCATGCAGCCCCTGATTATCATGACGGTGCTCGCGCTGCTGTTCGGTATCCACATGGTCATGGCCATCGGCGGTGCCGACATGCCCGTCGTCGTCTCGATGCTCAACAGCTACTCGGGATGGGCGGCATCGGCTACCGGTTTCATGCTGTCGAATGATTTGCTGATCGTGACCGGCGCGCTCGTGGGTTCGAGTGGTGCGATCCTGTCTTACATCATGTGCCGTGCGATGAACCGCAAGTTCCTGAACGTCATCGCCGGCGGCTTTGGCACCGGTGGTGGCGCATCCGCGGCGGGTGGCGGCGAACAGGAGGGTGAGATCTCCCCGGTGAATGCCGACGAGACGGCCGCGATGCTGGCCGATGCCAAGGAAGTCATGATCATTCCGGGCTACGGCATGGCTGTCGCACAGGCGCAGCACACGGTTTACGAGATCACCAAGGCGCTCAGGGCCAAGAAGGTCAACGTCCGTTTCGGCATCCATCCCGTCGCCGGTCGCATGCCGGGTCACATGAACGTCCTGCTTGCCGAGGCGAAGGTGCCTTACGACATCGTCTTCGAGATGGATGAGATTAACGAGGACTTCCCTGACGTCGACGTGTCCGTCGTCATCGGCGCGAACGACATCGTTAACCCGTCAGCCCAGGAGGAGCCGGACAGCCCGATCGCGGGCATGCCGGTCCTCGAGTGCTGGAAAGGCAAGACGACGATCGTACTGAAGCGCAGCATGGCGACCGGTTATGCCGGCGTTCAGAACCCGCTGTTCTTCAAGGAGAATACGCGCATGCTGTTCGGCGATGCGAAAGAGACGCTGGACCAGGTGCTGAAAGACCTGACCTGATTCTTTTTGCCCAATGCCGGCAGAAGAAAGAGCGGCCTTCGGGCCGCTTTTTTGTTGCCGAGTGCGCGCGCGGTGCCCTTTTTCGTTATCCAGGCTTCGATACGGGCCTGACCGTCATTTTTCTGCCAAGAATTATCGTTAGCATCGGATTCGGGTTGTTGATTTTTTTTCGCGGTCCTGCAAACTACGACCACGTGGTCGGTAGCGACCGGCTGCAATGGATGCAATGAGGTGTGTCTATGCTCGCTGGAATCGCCTCCGATATTTCGCAGCAGGTGTTGCGAACGGATGTCGCCGGAATGCCGCTCGAATGGATCGACTACCGCGAAGCGGTGCGTCTCTACCATTCAGACCAGGTCGCCTACGACTGCGGCACGATGCTCTACACGGTATTCGGTGGCTATTGCAGCCTGACCGGCGATCGCAGCCAGGTCGAAGTCAACTCCATCATCGCCACGCATGGCACCAGCCAGAGTCTCTCGCGAAATCGCGATAAGTATGTTCCGCCGCTGAACAATCGCACGCTGTTCAAGCGCGATGCCAATCTTTGCCTCTACTGTGGCAATCGTTTCCCTACACGCGACCTGACCCGAGACCACATCACGCCGGTATCGCAAGGCGGATTGGACCGGTGGGCGAACGTAGCCACAGCCTGTCGTCGCTGTAACAACTACAAGGGTGGCCGGACGCCCGAGCAGGCGGCCATGCAGCTGATCGCGGTGCCGTTCACGCCGACCTACGCCGAGTACATCTACCTGAAGGGCCGCCGCGTTCTGGCGGACCAGATGCAATATCTGCTGGCACACATTCCGCGCTCGAGCCCGCTGCATGCAAGGGTCACTGATCACTTGAGTAATGGCCAAGAGATCATCGACGTCCACTTCCACGATTGTTGAAGAGATCCAGCTGGCGCGATGCGTCGTTATAAACCGACTCAGGCTGCTCACGTACCTAAGGGTACGCTGCGCGCCTTCCCCGCTTTATGCCTAGCCTCGCACCACCTGGCTCGTCTTCAACGTTTCAGGGGTCCAGCTGGCGCGATGCGTCGTTATAAATCGACTCAGGCTGCTCACGTACCTAAGGGTACGCTGCGCGCCTTCCTCGCCTTATGCCTGGCCTCGCACCACCTGGCTCGTCTTCAACGTTCCAGGGGTCCAGCTGGCGCGATGAGTCGTTGTTGAATGACTCAAGCCACTCGTAACCCGGAATGAACAGGCAAACAGCGCTGCTGCTTGTCGTGCTTGCCGGGTCTGTGCTCTTCATCGGCGCTCGAGCGACCGCGCCAAACGCTTATCTGTCCACATTGGGAGCAGAAGCCGATCCGCAAGCTTACCCGTGGCAGTACCCGGTCTGGCTCATCGCATTCGGTCTTGTAGCGATCGGGTCAATGAACCTCAAGAGACCACTGTTCAGGCTGGTCGGGGTGCTTGTTTCCTTCGTCTTCAGCGCGTGCCTGGTTGTGCTGTTGGCGATGACCGTGATGCATTCACCACCGGTACACTTCGATCTCCTGTACCTGATGTTCTTCGCGTCGCTGGGTCTGTTGTTCTACCTCGGTTACGTATTTGCAGTTTGGCGTCACCAAGCCGGGGATGCAGATCCACCCACCTAGAAGACGGTGCCATGCTACCGTCGTCTCCTCGTCCTTGCTGGAGGTTGTTATGACCTATGCTTACCTCGCCATCGCGATTGTCGCAGAGGTGATTGCCACCAACGCGCTGAAAGCATCGGAAGGTTTCACGAAGCTGATCCCGAGCGGCATCGTCGTGGTCGGCTACGGCGCTGCTTTCTACCTGCTGTCGCTGGTGCTGAAAGAACTCCCTGTCGGGATCACCTACGCGATCTGGGCCGGGCTGGGTATTGTCCTCGTCGCCATCGTCGCTGCGGTGACGTTCAAGCAGGTGCCGGACCTTCCGGCGGTGCTCGGTATGTTGATGATCGTGGCGGGCGTCGTCGTCATCAACGTCTTCTCAAAAACCGTCAATCTTTGAGGTCAACATGGAGATCAGGCCGGTTGTTGAAACTGATCGCAGCGAATGGTGTCGAATGCGGTGTGCGTTGTACTCCAACCCGGACCCTAAGGAGGTTGACGACTGGTTCGAAGCGGCCGAGCGTGGCGGGACGACCTGCGTTGGCGTCGCCGTTCTGGTCGTTGACAGAGGCGATGGGCAATTGGCTGGCTTTGCGGAGATAGGGTCACGCGACTATGCCGAGGGCTGTGAGACAACGCCCGTTGCGTACCTCGAGGGCTGGTACGTGGATTCCGACCTCAGGCGAAGCGGTCTCGGTGCACGCTTATTGCAGGCGGTCGAGCAATGGGCGAAGGCGGCGGGATTTAAAGAGCTCGCCAGCGATACGGAGATCGACAACGACGTCAGCCTGCGTGCACACGTCGCGCTGGGTTTCGAAGAGGTAGAACGGCTAATCTGCTTCCGGAAACCTTTGCGGCAACCATGAGGGGAGTATCCAAGTGAACGACACCACGCCCAAGCCGGTCATGATCGAAGGCAAGCCGCTGCATTGCCTGATCTGCGAGCACGACCGTTTCTACCGCCGCAGGATCCAGCTCAATACTCGCGGCCTGACCTTCCTGAAACTCGACTGGCTGAATCGCACAGGCCAGGGCGTCGTCTGTGAGCGCTGCGGTTACGTTCACACATTCCTGCCGCCGGACAGGTAGGAGCGGCTTCCAGCCGCGATCAGTAAAAGGGGTCGAACCGCTTTCTGGTGATCGATTGCCCGCGCATTGATCCTCTGAAGCGCTGGCATTGCCTATAGCCGTCAATCAGGTTGCCCCGGTCGCGCTGCTTAAACCTCGCCGCCTGATCTATACTTGCCCAATGCAATACCTGATTGACGCCAGTGTGTACGTTTTTCGTGCCTACTATTCGATGCCGGACGACATGGTCGACCGTGACGGGAACCCGGTCAACGCGCTGTACGGTTTTTGTCGTTTCCTCGGCGACTTCGTCGAACGCGTCAAGCCGGACCATCTTGCCGTCTGTTTCGACGAGAGCCTGGCGACGTCATTCAGGAATGACATCTACCCGCAATACAAGGCTAATCGAGAGCCTGCCCCCGAAGACCTGGAGCGACAGTTCCACCAGTGTCGCCGATACACGCGATCGATGGGCATCATGGAGCTCGCCAGCCCTGTCTACGAGGCCGATGACCTGATCGGCACGCTGGTCGAACACGGACGACGGCAGGGTCGTCCGTCGACCATCGTTAGCCGCGACAAGGATCTCGCACAGCTGATGGGAAGGCACGACGTGTTCTGGGATTTCTCAGGCCGCGGCAAGATCTACTACGACCAGGTGCCGGAGGTCTTCGGCGTTCGGCCTGAGCAGATTGCCGATTTCCTCGCGCTGGCCGGTGACGCCGTCGACAACATCCCCGGTGTGCCGGGCGTCGGCAAGAAGACGGCTGCGGCACTGCTGGACCATTTCGGTTCACTCGACAACATCTATTCAAACCTCGACCGCGTCCACGAGGTCACCGTGCGCGGTGCGAAGACGCTTGGCGGCAAGCTGGAGCGGCACACGGATGACGCGATGATCGCAAGGAAACTGACCGGAATCGCCTGCGACGCGCCGATGGACGACCCGGAGCCGCTGCTGCGGCCCGCCGACCCGAAGCTTGGCGACGTCAACGCGCTGTTCGACGAGGCGGACTTTGGTACGGCGCTGAGGAGACAGGCCGAGCGCGTTGCCGACGTCATCGTCGACCGAGGGCTGTGAGAACATCGCCGGCCATCGACAGCCTGCTGGCGTCGGCGGACCTCGGCGGACTGGTGAGCCTGACGCCCGTGGGTGGTGGCGATATCAGTGCGGCGTGGCGAGTCGAGTGCGAACGAGGCACCGTGTTCGCAAAGACCGGGCCCGTCTTGTCCGAATCCATCTTCTCCGCCGAAGCGGCCGGCCTGCAGGAATTAGCCAAGGCTGACTGCATCCGCGTCCCGGCGGTCGTCTCGCAGGGTACCAGCGGCGATGAAGCGTGGATCGCGCTCGAGTGGCTGGAGATGCAGTCGTCTTCCCCCGCGGTCGACGCGAAGCTTGGCGAGCAGCTGGCAGCACTCCACCGATACACGGCAGACCAGTACGGGTTCTACCGGGACACGATGATCGGATCGACCCCGCAGCCCAACGCACAGAAAAGCGATTGGGTCGAGTTCTATCGGCTCGAGCGTCTCGAGTTTCAGTTGAGAACGGCGCGCGCCAATGGCTTTGGCGGTGAACTGCAAACGCTGGGTCGCCTGGTCATTGATGCGGTCCCCGAGTTCTTCGCCGGGCGAGCACCGGAACCGTCACTGCTGCACGGCGACCTGTGGTCGGGGAACAAGGCCGCTTGCGACGGCGAGCCCATCATATTCGACCCGGCCGTCTACTACGGCGATCGCGAAACGGATCTTGCGATGAGTCGCCTGTTTGGCGGCTTTCACCGCTCATTCTACGAGGCGTACGAATCGGCCTGGTCACTGGCCGACGGACACCAGCAGCGCGTCGCGCTGTATCAGCTTTATCACGTGCTCAATCACCTGAACATCTTCGGCAGTGGCTATCTCGGCCGATCGATCTCCCTGATGCGTTCGCTGCTCGACTAGTCGCCTTTATCGTCGCCCTTATTCGGCACGGCGTATGCCGGGAAGGAGCTGGTGTCCTCCGATTCCTCGACCTCGATCGCACCGCCGAGGAAGTCTTCGTCAAACACATACAGCTGAGTGCCTTCCGGCGCCGTCAGGACGCAGCGTGCGCCCTCGAACCCGGGAAACTTGTCATGCTTCAGTCCGTGCCGTTCGATGATTGCCGCCAACGCGTCGAGGTCCGGTCCCTTAAAACAGAGCGATGGCTGTTGCAGCGCGATGCTCTCGGAAATCCCCAGCGAGATCCCGCCGGCATCGAATCGCATATGAATCGTCGGGTCTTCCCGGAGCTCCTCGAGAACGTGCGTGACGGATCCCCAGAAACGGGCAGCGCGTGTCGCGTTGCGAACGGGCAGCGTCACCTCAAAGAACGTACCGCAGGCCGAGTCGTCATCGTCTTCTTCATCGAAGTTGAACGTCCTGGCCTCGACCATCGTGACCAGGTGGCCATCGTGATCTTTCAGGCTGATCTCGTTGAAGACGTCTTCGTCGAGCTTCATCTCGGTAAACAGGAAACCGTGATCGCTCATCCCGCGCGCGTGCTTTGCCAGGTCCTGCTGGACGAACGTGACCGCCGGACTATCGAAGTCTCGTTCGTGCAAGCCGATGCAGAGCAGTCCGTCACTGACGACCGCGTAACGATGCGGCCACATGTCTCCGCTCGTCAGCTCGCGAAACCCAAGGGCCTTGTAGAAGCTCAGGGAGTCGAGGATATCCGTGGATCGGACGCTAAACTCGAGGAAGCGCCCGAGGCCGCTCATTCGTCGGCGCCCAAATCCAGAGCGCGTTGCCGGGTCCGTTGCCTCGCATCAGCGATGATGCCTTCGTCCCAGTCCATGGAGGTTTCGGGCCAGCCCTGCGCATGCGCGAGCACCAGTTGCGAGAGGAAGTCGACATGGTCGTCTCTCGCGTTCAGGCAGGGAATGTAGTTGAGCTTTCCGCCGCCGGATTCTTCAAAGAGCTCTGCATTCTGCATCGCAATTTCCTCGAGCGTTTCGAGGCAATCAGCAGAGAAGCCCGGGCAGACAACATCAAGGCTGCCGAGCTTCTGCGCGCCAAGTTCCTCGATCGTTTCATCCGTGTATGGCCGGAGCCACTCCGCTCTGCCCACACGCGACTGAAACGAGATTACCCACTCATCCTGCGGCAGTTCGAGCCTGTCTGCAACCAGTCGCGCCGTTTTCTGGCAGTGGCAGTGATACGGATCGCCCTTTAGCAGGGTGTCTCTCGGCACACCGTGAAAGGAGAACATCAGCTTCTCGCCCTTGCCGTTCTCATCCCAGTATTCACGAATGCTGGCGGCGAGCGCAGCAATGTAGCCGTCGTAGTCATGGTAGTGATTGATGAAACGGAACTCGGGCACCCAGCGCCTGCGGGAGAGCGCCTGCGTCACGGCATCGAAAACGGAACCGGTCGTCGTCCCCGAATACTGCGGGTACAGCGGCAACAGGACGATGCGCCGGGCGCCACGCTCGTAGAGTTCTGCCAGCGCGCTGTCGATCGACGGTGAGCCATAAGACATGCCCAGGGCGACATGAACAGGTCCCGGCATTGCCGCCTCCAGTCGCGACTCGATGCCGTGCTGCATGGCTTCGCAGAATCGCAGCAGGGGCGAGCCGTCTTCCCCCCAGATCTCCGCATAGGCTTCGGCAGACCGCGACGGACGGAAGCGAAGGATGAAGCCATTCAGTATCAACCACCACAGTGGCCGCGGCAGTTCGATAACCCTGCCGTCCCACAGGAACTGCGCCAGGTATCTGCGCACGGCAGACGTGGTCGGCGCGTCGGGCGTCCCGAGGTTCACGACCAGCACCCCGAGCGCGTCAGCGTCGCCGTGCTTGTACAAAGGTTTTGATTCGAAGGTGGGCATGTTCAGGTGGCCGTGCGGTCAGCCCGAAACCCTACTGCAAAGATACGGCGCTTGCCAGCGGCTATACTTCGTCCGGTCGAAACAATCTGTAACAAGCCATGACTGACAAGCTACCGGAACCAACCGTCAGCATCGATCGATGGGCGCTGATACGAGACATCGGCCTCCTGCAGGTGAAGCTGATTGTCGATGGCCTTCGCGACCTGGTGCTGGTGCCGGCCTCCCTGATTGCCGGGATCATCAGCGTGCTGTCGCCGGGTCCCTATGAGCGCTCGGCTTTCTACCGCCTGGTCTGCATGGGCAAACAGACGGAGCAGTGGATCAACCTGTTCGGCGCCTATGAGAATGCGCCGGACGACGTCAAAGCTGAGTACGAAATCAGGGCCATGCAGATGGATGACCTGGTGAGCAAGGTGGAGACTTTTGTCGTCGACGAGTACCAGAAGGGCGGCGTCACCAAACAGGCCAAGGAGAAAATCGACAAAGCGCTCGATGAACTACAGCGCAGCATAAAGTCCGGCAACGACGGCTTTATGTGAAAAGGCTTTCAGAGTGTCGACCGCCGCTTGCTAGACTGACGAGTAACTGAAACAGGAAATACTGATGAAGAGATCACTGATAGCTGGCAGCGTAGCAATGGTATTGGCGGGTTGTGGCGGCAGCAGCTTTAATGAGGTCTTCGAAGATACTTCGACAGGCAGTCTGTCAATCGCCATCACCGATGCGCCGGTCGACAACGTCACCGAAGTCTGGGTCGAGTTCTCTGGCGTGACGCTGAAGCCGCAGGGCGGTGATGAGATCGAGATCGCATTCTCGTCGCCGAAGAGCTTCGATCTGCTGACTCTGCAGAATGGCGTCACTGCCGTGCTGCAGGAGTCAACGACGGTTCCGGCCGGCCCATACAACTGGGTCAGGCTCGGCGTTAATGCCGAGCCCGGGGTCCGCGATTCCTACGCTGTACAGAATGGGATGGAGCTTGAGCTGCGTATCCCGAGCGGCTCTGAGCGTGGCCTGCAGTTGTCCGGCGGGCTCACCGTTACGGCAAACCAGTCGTCGAGTTTCGTCGTTGACTGGGACCTGCGACAGGCGCTGGTGGACCCGGTCGGCCAGCCAGGCGTGTTGTTGCTCCGACCCTCTTTACGCATCACCGATCAGACCCGCTCCGGGACATTGACGGGCACAGTCGATACCGCGCTGCTGGATGCGACTGCCACGGGCTGCGCTAATGACCTCGCAGCCGACACCGGCAATGCGGTGTACCTGTTCGACGGTGCGACTTCGAACGTGAATGACATTAACGACACGGATACTGACCCGGTCGTGACTGCCAACGTCACACAGGATCAGGACGGCAACTACGTCTACTCGATCAGCTATCTCGAGGTCGGTGAATACACGGCAGCCTTTACTTGCACGGCGTCAAATGACGATCCTGCAGAGGACGACAACGCCGATGACGCGGTTGACCCGTTCGACTTCGCGGCTGTCGTCAACAACATTACGATCGTTGAGCGTGAAACGACGGTCGTCGACTTTGCTGTGCCTGAGTAGACGGTAGCGGTTATCACTCCGGCTGGAGCGCCGCTCACGCACTGGTAAGAAGAAAGCCGTCCCTCGGGACGACCTTTTGCTATTACTTCTCGACGTCCCGACCGGACAGCAGGTCTTCCAGCGACGGCGGCGGGTGATCCGGTCCCATGCGGCCTTCTTTAAGTCGCTGGATGTATTCCTTGTATGCCGCCATCGCCTGGTGGCCAAAGATCCACATGATTGGCAGGTTGGCGAACAGCATGACGCCTGTGCCCACACCGGTCATGTTGTCGAGGTCGGTGTCCGTCTTCAAAAAGCCCAGTGTCGCTACGAGAGCGGCGACCAGGAACAGGACCTTGTAGCCCAGCACGGCGCGCTCACCGGCGAGAAACACGACACCCTGCTCGCCGTAGTAGGACCAGGAGATCATCGTCGAGATCGCGAACAGCCACGCGGCGATGGATACCAGCCACTTGCCGAGTCCCGGTGTCACGCTGTCGAACGCCTTCGCGGTCAGCGTGGCCCCGACGTAGGTCTTGTACATGCCGTCGCCAACGATCGCCGGTTCGACGCTGCTCTGGAAGGTGTCCCAGTCAACGACCAGGCCGTTGCCGGTGTCGACGACGGTGCCTTCCAGCTTGTAACGATTGAAGTTCTTTTCCCAGGTGTCGCCGGTCACGACGAGGACGGCGGTCTCCTCGATCAGCCAGTCGTCAGGTTTGACCGGCGAATCCGGGAGCTCCCAGCCGCTGTCCGTTGCCGAGAAGGTTGGCGCCTGGTCAAACGGAATGTCAGGGCCGCGGTTCCAGATGCCGGTCGACAGGATGATCAGCGCGGTAAACGTGCAGACGACGATCGTGTCGATGAAAGGTTCGAGGCCCGCGACGACGCCTTCGCGAACCGGCTCATCCGTCTTCGCTGCGGAGTGAGCGATCGGCGATGAGCCCTGTCCGGCCTCGTTCGAGAACACGGCGCGCTTCATGCCGAACAGGAAGGCCGAAGCGGCGGTCCCGCCGACGAAGGCGCCCGTGGCTTCAGTGGGTGCGAAGGCTGACTTGATGATCAGCGCAAACATCGCGGGCAGCTCCCCGACGTTTACGACGAGGACGTACAGCCCGGCGATCAGGTACAGCGCGACCATGAATGGCACCAGCGTGCCGGCAACGAGGCCGATTCGCTTGATTCCGCCGATGATGACGCCACCGACAACGGCGACGAGGATGATGCCGCTGATCCACGACGGTACGCCGAAGTACTCCTCGGTCAGTTCGCCGACATTCCACGCCTGGAACATGTTGCCGCCCGTCATCGTCGAGACGAGCAACGTCAGGCAGAAGATGACGCCGATCGTTTTGCCGAGGCGAGGGAAGCCCTTCCGCTCCATCGCCTTGGACACCACCCACATCGGACCGCCGTGCGGGTTGTCGGGATCGTCGGTGTTGCGATACAGCATCGACAGCGTTACTTCCGTGAGCTTGATGGACATACCCAGCAAGCCGATGATCCAGATCCAGAACACGGCGCCCGGACCGCCGAGCGCGATGGCCAGCGCGACGCCGCCGATGTTGCCGAGGCCGACGGTTGCTGACAGCGCGGCGGACAGCGCCTGGAAGTGGTTAATCGCGCCGGGATCGTTCGGGTCATCGTAAACACCGCGGATAACCGCGGGGCCGTGCGTCAACGCCCTGTACTGGCTGAAGCCACTCCAGACCGTAAACAGCAAACCGGTGGCGACGATCGCGTACAGCACCGTCTCGTGCCACAGGATGCCGTTTAACGTCGCCAGAAAGGCGCTAACTTCTGCCATGCAGTCTCCCCGCTCGATCCCGGTTCATTGCCGGGTATTGTTGTTGAGCTAGCCATCATCCAGCTTGCAGACTGCCGGTGCAAGCTCGCGGGACCGTCGGGCGGCGGCTATTCGACCGTCGGAGCCGCTTCCATGATGGCTGAAACGCCCATGCCGCCTGCGGTGCAGACAGAGATCAGGCCGCGGCCCTCACCCTTCTGGTTCAACAGCTTGGCCATCGTCGCAATAATGCGTGCGCCCGTTGCGGCAAACGGATGCCCGATAGCGATGCTGCCGCCCTTGACGTTCATGCGTTCGAGATCGATCGACCCCATCGCCTCGGATCGACCCAGGCGCGTCCTGCAGAATTGTTCCGATTGCCACGCCTTCAGCGTAGCGATCGTCTGTGCGGCAAAGGCCTCGTGAATCTCGTAAAAGTCGAAGTCCTGCAGGCTGAGTTCAGCCTGGTTAAGCATGTCCGAGACGGCATAGGCGGGCGCCATCAACAGGCCCTCTGCGTTGATGAAGTCGACGGCAGCGACCTTGGCGAAGGTCAGGTAGGCGAGGATCGGCAGGTTCTTCTTGCGAGCCCAGTCTTCGTTCGCGAGCAGTACGGCGGCGGCGCCGTCGGTCAGTGACGTGCTGTTGCCGGCGGTCAGCGTCCCTTCCCCGCTCTTGTCGAAGGCCGGCTTCAGCCTCGCGAGTTTCTCGAGCGTCGTGTCGCGGCGGATGTTGTTGTCTTCTTCGCAATCCATAAACGGCACGACGAGATCGTCGAAGAAACCCTCGTCATAGGCCGCAGCCGCTTTCTGGTGACTTGTATACGCCAGGTGGTCCTGGTGCTTGCGTTCGATGTCCCATTCCTTGGCCGTGTCCTCGGTGCTCTGGCCCATGGACTTGCTCGTGCGCGGTTCGAGCACGCTTGGGAAGTCCGGTGCCAGCAGGCTTGGCCGCAGCCTGAACCAGGGCAGGATTCTGCCGCCGAACGAGCGCGCCGAGTACGAGTCGAGCATGATGCGCCGCATACGGTCCTTGAACACGATCGGCGCGTCGCTGACGGTGTCTGTGCCGCCGGCAATGCCCGAATCGATCTGCCCGAGCGCAACCTTATTCGCAACCATGACGGCAGCCTCGATGCTGGTGCCGCAGGCGCGTTGCAGGTCGACACCCGGTGTACGCAATGACAGGCCGGAGTCGATGACGCACTCCCTCGCGAGGTTCCAGTCCCGTGAATGCTTGATGACCGCCCCCAGCGCCACATCGCCGAGCGTCTGGCCCTTCAGGTCGAAACGATCCACGACGCCCTGCAGCGCCGCCGTCATCATCTGCTGGTTGGTGGCGTTCTTGTACACCGAATGCGAGCGGCAGAACGGGATGCGGGAGCCACCGACTACGGCGACGCGAATGGACCTTCCATCGTGCAGCATATCGACCTCGTTACAGGCTGTGCGAGAACGCGAAGCACTTTACACGAAAGGCGCAGCGTGTCGAAGTCGCAGTTAACACTGGAAGGATTCGCTGCACGCTGACCGGCATCGTGACATCATCATCCGCTAACCGCGTGTAAGCCCAATGACTACAGCCAATTTCGCCATCGATGAAACCCGCTCCCTGCTCCGGCTGGCAGGCCCCCTGGTCGTCAACAACCTAGCGATCGCGGGCATGCAGTTTGCCGATGCGGTCATGGCCGGCCGTCTCGGCGCCGAGGCGCTGGCGGCGATTGCCGTGGGCAGCAGTGTCTGGTTTCTCGGTTTCATGCTGGCGCTGGGGTTGATGATGGCGATCTCGCCCATCGCGGCGCGTCATCTCGGCGAGGGCACCGAGGCGCTCATCGGCCGCTACACGCGACAGGGCATCTATCTTGGCATCGGGCTTGCGATACCGGTCATACTGCTCGCTCATGTCGCCGTTGAACCTTTCCTGACGCTGATCAAGATCGACTTGTCGTTTCGAGAGATGACGGTGCACTACGTCGAGGCGATCTCCTGGGGAGCGCCGGGCATGTTCGTGTTTCTCGCCTTGCGATTCACGACGGAAGGCATCGGTCACACCAAGCCGATCATGTACACGTCGGTCCTCGCTCTCGTCGTTAACGTGTTCCTGAACTGGGTCTTCATCTACGGCAAGCTGGGCGCGCCCGCGCTCGGCGCCGTCGGTTGCGGCGTCGCCAGCGCGATAACGATGTGGCTGATCATGATCGTGCTCGGCGTCTACATACTATTTAACAAGCGCTACGAGCCGCTGAAGATATTCTCGCGCGTTGCGCCGCTTCGACCGGAAGCGCTCAAGGAAATCATCGTGCTCGGCGTCCCGATCGCCGTCACCGTCACGGCGGAGGCCGGCCTATTCAACGCGGTCTCGATCCTGATGGGAACCTTAGGCCCCAACATCGCGGCGGGCCACCAGATTGCGATCAACTTCGCGTCGACGGCGTTCATGATTCCGCTGGCCTTAAGCGCCGCGACGACCGTGCGAGTCAGCTACAGGATCGGGCTCGGAGAGCCGCACAATGCGCGAACGACGGGACTCATCGGCATCACGGCCTGCACGCTGATTATGCTGATATCGGCGAGCATCCTGCTGGTTGCACGCGACCTGATCGTCAGCATGTACACGAACGACCCCGAGGTGACGAGTATCGCGATATCGCTGCTGCTGATGGCGGCGATCTTCCAGGTGGCGGACGGTATACAGGTCGGCGCGGCCGGGGGCTTGCGCGGTTACAAGGACACGCGCTGGCCGATGATCATGACGACGATTGCCTACTGGGTGATTGCGTTCCCGCTCGCCTACCTCGCGGCCGTGACCTATCAGCTCGAGCCCCGTTACACGTGGGCAGGTTTCGTCGCCGGGCTGAGTGTGGCCGCTGTCTTGCTGAGCTTCCGCTTTTACCTTATTTCACGCCCGCCGCAGGCCTTAGCCGTTCAGCCCTGACCGAAGTCGACGGCGTCGCCCAGGTATTCGTTCTCGGCGTCCGTGTTCTGCCGGCCGAGCAAGCGATTCCTGTGCGGGAAGCGGCCGAACTGGTCGATGATGTCGTGATGCAGTTCGGCGAACTGCGCGATCGTCAGAAAGGTCTCGCGGTAGGTGGGTGACACGGCCTCGGCGAGCCGGTTGAACAATGCGATGGACTTCGCCTGCACCTTTCTCGACTCGGCGTGCTGTAAGGGCATGTAAAAGAACACGCGCTGTATCGGCGTCAGGCCCTCGTCCTTTTTTTGCATCGCGCCCTCGACGCAGAGTTTCAGTGCGAGTTTATCCTTGGCGAAAGCGTCAGCCGTGTTGCGATGGATGTTTCTGCGGAACTGGTCGAGCAACAGGATCAGCGCGAGCCGTCCGCGCGGCTGTGCCGCCCAGTGATCCAGCAGTCCGTTGGATGCCTTTTCGACGTCATCGGCAAACTGCTCGCTGATTTCACGGTCGAAGGTCTCGTCTTCACCGAACCAGACGTCCATGCGTCGATCGATCTGCGGTGCACTGAGCGAGTGCTCCTGGAACCAGAACGTCAGTATGGATTCGATTCGAAGCTGATCCTCGTCGGCAAACGTCGATGCCATCGGATCTTCATGATCATGGTCGCTCATCAGTCGCTCAATAGTCCCGCTCTGTGCGCAATAGGTCGATAGGGCGCAGCCACGCCCTCGCTCGGAAGTAGGATGACCTTAAACCAAAGTGGGAACTGGTTCACATTTTTACTGCCGTTCACGAAACTGACAGACTGTGCTCGCTAGACTGATCGCCTTGTTTAAACGGGTTTGTCGCCCCGAGGAACCGGGGGAGCGAATGGGCAGACGAGTATTGGGATGGCTGGCGGTGCTTTGCCTCGCAGGCTGCGGCGACCCGCCGCAGGACGCCGAGGCCGAGATTCGGTCCTGGCTTAAAGCGGGTGAGCAGGCGGCCGAGGAGAAGGATCGCCGCGCCCTGATGAAGATGGTGGCTCCCGGTTATTCCGACTCGCGCGGCAACGACAGGAGGGCGATCGAGGGCATCCTGCGTTTCTACTTCCTGCGCCAGAGCTCGGTCGCTCTGCTAACGAAAGTGGACTCGCTCGAGGTCTTTGATGACACGGCCGCCGAGGTGCAGATGACGGTCGGCATGGCCGGCAGTAACGATGCGCCGCTGGGCTTCAGCGCCGATGCTTATCGCTTCGCGCTGGAGCTGGAGTTGATCGATGACGAGTGGCAGCTGATCTCCGCTCGTTGGGGCCGTCTCGGGGACGACATATAGGGGGTTCGACTATGTTTACAGCACGCTGTGAAGACAGAACGACTCACACCGGATCGGGCGCCGAACGGCTGCTCAGGGCCGGGGCTGTTGCAGTGTCCCTATTGGCGCTCAGCGCCTGCGCGACCATCGAATCACCGGTCAGCGAACCCACCGTCAGCCTTCGCAACCTGTCCATCGAGTCCCTCGACATGGACAAGCAGACATTCCGGCTGAATTTCGACGTCAGCAATCCGAATCCCTTCCCGCTGCCGATTAATCGGATCAGCTACGGCGTGGAGCTGGACGGCCATCGCTTTGCGAGCGGTGAAGCCATTTGCGAGATCGTCGTACCGGCCGGCAGCGATGGTGTCGTTGAGATCAGCGTCGACCTGAATTTGCTGCAGACCGCGCCGAAACTGCTTTTCGTCGTCCGGGACGCGAGCCGGCGTGAGATTCCCTACCAGCTCGAGGGTCGCATGGACCTGGATATCCCGTTGAGCCCGCGGGTACCGTTCTCGAAGCAGGGCAATATTCAGCTGCAGGCCTTCAACTACGCCCCCTAGCGAAAGGTTACGCGCGCAACCAAACCGGCTTGCGCCGATTAGCGCTGAAAAGCCTTTAATAAGCCATCAAAAAGCGCCTATTTTCGCGAAAATGGCGGCCACGCACCCCGCGCTTGTCAGGGCCTGAACATCGTGGCATATACTGACGTTAAGCGTCTGTGCGAGCCATGAGCGACTGCGGACAACTCCCGGCCTGGGGACACGACCATCGCCGAGCGGCCAACTTGAGGCCTTCGCGATGAACCCGGTTCGACAAGACGCCCCCGATAACGATAACCACAACGGACGTGTCCCGATGCGATCCGGCGGCGACCATGACGATGCAGACACAGAAAGGTCTCTACAATCCGGAGTTCGATCGCGACAGTTGCGGCTTCGGCCTGATTGCGAATCTCGATGACATTCCGAGTCACCACGTTATCGAGACGGCCATCTCCGCACTGGCGCGGCTGACGCACCGCGGCGCCGTCGCCGCGGACGGCAAGACGGGTGACGGTTGCGGCCTGCTGATCAAGATGCCGGTCGACTTCTTCCGCGCTGTCGCCGAAGAAGCCGACATAGAGGTTGCCGCGCGCTTCGCCGTCGGCACCGTCTTCTTAAGCCAGGACGAGTCGGCTGCCGAGGCGGCACGCGAAGCCATCAATCGCTGCGTGCTCGATATCGGCCTCGAAGTGGCGGGCTGGCGCGTCGTGCCCATCGACCCCAGCGTCTGCGGCGACTATGCGCTCCGGACGCTGCCGCGCATCGAACAGGTTTACGTGAATGCGCCTGCTGGTATGCAGCGCGGTCGCTTTAACCAGCGGCTGTTCCTCGCGAGACGGCATGCCGAGAAACAGATACCGGACAACGAGACCTACATCGCCAGCCTGTCGTCAGCCACGATCAGCTACAAGGGCATGATCATGCCGGCGGCGCTGCCTGAGTTTTACCTCGACCTGCACGACGAGCGGATGAAAGCCTCCGTCGTGCTGTTCCACCAGCGCTTCTCGACCAACACGCTGCCCGAATGGCGCCTCGCGCAGCCGTTCCGCTTCCTCGCGCACAACGGCGAGATCAACACGATCCAGGGCAACCGCAACTGGGCGATGGCGCGTGCCAGGAACTTCCGTTCCGACAAGCTCGATGACATCGATGAGCTCAGCCCGATCATCTCGCTGACGGGCTCCGATTCATCGACGCTCGACAACATGCTCGAAGTCCTGCGCGCGGGCGGCATGGATGTGCTGCAGGCGATGCGTATCATGCTGCCGCCGGCCTGGCAGACTGTCGAAGGTATCGATCCGGAGATTCGTGCGTTCTACGAATTCTTCGACGCGCACATGGAACCGTGGGACGGTCCGGCCGGAATTGTCCTGACGGACGGTCGTTACGCCGCCTGCTGTCTCGATCGCAACGGCCTAAGGCCGGCCCGTTACGTGATCACGAAGGATCGACACATCACGATCGCGTCCGAGGTCGGTGTCTATGACTACGACGAGAAAGACGTCGTCCGGAAGGGCCGTCTCGGTCCGGGCGAGATGATCGCCGCCGACCTCGTCAACGGCACGCTGCTCGAGACGGATGACATCCACGACATCCTGAAGGCGCGCGCACCGTTTAAGAAGTGGCTGAAGCAGGGCGTCCGCTACCTCGACTCCGACCTGATCGACACACACATCGCGGCCGAGCCGATGGACAGCGACACGCTGGCCCAGTACCACAAGATGTTCAACGTCAGCCGCGAAGAACTGCACGAGGTCATCGGCGTCCTTGCGCAGGCCGAGCAGGAAGCGGTGGGATCGATGGGCGACGACACGCCCATGGCCGTACTGTCGAAGAAGATCCGTTCACCGTTTGACTATTTCCGCCAGCAGTTTGCGCAGGTCACGAACCCGCCGATCGACTCTTTGCGCGAGCGCATCGTCATGTCGCTGCAGACCTGCATCGGCGGCGAGTCCAGCCTGTTCGACATTGGCCCGGAACACGCCGAGCAGGTCATCATCAACTCGCCGGTGTTATCGCAGATGAAACTGCGCCAGCTCGTCGGACCCGACATGTACGAGAAGCGCACCGAGTTCATCGACTTAAACGTCGACGAGTCGATGCCGCTCAAAGACGCCGTGATGTCGATCTGCAAGCAGGCCGAAAACGCCGTCCGCAGCGGCAAGCTGATCCTGATGCTGAGCGATCGCTACATCGAGAAGGGCAAGCTGCCGGTGCACGCGCTCCTAGCGACCGGCGCCGTGCATCATCACCTCGTCGGCCTCGGGCTGCGCTGCGATTCCAACATCATCGTCGAGACCGGCGTTGCCCGGGACCCGCACCACTTCGCCTGCCTGATCGGCTATGGCGCGACGGCGGTCTACCCGTACCTCGTCTACCAGTCCCTGCACGACCTCTCTCGCCGCACCAAGTCGGGGCAGCCGCAGCTTGGCCGGAGCTATCGTCGCGGCATCCGGAAGGGCCTGTTCAAGATCATGTCGAAGATGGGCATTTCGTCCATTTCGAGTTACCGCGGTGCCCAGCTGTTCGAGATCGTCGGTCTCGACTCGGAGATCGTCGATCTGTGTTTCAAGGGCACGACGTCCCGGATCGAAGGCGCTGGCTTTGGTGACCTGAACGACGATCAGCAGTGTCTCGCGGACCTCGCCTGGGATCCTCGCGAGCCGGTCACGCAGGGTGGCCTGTTCAAGTACGTTCACAACGGCGAGTATCACTGCTACAACCCGGACGTGATTGCCACGCTGCAGGCTGCTGTCCGATCGAGCGACTACGACGTCTACAAGAATTTCGCGAAGCTCGTCAACGAGCGGCCCGTGTCGACGCTCAGGGACCTGATGAAGACGAAGCCGCTTGGCCCGGCCGTGGCCTTGGACGAGGTCGAGCCGGTTGAGAAGATCCTGAAGCGCTTCGACAGTGCCGGCATGTCGCTGGGTG
The DNA here is from genome assembly GCA_030066655.1 of Woeseiaceae bacterium. Taxonomy (GTDB): domain Bacteria; phylum Pseudomonadota; class Gammaproteobacteria; order Steroidobacterales; family Woeseiaceae; genus UBA1847. Next base: position 43,425 of record JASJBE010000001.1, on the reverse strand, counting down.
CGCTGTCACCCGAAGCACACGAGGCGCTCGCTATCGCGATGAACCGGATCGGCGCACGCTCGAACTCCGGTGAAGGCGGCGAGGATCCGAAGCGCTACGGCAACGAGCGCGTCTCCAAGATCAAGCAGGTCGCGTCCGGACGTTTCGGCGTGACCGCCGAGTACCTCGTCAACGCCGAGGTGATCCAGATCAAAATCGCGCAGGGCGCGAAGCCCGGCGAGGGCGGTCAGCTACCGGGGCACAAGGTCAACGACCTGATCGCACGCTTGCGCTACGCGAAGCCCGGCGTCGGGCTGATCTCGCCGCCGCCGCACCACGACATCTATTCGATCGAGGACTTAGCGCAGCTGATCTTCGACCTGAAGCAGGTCAACCCCGAGGCGCTCGTGTCGGTCAAGCTTGTCGCCGAGCCAGGCGTTGGCACGATCGCAGCCGGCGTCGTTAAAGCCTATGCTGACCTGATCACGATCTCAGGCTATGACGGTGGCACCGGCGCAAGCCCGTTGAGTTCGGTCAAGTACGCCGGCAGTCCGTGGGAACTCGGCCTGTCCGAGGCCCACCAGGTCCTGCGCGCGAACGACATGCGCCACAAGGTCAGGCTGCAGACAGACGGCGGCTTAAAGACCGGCCTCGACGTCATCAAGGCGGCGATGCTCGGTGCCGAGAGCTTCGGCTTCGGCACCGGACCGATGGTGGCGCTTGGCTGCAAGTACCTGCGCATCTGCCACCTGAACAACTGCGCGACCGGCGTGGCAACGCAGAACAACGTGCTGCGCAGCCGCCACTTCATTGGCCTGCCCGAAATGGTCATTAACTACTTCAAGTTCGTCGGCGAAGAAGTCCGCGAGCTGCTCGCGTCCATCGGCGCCCGCAGCCTCGACGAGGTCATCGGCCGCGTCGACCTGCTGGAGCTCATGGACGGAGAGACGGAGCGCCAGGCGAAGCTTGACCTGTCGCCGATCATCTCCGATGCCGGGCTCACAAAAGACGTCCCGCAGTTCTGCACGGATCTCCGCAACGAGCCCTTCGACAAGGGCGAACTCGCCGAGGAGATGTGGCGAACGGTTAAAGATGCCGTCGAAAAGAAGTCCGGCGGTCGCTTCGGTTTCGAGGTCAGGAACTTCAACCGCTCAATCGGTGCGCGCCTGTCCGGCGAGATCGCGCGACGACACGGCAATCACGGCATGAAGGACGCGCCGCTCGACATCATGCTGCGCGGCACCGCCGGACAGAGTTTCGGCGCGTTCAACGTCGACGGACTGAACCTGAACCTCATAGGCGATGCGAACGACTATGTCGGCAAGGGCATGGCCGGCGGCCGGCTCGTCATCCGTCCGCCCGACGATGTCAGCTACGTCGCGCACGAGACGTCGATCATCGGCAACACCTGCCTGTACGGCGCCACGGGCGGCACGTTGTTCGCGGCCGGCGTTGCCGGGGAGCGCTTTGCCGTTCGCAACTCCGGCGCGACGGCGATCATCGAAGGCTCCGGCGATCACTGCTGCGAGTACATGACCGACGGTGTCGTCGCCGTGCTCGGGCAGACCGGCGTCAACTTCGGCGCGGGCATGACCGGCGGCTTCGCCTACGTGCTCGACCTGGATCGCCTGTTCGTTGACCGTTACAACAACGAGCTGATCGACATTCACCGGATCAACCCCGAGAGCATGGAGGCACACGTGCATCATCTCCGTGTCCTGATCACTGAGCATGTCGAACTGACCGACAGTGACTGGGGCAAGACGATCCTCGACGATTATCGCGCCATCCTGACGCGCTTCTGGCTCGTGAAGCCGAAGGCGGCCGAGCTCGGCTCTCTGATCCAGTCACTTCGCCAGGCAGCCTGATCGTGTCGAAGCATCCTCTACAGTTCCTCGAAGTGCCGCGGCGCGATCCGGAGAAGGAACCGGCCAGCGAGCGCATCCAGCACTACGGCGAGATCTACGGCAGTTTCGACGCAGCGGACGCCGGCCAGCAGGCGGGCCGTTGCCTGTCCTGCGGCAATCCTTACTGCGAGTGGAAGTGCCCGGTGCACAACTACATTCCAAACTGGCTGAACCTTATTGAAGAGGGCCGCCTGTTCGAGGCCGCGGAATTGTCGCACCAGACCAACTCTTTGCCGGAGATCTGCGGTCGGGTCTGTCCGCAGGATCGCCTGTGCGAGGGCGCCTGCACGCTAAACGACGGCATTGGCGCCGTCAGCATCGGCAACATCGAACGTTACATCACCGATGAGGCAGTCAAGATGGGCTGGCGTCCGGACATGTCGAATGTCGTCGACACCGGCAAGCGCGTCGCCATCGTCGGCGCCGGCCCGGCCGGACTCGCGGCTGCTGACGTGCTCGCGAGAGACGGCATACGTTCGGTGATCTTCGATGCCTACTCGGAAATCGGCGGGCTGCTGACCTACGGCATCCCGCCGTTCAAGCTCGAGAAGGACATCGTGCGGACGCGTCGCGAGATTCTGGAGGGCATGGGCGTCGAGTTTGTGCTGAATACGCGCATTGGCGAAGACAAGCCCTTCAGCGAACTGGTCGACGAGTTCGATGCCGTGTTCCTCGGCATGGGCACCTACACCTACGTTCGCGGCGGCTTCCCCGGCGAAGACCTGCCCGGTGTCTACGATGCGCTGCCGTACCTCGTGTCGAACATCAACAAGCAGTTCAAGCCCGGCACACCGCCGTCGCAACACATCGACATGCGCGGCAAGAACGTCGTCGTCCTCGGCGGCGGCGATACCGGCATGGACTGCAACCGCACGGCGATCCGCCAGGGTGCGACCAGCGTCAGTTGCGCCTACCGGCGCGACGAGCAGAACATGCCCGGCTCACGCCGCGAGGTCGCGAACAGCAAGGAAGAGGGCGTGAACTTCCTGTTCAATCGCCAGCCGCTGGAGATCATCGGCACCGACCGCGTGACCGGCGTCCGCGTCATCGAGACGCGCCTGGGTTCGCCGGGCCCCGACGGCCGCCGGCGTCCGGAGCCGATCCCCGGCACCGAAGAGATTCTGCCGGCCGACGCAGTCATCGTCGCGTTCGGCTTCCGACCGAACCCGCCCGACTGGTTCGACGAGTTCAACATCCAGACGCTGCCGAGCGGTCGCGTCCGCGTTGCGACGCTGGGTGACCACCCGTTCCAGACGACCAATCCGAAGATCTTTGCCGGCGGCGACATGGTGCGCGGCTCCGACCTGGTCGTGACCGCCGTGTTCGAAGGCCGTGAGGCCGCCAAGGGGATCGCCAGCTACCTCAAGGTCTGATTCATGGCCGGCCGGTTCGCCTGCCGGTCCTATCCCTGGCGTGGCGGGCTACCGGCTGATTCACCACTCCCGCCTGGCGCGTCCTGCCGTGTCGGCAGCGTCACCGTAAAGCAGACGCCGTCGTCGACATTGTCGGCGCGGATCCGACCGTCGTGTCCCTCGGCGATCAGCCGGGCGATGAACAGGCCCAGTCCCAGGTGATGGTCATCCTGTTCGCTTCGAACCGAGACCAGCGAATCGAATAGCTGCGTGCGCATCGTCTCCGGCAGCGGCGGCCCGGGATTCGTGACGGACAGGTCGACCTCGTCGTCGCTCGTCGACAGCCGGACAACAATCTCGTCGTCGGGCTGACTGAAGTCGACGGCGTTGTCGACCAGCTTGTCGAGCATCTGCACGATCAGTTCGGGCGCTGCCAGTACGTGTATGTCAACGGGGCCGGGTTTGAACAGGAAGCGCCGCTCCGGGAATACACCGGCATAGGCGCTGACAGCCTGGCCGACGACCTTCTTTAAATCGAAGACCTCGGCATCGGCATTGCGGACCAGCTCCTCGACGCGATTCGCCTCGCTCATCGCGCCCAATATCTTCCGCAGCCGATCCGCACCGTCTTTTGCTCTTGCCGTGTAGCGGGCGGACGCCTCGTTGAGCTGCTCGTGCTCGAGGTTCTCGAGCGACGACGTCACAATCGCGAGCGGTGTCCGCAACTCGTGCGAGAGCTTCGAGGCCAGCGTTCGAAGGTACTCGTTGTATTCGCTGATCTGTTGAAGCACAAACGAGAAGCGTCGCGACAGGTCGCCGAGTTCGTCACTCGCATCGTGGCTCGGCAGCCGAAACTCGCCGTCATGCGTCTGGCTGTCGAGAGCGTCGTCGGCCGCAAAGCTCAGGCGACGAATACGCCGCGACAGCCAGGTGGCGTAGCCGAGCAGTACCGCTGCGACGACGACGGTTGTCAGAAGCGTAATGTTCAGCAGGCGAGCCAGTCCCTGGTTCGTCAGGCTCAAGATCTCTTCCGTGCCCTGCTGGAGCACGACGGCGCCGACGACGGCGTCGCCCAAGTCAACGGGGACAGCGACGGCGACGACCGCCGACCCGCTACCCGCGCTTCGGTACCAGCCCGCGGCCGTCTCGCCCGCGAGCGCGCTTTGAATATAGGGTTGCTGCTCACGGCCCGACGCGGCGGGTTCGGACAGGCGAGCGTCGGTTCCCTTCTCAACGAGCGCGTCATAGGTAAAGCGAAGCCACGCGGACACGGCATCGCCGGTCGGCCGGGCTCGCGTCTGGAGCTCGCCAACGTTAGCAATACGCCAGCCTTCGGCATCCGTCAGCAGAAGCCGCATGCCGGGCTGAATCAGATCACCGACGACGGACTGAAGGTCCGGCTGGATGGTTGCCAGCCTGCCCGGCAGCTGCGACGCGAAATTCGAACTCCTGACCGGCGGTGAAGCGGGTTCCGGGGTATCGCCGATGATGAGGCCGACATGCGTGCCGAGGATGCTCAACGGTATGCGAGCTTCCAATTGGTAGCCACGGGGCACGTCCTGCCAGGTGGCCTGGATCGTTGGCTCGGCGGCGATGCCAAACGCCGTTTCCCGGTACGCGACGACGTTGCCGGGCGCTTCGGGCGCGAACTCGATGCGTTCATTCAAATAAGGCGGGCTGCTGCTGATGATGCTGACGCGATCCGAGTACGGCGGGCCGTCGTCCAGCGCCGCGCCTGCGCGCTCGGCGTAGACCACGCTCGTGTCGGTAACGCTTATGTATACGTAAAGTTGCTCGTCCCGCGTGCCGGCCGCATAGACGATCGACCCGCCAATGCCGCGCATGGACTCGAGGCTCGATTCCGACAGCGCCCAGTCGTCGAAATAGCCGTCGAGCGTCGGCTCCCGGGTCAGCGCATGGGCATACAGGCGGGCGCCGAGGATATGCTCCGGCGCGCTGCTCGGCCGCGGGAAGTCCTCGCCGTATTGCTGTAGCGACTCCGCGATGGCACGCGCCGTGCCGGACAGCATCTGCTGTTGTCCCGCCCGGAGCGCGGACTCCGTTTCCGAGATGAATTCGCAGCCGGCCCACGGCAGCACGAGCGTCAACAGGCTGACGAGGAGTAGCTGCCGTTTGAGGTTCATCGTGCGTTATTCGCCGAGCCAGCGATATCCCATGCCGTACACGGTCTCGATCGCGTCGAAGCTGTCGTCGACCGCGGCGAACTTGCGACGTATGCGCTTGATGTGGGACGTGATCGTGTTGTCGTCGAGGACCGCCTGCGCCGCGTCCATGAGCTGCTGCCGGTTCTTGACGTGCCCGGGGTAGCGGGCCATCGCGTGCACGAGCCAGAACTCGGTCAGGGTCAGGCCTACCGGCTCACTCTTCCACGAGACGATCATCCGGTCGGTGTCGATCTCCAGTTCGCCGCGCCGTATCGTCGATTCCTGTCCCTGCGGCTGTTGCATCGCGTCCAGCCGTCGGAAAAGAGCGGCCACGCGCGCCATCAGGTGCGGCAGGCTGATGTCTTTCGTCAAATAGTCGTCCGCACCGAGCCTCAGCCCTGAAACGGCGTCAAACTCGCTGTCGCGGGCCGTCAGGAAGATGATCGGCAGGTCCGCCGAGCGCGCGCGCAGCTCCCGGCACAGTTCGAAGCCGCCTTCGATGTCGTTCTTCAGGTTGACGTCGATGACGACGAGATCGGGGAGGCGCGACGCAAAGGCATTCAGCGCCGGCTCCCTCGCATCAAAGCCTATGACCTCGTAACCCTCACGCGAGAACGCCGCCGAGTAGTTTGCGCGGATCGCCGCCTCGTCTTCGATGATCGCTATTCGTTTTGCCATGTCCCGTGTCCGCTAGTTAGGGCTAACAGGCCCTCGTCTACAGCGGCAACATACCTGTCATTCGGCCGTATGTCTCAAACCCGCACAATTTGCCACATTGTGCCAGCGCATTGCCATGCAGCGACCCCGCCGGAAGCGCATTGCCCCGTTGCAATAAGCCATAAGCAAACGGGAGGACAACAATGCACAACAACAAGTCATGGCATCCGCCGGTCGGTCGCCTGGACACTGCGAAGCCCTTAAGAAAAAAGCACTCACCGTGGACTATGGTGGCGGCGCTGTGGGTTCTGATCCTGATGTCATTCCACGCGGACGCCGAGACGGTCAACCCGAACGAGATGAAATCCGGCGGCCTGCTCTTGAAGATGCGCGATGGCTACCACGCGGCAACGACGCTGAACACGGACGTTGACATCACCGTCAATGGGCTGGTCATGCGGGTCAAGGTTCAGCAGCAGTTCCGGAACACGGGGACTGACTGGGCCGAGGGCATCTACGTCTTTCCGCTGCCCGAGGACGCCGCCGTCGACCACATGCGTCTCAGGGTCGGCGAACGGCTTATCGAGGGTGAGATCCAGGAGAAGCAGAAAGCCCGCAAGGCCTACGAGAAGGCGAAAGCGGAAGGCAAGAAGACCACGCTTGTCGAGCAGCAGCGCGCCAACCTGTTCACGACGGCGGTTGCGAACATCGCACCCGGCGAGGCGGTCACCGTCGAGATCGAATACCTCGAAGAGGCCCGTTATGACGCCGGGACATTCAGTCTGCGATTCCCGATGACGCTGACGCCGCGCTACATGCCCGGTACGCCACTGGCTGACCGGAAGGGCAGCGGCTGGTCGGCCGACACGACCGAGGTGATCGACGCGTCGCTGATCTCGCCGCCTATGGTCCAGCGCTCCACTGAACACCGGGTCTCTCTCGATGTTTTCGTCAATGCCGGCGTCCCGCTGGACCTCATCGCGAGCCGCTATCACCCGGTCAGCATCACTGAGGAGGCCGGCCGATACGCCGTCTCGCTGGATGATCCGGACACGCAGCTGGACCATGACTTCGAACTGGTCTGGTGCCCGCTCGCCGATGCTAAGCCGAGGGCGATGAGTTTTTCGGAGATCATCGCAGGGAAGAGCTACTACCTGTTGATGCTGATGCCGCCCGTCGAGGGACGAGTCGCGCCGCTGCGCATGCCGCGCGAAACCGTCTTCATTATCGACACGTCGGGCTCGATGCACGGAACGTCGATCAACCAGGCGAAAGATGCACTCGGCCGCGCGCTCACGCGTTTGCTGCCGGGCGATCGCTTCAACGTCATCGAGTTCAACTCGTCGATGCGCACATTGTTCAACGCCAGTGTCGATGCGAGCACGTCTAACCTGACCCGGGCACAGACCTTCGTAGCGAGACTCAATGCCAACGGCGGAACCGAGATGATGCCGGCGTTGCAGTTCGCTTTGAACTCACCCGCGACGGAGACTCATCTCAAACAGGTGATCTTCATCACCGACGGCAGCGTTGGCAATGAGGACGCGCTGTACCGAGTCATCGAGCAGCGGCTGGGTGCGTCAAGGCTGTTCACGGTCGGCATAGGCTCCGCACCCAACAGCTGGTTCATGCGCAAGTCGGCCGAGCTCGGTCGCGGGACGTTCACGATCATCTCGGCCATGCACGAGGTCGGCGAGAAGATGGACCGGCTGTTTAGCAAGCTCGAAGCGCCGCAGATGACCGACATACAGATTGACTGGCCGGCCGGCGTCGATGCCTATCCCTCTCGCGTGCCCGATCTCTATCAGGGCGAGCCGGTGTCAGTGCGCGTTCGCACCGACAAGCCCTTCCCGATGGGTGAGTCGATCAGCATTACCGGCAACATTTCAGGAGAAACCTGGACGACCGAGCTCCCGGTCACCGACGATCACAGCGCGCTCGGCGTTGGCGCGCTGTGGGCACGCGCGCGTATTGCGGAGTTGTCGGATGCAGCACGTCGCGGAGCGAACCCCGATGAGATACGCGCGAGCATTGTGGAGACGGCGATGACGCATCACATCGTCAGCCAACACACGAGCCTCGTGGCTGTCGACAAGACGCCGGTTCGTCCGACCGGTTCTCCTTTGCTGAAAGACCAGGTGCCCAACCTGATGCCGCACGGCCAGAGCGCTAACGCGATCTTTGGCTTCCCCGCGACGGCCACGCCGGCTGCGGCGCTCAGGCTGCAGGCGGCGGTGTTCCTGCTGCTGGCCGCACTCACTTTCATGTATCAGAGGCGTCGTCGTGCGCAGCTGGCTTAAGCGGTACGGGCTCGTGAGCTGCCTCCTATGTCTCGGGTTCTGGCAGCTCGGCCAGAGCGCCTACATTCCGGCGAAGGCGTGGCTGGCGCAGGATCTGATGCAGCGCGCCTGGGATCGGGCGGGCGACGGCGACCTGGATGCCCGGCCGTGGCCGTGGGCCGACACCCATCCGGTAGCGAGACTGATGGCGGACTCCGGCCGGGTTGACCTGATCGTGCTCTCTGGCGGCTCCGGGCGGACGCTCGCCTTTGGCCCGGGTCACCTGAGCGCGAGCGCGCTGCCCGGCGATGTTGGCAATGCTGTCATCGCCGGCCACCGAGACACGCACTTCCAGTTCTTACGAGATGTCGAGGTTGGGGACACGATGATTGTCGAGCGGCCGAGCGGATCACAGTACCTCTACGAGGTCATCGGCGGTCACGTCGTCGACTCGCGTCGCGGCGCCCTGACGCTGGACACGGACGACGCTTTCTTAAGTCTTGTTACCTGTTATCCGTTTGATGCGATCGATCCGGGCGGGCCGATGCGCTACGTCGTCACCTTGAGGAAGCTGCTCTGATCGCATTGACGTGAAGCAGCGCGGCGACGCTCATGGCATCGGTGATGCGGCCATCCATCGCCATCGCGATGGCATCCTCGAGCGGCAGTTTTTTCACGAGCAGGTCCTCGGTCTCCTCGAAGTCTGTGTTGCCCTGCCTGAGGTCTTTCGCAATAAACACGTAGCCGACTTCATCGGTGATCGAGTTGCTCAGGTGCAGTGTCATGACCTGGCGCCACTCGTTGGCTGTCAGCCCGGTCTCTTCTTTGAGCTCGCGCTTCGCTGCCATGAGCGGGTCTTCATCGAGCGGGCCGCCGCCCATCGGCAACTCCCACGAGTAGTCATCCAGTGTGTAGCGTTGTTGTCCGACCAGCCACGTGTTGTCGGCGTCGTCTAATGGCAGGATCGCAATTGCCCGGTTCTTGAAGTGCACGTGGCCATACTGGTTCTCGCCGCCGCCGGGGTTGATGACGTGATCCTCGAGCACCGTCATCCACGGGTTATCGAAGACGACTTTCGACGACAGTTTCTTCCAGCTCATGAGCGCTCCGTCTCGATGGCGAGCTTCAGCCGGTCGAGCTTCTGGTCGATGTCTTTTTTCAGGGCGTCTCCCCTGACGACCGACGTCAGTTTCGCGACGCCCTTGAAGAAGCGGTTGGCATAAACCGTCACGCGGGTCGCCGAGTCGCCGTGGTCGGCGAAGTGTCCGACGACGATGGCACGGCCGCCGCGGATCACGGCGGTGCCTGCGAGGAAGTCCGGTTTGCGTTGTTCGGTTATCTCGTCGATCACAGCGACGTCTGCGCCCGTCGCGAAGGCCTGCCAGACGGCATCGCGCGGCGCGTCGATAATGATCTCGTGCTGTGTCTTCACGTCCCGGTCCCTGGCAGTTGCGAAGTGATCATAGCGCATTGCGGCGGCCTCAAAGCTAGTCCATAGTGCGCCGAGTGAACAGCAAGCGGCCACGACTGACCGAGGGACCTGTCGGTCGACATCTCGTCGACATGACGATTCCCGTGCTGTTCGGTATCTCGACGCTGATGGCGCAGAGCCTGATCGATACCTGGTTCATTGGCCAGATCGGTACGGAAGAGCTGGCCGCCTTCGGCTTCGGCTTCCCGATCATCATGATGGTCATCAGTGTCGCGATCGGGCTCGGTGCCGGAACGTCATCGGTCGTCGCCAGGGCTATCGGTCGCGACGATCATATCCGCGCCCGCCGGCTGTCGACGGACAGCCTGATCCTGTCTTTTGCGCTAACGTTGCTTATCGCCGTGCTCGGCGTAGCGACCATCGACCCGTTGTTCCGCGCACTGGGCGCCCCCGACGACATGCTGCCGATGATCAGCGAGTTCATGACGATCATGTACCTCGGCATCCCGTTCATCGTCGTCGGCATGGTCGGCATGGCCAGCATGCGTGCCACCGGCGACACGGTGCTGCCCGGCAAGCTGATGGTCGGCGGTGCGGTGTTGAACGTCGTGCTGGACCCGATCCTGATCTTCGGCGTCGGCCCGATACCGGCCCTCGGGCTGAACGGTGCCGCCTATGCGGCGCTCATTGCACGCATCATCATTTTCCTGTTGACGGTCTACTACCTGAAGAAGGCCGACCTGCTGACGTTTGAGCGGCCGCATTCGAAGGAGTTTTCCCGCTCGTCGCGCGACATCATGCACGTCGGCATACCGGCGGCCGGCACGAACGTCATCGTGCCGCTGGGTGCGACGCTCGTGACCGCGATGCTCGCGCGCTTCGGCCCGGACGCGGTGGCCGGTTTCGCCGTCGCGGGCCGTATCGAGTCGATGGTGCTCGTCGTGTTCTACGCGCTGTCATCGATCATCGGACCCTTCGTCGGCCAGAACCTGTCGGCCGTCAAGGAAGACCGCATCATCGAATCACTGAAGCTGTGCACGCTGGCCAGCATCGGCATCGGCGCGGCGATCACCGTGCTGCTCGCCGCGCTGTCCTGGACGATCCCGGGCTGGTTCACGGACTCGGAAAGCGTCATGGAGGTCACGAAGCTGTTCCTGTGGATCGTGCCGATCAGCTACGCGAGCTACGGCATGGTCATGGTCATGAACGCGGCCTTTAACGGCCTCGGCCACCCGATGCCCGGCGTCTGGGTCAGCACCGGCCGCATCCTGCTGCTCTACGTGCCGCTCGCGTGGGTCGGCGGCGAGCTGTATGGCATCCCCGGCATCTTCGGCGCCTACACGCTGGCGAACATCGTCGCCGGCATCGTTGCTTACGTGTGGGCGATTCGCGTCGCGCGCGAGGCTTGTAGGAAGGAGATGGCTGCGGCGCCGGCTACTTGATAATGGGCATCTTGTCGAGCAGACCCAAAACCATACGGCGATTGGAACGATATCAGTTACACGCAGCGGTCCGAGCGACGGCCCTCGCGATCCTGATGACTGGCTGTTTATCGTCGCACGCGACCAATCATAACGACAGCGTAAGTGATCTTCAGATAAACAAGAGGATCGTGCGGGCGGCGATCAAGCCTATTGTGTGTACCGACAAGAAAATCCTCGATATCTCTGGTCTCGAACAATCTCAGTGCAAATCAAACGTTGAGAACTCGTTTGAATATTGTTGGTCCCACGTATTGGCTCTCGTTCCCGAGTTGGACACTCTGGATCAGAAAACTGGTAGGCCAATCGTTGAGCTGTCAGATGAGGCCTTTTACAACCTGCTGGAAATATCGTTGAGATGTGTGCAGTCCAGGGTAATTCTCGAAAAAGATGAGCGTGAGATCGAGAGTGGTCCTGTACCGGCTAACGACGCGTCGCAACCGCAAGAAACGGTTCAGTCGGCAGTGGAGACTTACCACGCGGACATACCTAGTCTGCTGAATGAGGTGGACGTTCAATTAGCTCGTTCTTCAAAGAGTATAGAAGCCCTCTTCAGTGCTTTCCAAGACTCCGAATACACTTTTGTCGGTAGCATAGACGCCGAAAGCGTTCTGATTCGCGAGCCGCAAGGTGAGGACTCTGTAGAGAGAATTTCGTACGCTGATGACTCCGTCTTCCCAAGACTCATGGCCGCCGCGGAAGTAGATCTTGTAACGTATTACGAGGGGTCCATTATTCTCTATTCACAGAGAATCTACCGTCGCGAAAATACCGTTTTTAAGCTTTGGTACATCCTAGACGACGTAGCAGAGGTGCCGAACTGCAGTGGGGCAGAATATGGCTTTTCTGACGGCATTTGTGAGATCGAGTCGACGTATCGTTGGCACACCATGATTCGTTGGGTACCTCAAGAATAGCCAAGTTGCACAGGGCTAACTCGAATAGGAGAGATAGGTTTAATGTTCTCATTCGTTACGCTCACAATCATATTTCTGTCCGCTGTGGCAGCGTTTGGGCTTTACACTGGTATTGTGGAGTTACTTGACTCTCGAAAGGCCTTTCGGGAGTGGTCACTTGGACAGGCACACATCGAGATCCCGTGACTCCCGAGGCAGCCGCCATGTTTAATACAATTTTTCAACCCCGTTGACATGGATTTTCTCGAAGTTGTTATGATTGATTGGTATGACGGTGATGTCTTGTCGCTTGCATTGACTCAAGATCCGCGCTCATGGTATCTCGCATCACTTCTAAGTTGCGATCAAGCGAAGAACCTACGAATCTACGTTCTTTTGCCGATCGATGGCCAGGTCGCTACCGATATTCGACGGCTTCTCGATGACTCGGCCGATTCTGATTCAGAAACTAAGAAGGCGCACTGGCAGTCTATTCTAAGGATTATAGAATCTACAAAAAAAGCAAGGAAAGGTAGGCTCGATGTGTTGGAATGCTCATCCCTCCGAGAACCGATTCTGTCGAACTGGAGAATCGATTCTGACAGCATCGAGTTAATCGGCAGGATCGGTCAGCCGTTCGAATGTGCACTCGAAGCGTTCGATAGCGGTTTGCGATTCGGTCGGGGGCAAAGTGAGTAGAAAAACAATAAGTTGGACAGGCGCACATCGAAGGGGCGATAACCAACTTCGACGCAGAGATACCTTCTACGGTTGAGGCACTGTTGACGGGAATTTGCCGGGATTCGATGCATCGCTTAAGTCCGAGGCGGCTTGCAACATCATCACTTGGACAGGCACAAATGTGCAAGTTTATTTGTAGCCCGACTAAGTTGGACAGGCACACATCATAGAGGCCGGGGTCTGACACCTCTCCAACCAGTCACCTCGATCCGACTCGAACAACGTTCTTTTCCAGCACCTTGTCGGACGCCTTACGTGTGTCCAGCACAAACAGGTTCCCAAGCAGCACCAGCAATGTGCCGTAGACGACCGACACGTCCATCTCGAGTCCCTCGAACAGGCCTGACAGCACCAACGCCACGACCGGGAACAGAATCATCGCGTAGCCGGCACGGTGTGCACCGACCCGACCGAGCAGTTTCAGGTAGGCGCCGAACGCTATGACGGAGCCGAATACGGCGAGGTACAACAGCGACACGATATAGCCTGTCGACCAGTCGAAGTTAAACGGTACTCCCGACACGACGGCAAACAGTCCGCTGAACAACGCGCCGTAGACCATGCCCCAGGCATTGGACTGCACGATGGGCAGCTTGCGACGTTGAGCCGCCTGCGAGGCCATGTTGCCGAACGACGCAACCAGTGCACCCGACAGCGCCAGCGCGAGTCCGAGGAACACAGAATCGGACAGCGACGCTTCGCGGACCTGCGGCGAAAACAGGATAAAGATACCGACGCAGCCAAAAACCGCACCGAACAACACCTTTCGCCCGGAGCGCACGCCAAACATGAGGCGCGCATTGACGATGTTCATCCAGACTACGGTCGAGAACGCGATCGCCGTCAAGGCGGACGTGATGTAGACCTGTGCCGTGTAGGCCAATGCGTAGTTCAAGCCGAACAGCAGAACGCCGAGCAGCATGAACCAGGCGTGGTCGACTGCCCGATACTTAAGCTTCAGGCCACGGACTAAACACCACGCGAACAGCAACGCTGCGGCGAGTGAGTATCGGTAGGCGACAGAAACCACGGGCGCCACGGTGCCCAGCTGAAACTCGATGGCGAACCAGGTCGATCCCCAGATCAACACGGTAATGACGTACAGGGTGATGTTGTTCATCGCGATCCTCCGCAGTCGTGACGATCGATGAGTTTTTCGACTAGCTGAAGCGTCCGTTGGCGGTATCGGTGCAGCCGCACGGCGGGCGCCACGATCAGCCGCAAGACCCTGCGCCAGTCCATCGCACCCTGCGATCCCGCTTCGGTAGACGTCGACATCGCGAGCCGCGGTGTGCCGCGGTCGGCAGGACAGTCCGCTCGGTCAAGGCATACGTCGTGCATTGTCTTCTCCCATCCACCGGAAGTTGAAGATTGACTCTACGGACTTTCTAGGGCTATAACAGATGCAATTTCCGGAAAATGAGACATGCACAGTTATGCTGGCCGTGGACCGAAACGAAGACGCCTACCTCTACCGGCAGGTCATCGACCTGGTTCTTCAGAACATCGAGTCCGGGACGCTCGCCCCGGGCGACCGCCTGCCGTCGTTGCGCAAGATGAGCAAGTCCGCGGGAGTCAGCGTACCCACGGTGCGGCAGGCCTACATCGAACTCGAAAGCCAGCGCCGCATCGAGTCGCGGCCGCAGTCCGGTTTCTATGTTCGCCACGTCGCGCAGAACGAATTGGTGCGGCCTGCGCCGTCGTCCTCGGGACAGCCCGTGTCGCTGTGCTGCCGGTCGCTCATGGAGCGTGTTTACGACGGCATCAACAATCCCGAGCTGGTGCCCTTCGGCATAGCCAACCCGACGATGTGCCGCACGGCGGCCAAGGGCCTGCATCGCGCCATGAAGCGCGTCATGGCGCGCGCCGAAGACAGCAGCCTCGGCTATGCCTCCACCGTCGGCGAAACGGCGCTCAGACGGCAGATCGCCTACCACTACTTCGACACGATCGGCACGCAAGTCGATCCGGAATCCATCGTCATCACCAACGGCGGACAGGAAGCGCTGCTCTTGGCGCTTAAGGCCGTGGCGGAACCGGGCGACGTGATTGCGGTCGAGACACCGACCTACCACGGTTTGCTGGAGCTGATCGACGGCCTAGGCATGCTGGCCGTCGAAGTGGAAACCTGCCCGGAAGAGGGCGTCGCCATCGCGGAACTCCGGCGCACGTTCGAGAAGCACCCGGTCAAGGCCTGCATGTTCTCGACGACACTGTCGAACCCGCTGGGCGTCGGCATGCCGGACGACGACCGACGCAGGCTTGTGAAGCTGCTCACGGACTTCGATGTCGTATTGATCGAAGACGATGTGTACGGTGACCTGCGTTTTGATGGCGTGCGCCCCACCCCGGCGCAGTTTTTGGGATCTGGCGCGAAGATTCTGACTTGCGGTTCGTTCTCAAAGACCGTGGCGCCGGGCTATCGCGTGGGTTGGGTCGTCGCAGAACACTATCTCGACGAGATCGTGCGCTTGAAGCGCGCATTCTCTTGCTCGTCAAGCTTGCTGGCGCAACTGACGCTCGCCGATTTCCTGGCCAGCGGCGACTACCAGCGACACATCAAGATGCTGCGGCCCGCCCTGCAAGCCAACGCCGAACGCATGGGCGCTTCCATCGCCCAGCACTTTCCGAGCGACACACGCGTATCACAGCCTGCAGGCGGCAGCGTGTTGTGGCTCGAGCTCCCAAAAGGCGTGGATGCGGTCGCGCTGTTTGACGACGCTATTGAGGCCGGTATCAGTATCGCGCCCGGGCAGATCTTCTCGCCGTCGCGGCGTTATCGAAACTTTATCCGGCTGAGTTATGGGCATCCGTGGACAGAGCGGTTTGATGAGGCGATACGGTGGCTGGGGGGGCGGGCTCGAGACGGTGAATGATAGGCGGTACTCCCTTTTGCATTGTTTGTTGCTCTCAGCCGCGAAGAGCAAACATCACGAATTGGCGCGCCCCGGCAGGGCCTGCTCTCGTCCGGTCAGGCGCTTTCGAGGACAAAATCCCGGCGGTTACTCATTCATGTCGCACTGTGCCAGATAAGCCTTTAGTGTCTTGTCGTTCTCGTCTTTGAACGTCGTTCCCGGAATCGTGAGCTCGGCCATCCGGTCCAGTCGGAAGTTCCGGAAGTCGTTTCTCATCTCGCACCATCCCAGCACGAGCCACACTGGCCCGAAAAATAGCAGCGACAGGGGCCGGATGGTTCGGTGGCTTTCTCTATCGTTGAGGTCGGTGTAGTGAAACTCGATCTTGTGTCGAGAGCGGATGCATTCCCGGATGTCTGAGAAACTCACACTCCACGGAACCTTGCCGCGGCTTTCCAGCGAGTAGGTCGTCAGTTGCTGCATATCTTCCAGGCGTGAGTCGGACAGCACGGCCTGAATCTTCTCCAGGGCACTATCCGCCGCATTGGAAAACGCCTCATCGGTCCACGTACGCACCATGTTGATACCCAGTGCGACGGCCTCCAGCTCGTCGAAGTCGAACATGACCGGAGGCATGTGGTACTTCTTGTCGATGACGTAGCCAACACCCGCTTCCCCGTAAATCGGCACACCTGAGTTCGCCAGGTCCTGAATGTCCCGATACACTGTGCGTTGGCAGATGTCGAAGTGTTCGGCGATCTGGCGTGCCGTCACCGCCCGACGCATTCTGCGCAGGTAGTGAACGATCTTGATC
This sequence comes from Woeseiaceae bacterium, assembly GCA_030066655.1. Classification (GTDB taxonomy): domain Bacteria; phylum Pseudomonadota; class Gammaproteobacteria; order Steroidobacterales; family Woeseiaceae; genus UBA1847. The sequence goes on along the minus strand of JASJBE010000001.1, from coordinate 26,867 downwards.
AGTCTATCCGCTCGTCTCATAGCGCTTCCGGCAAGGTTTCCGTGTGTTCGATTTCGAAACTATAGGCTACTGAAACTCTACTGACACCATGCTGTCAGCAGGGTGCCGGTACTGTGCACAACACGTAGCCCGCACCTGGCATCAAGCCAGTGGCGGGTCCAGTAGCCCGGAAGACAGTGAGGAAGAAAGATGATCGGATATGTGACTTTGGGAACCAACGACATTCAGAAAGCGGCCGCTTACTACGACGAGCTCTTTGGCTCGATCGGCATCGGCCGGTTCATGGAGGAAGACAACGTGTTCATAGCGTGGGCGCCGGCCCCCGATGCACCCTCCGTTGCGGTGACCGTTCCGTTTAACAAGGAGAAGGCGACCGTCGGCAACGGGGTCATGGTGGCCCTGTTCATGGACTCCCCGGACAAAGTCGATGCTTTCCACAAGAAGGCGCTGGAGCTGGGAGGCACCAACGAAGGCGACCCGGGGTTTCGTCCTGCTGAGAACGACAAGGGGTTTTACGCAGGCTATTTTCGCGACCTGGATGGTAACAAGCTGAACGCATTCTGCATGGTTGAGTAGTGCTGCCTAACTGGGGAAGGGGTCAACCTGCAACGATCACTGTAAGGAGAGCGTGCGGGTCGACCGCTACTTCCTGTAGTGGATTATCTTGAGCCCAACGGTGCACCTACGACATCCTGCGATTGGCGCGCCTGCCGAAATACCAAACTCGAGGAGGCCGCATCGCCATCGCGGACCCGCGTCCTTACAAAATCCCTTCTAGTTTGTCGATAACGCTCGACGTGATCTCTGCCAAGAAGTCAGAGAGGACTCTAAGTCTCGGGAATCCCATTAGCCTTTCAATTTGCTGGCGCCATCTGAAATGATTTCTTGGCACGGCAATGCGGTCGTCGATGCGCTGGCCATAGGATGCGGAAGCGAAGTCGTTGAGATCGGGCGATATGACCATACTATCTCCTTGAGTTTCAGGGCAAATTGCGCCCGTCCCGACTAGATGTTTCCTATGGTTAGGTTCAACAGATCCCAAAGAGCCGGTAGAAGGCGAACAGAGAAAAAGGAACCGAAGACGGCCTCAGACGTGAAATCCACGTTGAGCTTGATGATCGCGCTTCTTGCTCTAATACTCAGTTGGTTGGCATTTTACGAAGAGCACGCTTCACTGCCAGACCAAGAACTCTACATGCACGTAGAGTATTGGTACTCAACGTCTCCCGACCCTATCGAGTCTGGCGGTACTTCCATCTCCGGACATTTAAAGGGCTCCCTTGTGAATACGGGGGAGAAACCGCTAGTTGTTGGGGCGGTGCGACTTAATACTCGATGGACCAGCGACACGAAAAAGCAGGTGAGCGACCGCCTCTTTGATTTCGAAAAGGATATCAACTGCAATGGCGCTACTGAAGGGAAGACGCTTCGCCCGGGAGAGTCTCTCGATATCGATATAAGATGCAGACGGTCGATCGACCCAGACTACGCGAGTGTAGGTGACTTTATGTTCTGGGACTTCAAAGCGAACGTGTTTGTGGTTGAACCTTACAAAGGTAGACGCACTGTTGTTTCCCTCAGAGCGCAAAACAGCAGCTTCGAGTCTCGCAAAGTCGCGGGCGTCTACGGTGGTGCAGCAAGCGGAGGTCGCGACATACAGTTTCGAATCAACGATTTCGACGGCGGCTGGCAATACGTTGACTTATCCGTAGGAAGACTCACCGAAAGTGCGCCAAGTCGTCTTTCGCAACAGCAGACCCCATCATCGTACTCCTCCGATTTCCACTAGAGTTATCCTGGTTACTTGGGTATAGATAAGCCTGCTACAGCCCCCGCGACTTGATCACAGCCATCTTGTCGATCTGCATGTCCTCAATCGTGTAGGGAATGCCACCGACACCGTGGCCTGACTCCCGTAAACCTGCGAACGGCATGACGTCGTCGCGAAACGCCGTGTGGTCGTTGATCATGACGGCCGATGCATCGAGTCGCTTGTACAGTGCCATCGCTGTGTCGATGTCGTCGCAGAAGACGGCGGACTGGAAGGAGACCGGTAGCGAATTCGATGCGGTCACCGCGTCGTCGAGTTGGTCGTAACTGTAAACACAAACAACCGGGCCGAAGATCTCCAGCTGGCTGACCTTCGAATCCTCGGGCGGATTCAGCAGTACCGTCGGCGCGTAACAGGTATCGGAGAGCTTCTTGCCGCCGGACAACAGCGTGGCCCCACTGGCCACGGCCTCGTCGACCCACTCGGCGATTCGGTCGACTTCCGCAGTGCGAATCAGCGGACCCACTTCCGTGTCAGGATCTTCCGGTGCGCCGACAACCAGCTTGTCGGCGGCGGCAGCGAGATCCTTCGCAAGGTCATCTGCAATCGCGGCAGGTGCATAGACGCGTTGCACCGACACACAGACCTGGCCCGCGTGGTAGAAGCCGCCCTTGGCGATAGCGGCCAGTGCAGCATCACGGTCAAACGGTTCGGCGATGATCAGCGGTGCGACGCCGCCGTGTTCGAGGGCGCAGCGCGCGCCGGGTGCGAGCTTCGAGCGCAGCATCCAGCCCACCCTTGAGCTTCCAATAAAAGAGAAAAAGCCAATACGTGAGTCGGTGACCAACTTCGAAGCAGTCTCATTGCTGTCCGAAATAAGCACCTGGCACCAGGCGTCAGGCAGGCCCGCCTCGCGGAGGATGCGTACGAAAGCGAGGCAGGACAGCGGCGTGTCGCCGGCGGGCTTGACGATGACCGGGCAGCCCGCTGCGACGGCTGGACCAACCTGGTGCACGATCAGATTCAGCGGGTGATTAAACGCGCTGACCGCGGCGACAACGCCAATCGGTTCCTTCTGTGTGAATGCAACGCGTCCCATCGTCGCCGGCGTCGTGCCGATCGGGATCACTGAGCCTGCATGGCCGCGTAACGTCTCGATGCAGAGTTTGACCCCGTCGATCGCGCGCAGCACTTCGACCTTGGAGTCAGCGTAGGGCTTGCCGCCTTCGCTGGCAGCGGTCAACGTCAGCTCCTCGACCTGGCCGCTCATGATCTCAGCGGTCTTTTCGAGGATCGCGACGCGCTCAGGTATCGACAGCCAGCTGCCCCGATCACGGTACAGGCCGTAGGCCGCCGTCAGCGCATCTTCGACATGCTCGGCGCCCGCGGTCGCAATCGTGTCGAGATCGCGACCGTCGTAGGGTGACGTAACCGTCAGTGAACCAACAGGCTCGCGATTACTTTCCAACATCAAATCGTGCACGTGACCTCCTCGCTAATGGGGACATTCTGCTTTTCGCGCGACGTAGGAACAGTAGCGCTTGACCGGCTACAGGCGAAAAGCAGAATGTCCCCATTATCCAGCATCAGATCGTGCACGTGACTTCTCCGAGTTTCTTCGTCAGCAGGTTGTTTTCTCGATAGTCGATCGGGATCACGACGAGGCTGGGTCCGTCTTCATCGAGCGCCGTTCGCAACACCCCTTCGAGGTCCGCCGACTTCGAAACGACGTGGCCATTCCAGCCGAAGGCCTCGGCGAGTTGGTTCCAGTCCGGGTTGTCGAAGGCCAGCGGTGTATGGCGGCCAAACTCATTCTCCTGCTTCCATGCGATCAGGCCGTACTCCTTGTCCTCCCAGACCATGACGGTGATCTTGACGTTCAGGCGCTTCGCCGTCTCCATCTCCTGGACGTTCATCAGCACGCCGGCATCGCCGCAGATCGCGAGGATGTTCTTGTCCGGGTCCACGAGGCTGGCCGCGACGGCGCCGGGCAGCGCGAAGCCCATCGAACAGAAACCGTTCGGGATCAGGCAGGTATTCGGCTCGTGGCACTGGTAGTGCCTCGCGATCCACATCTTGTGCGCGCCGACGTCGGACAGCAGGATGTCGTCCGGCCCCATGACCTGGCGCGCGTCCCATAGGGCTTTCTGCGGCCGGATCGCGCCGTCGGTGTCGTCGTCCTTGTATTCCTCGAAGTCGGCGGTCATGTCGGCTCGTACCTTCTTCTGGAAGCCGAAGTCGTACTCCGGCACGCCTTGCGCATCGAAGCGTTCGTTCAGCATCCACAGCGTGTGCGCGAGGTCGCCGACGAGTTCCGTTTCCGGGTGGTAGTACTGGTCGATCTCCGCGGGCAGGAAGTCCGCGTGCAGGACCTTCTTGTCGCCTTTCGGGTTCCACAGGTGTGGGTGGTACTCGACCATGTCGAAGCCCAGCGTGATAACGAGATCGGCGTCGTCAACGGCCAGTGACACACGATCCTTCGAGCCGAGCCCGATCGTGTACAGGCAGTGGTCTTCGTCCATGTCGACGCAGCCCTTGGCCATGAAGGTCGAGATGACGCCGATGCCGGTCTTCTCGCACAGCTGTCGCAGCTGCTTGCTGGCGCGGCGACGGATACAGCCGTTGCCGGCGATGATGACGGGGCGCTTTGCCTCCTTCAGCATCTCGAAGGCCCGATCGACGATCTTGTCGTCGGGAACCGCCCGCCGGAAGCGTTTCGGCACGAGTGGCTTGACGGTCGTGTCGTGCTTGGCGATGTCCTCCGGCAGCTCGATGTGCACGGCGCCCGGCTTCTCCGTGCGCGCCAGCCGGACGGCCTTGCGGACGATCTCCGGAATGGTCTCGGCGTTCAGGATCGTCGTCGCCCACTTGGTGACCGGCTTGAACATGCCAACGACGTCCATGATCTGGTGTGACTCCTTGTGCAGGCGGTCGGTTGCGCCCTGGCCGGTCAGCACCAGCATCGGCGCGCGGTCCATATTCGAGTCCGCGACGCCGGTGATCAGGTTGGTAGCCCCCGGCCCGAGCGTGGCCAGTGCACCGGCCGGGTTGCCGGTCAGGCGTCCGTAGATTTCCGCCATGAACGCCGCGCCCTGTTCGTGACGGGTCAGGATGAACTGGATCTTGTCCGATTTCTCCAGCGACATCATGAAGTCGGCGTTTTCTTCCCCCGGCACGCCGAAGATGTATTCGATGCCTTCTTCTTCCAGGCACTTAACGAGCAGGTCGGATGCTTTCATCGGATCTCCAAGAGCGAATGGCTGATTATCAGGACCTGTATCGGCACGCCTTTGTTTCATCTTTAGCCGCAGCCTGAAGGGAGACAGTATGCCGCCAAATCTCAGGCTGCGGGAAGCACGACTCGGCGATAGCCCACATGCATGCCGACGCCTCGTGCCAGCAGGAACAGCATAAATGCCGCCCACAGCCCGTGGTTTCCAAAGGGCTGAAACAGATACCAGGCCGGCAGGAACACGACAAACGCAGAGACGAGCATGATATTTCGCATTTCCTTCGCCCGCGTCGCGCCGACGAACACGCCGTCGTACAGGAACGACCAGACCGAAATCAGCGGCGACGCAATCATCCACGGCAGATAGACGAGCGTTGTCTGCCTGACGTCCGGCAGGTCGGTCAGGATGTTGATCAGCAGCGGTCCGCCGACGAGATACAGGAAAGAAAACCCGCCGGCGAACACCAGTGACCACTTCAGCGACAGGGACACGGCGCGCTCCAGCGCGTCGCGACGCTCCTGCCCAACCGCTTTGCCGACCAGAGCCTCGGCGGCATGGGCGACGCCGTCGAGACCGAAGGCCATCAGGTTCTGGAACTGCATCAGGATCGCGTTGGCCGCCAGCACGAGCCCGCCCATTCGCGCGCCCTGCGCCGTGACGAAAGAAATCGTGAACACGAGCGCCAGCGTGCGGATCAGCAGGTTCACGTTGACGGAAAAGAACGCGGCGTATTCCCGTAGCCGCAGCAGTTTGTGGGCGACCCACTGACCCGGGTGCCGGGTCAGCAGTCTCGCCGCGAAGAACAGGCCGAGCGCGGCGCCCGTGTACTCGGCAATGACCGAGGCCAGCGCGACCCCGGCAACCTTCATGTCGAAGACGAGCACGAACAGCAGGTCGAGGACGATGTTGACGAGATTAACGGTCACGACGATCAAGAGCGGAATGCGCGCGTTCTGCATGCCGATGAACCAGCCGACCAGCACGTAGCCTGCGAGCGTCGCCGGCGCACTCCAGATGCGGATCGCAAAATATTCGCGTGCATAGACCTCAATGTCGCCGGTGGCGCCGAGCAGCGGCATCGAGATCTGGGCGATTGGCGACTGCAGCGCGATCAGTGCCACAGCGATGAACAGCGCAGTGAGCAATGCCTGCCCCAGCGCCGTGCGAATGCCGTCGGTGTCGCGCGCACCGAAGCGCTGGGCGCTGATGCCCGTCGTCCCCATGCGCAGGAAGTTCATGCCGATGTAGATGAAGCCGAAGATCGTCGTCGCGATCGCGACGGCGCCCAGGTAGGCGGCGCTGTCGAGATGACCCACGACGCCGGTGTCGACCATGCCGAGCAACGGCACGGTGATATTGGACAGGATCATCGGCAGCGCGATGCGCCAGATGTCCCGGTCTTCCGGCAGCCTGTCGGCCCGCTGGCTCAACTACATAGCCTTCGGGCTTGGATGCGGTGCTCCGGAGAAGACTGAATCGATCGTCGTCAGCCGAACGCGTTGACGCCGGTCAGTTCGCGACCGACCGACAGCTGGTGAACCGTCTCGGTGCCTTCGTAGGTGATGACGCTCTCGAGGTTTAGCATATGGCGTATTGGCACGTACTCCGCGCTGATGCCGCTGCCGCCGAGGATGTCCCTGGCGTCGCGAGCGATATCGATGGCAGCCCGGCAGTTGTTCCATTTTGCGAGCGAGACCTGCGACGGTTTCATGTTGCCGGCGTCTTTCAGCTTGCCGAGCCTTAGCGACAACAGCTGCGCCGTCGTGATGCGGCGGCTCATGTCGGCGAGTCGGATCTGGATCGTCTGTGTGTGCGTCAGCGGCTTGTCGAACAGCACGCGGTCGGCGGCGAAACTCAGTGTCGATTCGAGGCAGGCCTGCGCGGCGCCGATGACGCCCCAGGTGATGCCGTAGCGCGCCTGCGTCAGGCAACTCAGTGGCCCTTTGAGACCGACAACGCCCGGCAGGACGTTCTCCTCGGGCACGTGGACATTGTCGAGGAATATCGCGCCCGTGACCGACGCGCGCAGCGAGAACTTGTTCTCGATCTCCTGCGTCGCGAATCCCGGTGTGCCCTTTTCGACAATGAAGCCGCGAATGCCTTCGTCAGTCATCGCCCAGACGACGGCGACGTCGGCGATCGGCGCATTCGTGATCCACATCTTGGCGCCGTTTAGTACCCAGTCGCTGCCGTCTCGTTTTGCGTGGGTCTTCATGTTGGCCGGGTCCGACCCGCCGTGCGGCTCGGTCAGGCCGAAACAGCCGATCGCCTCGCCCTTGGCCAGCGCCGGGAGCCAGCGGTCCTTCTGCTCGTCGGATCCGTACGTGTAGATCGGGTACATGACGAGGCTCGACTGCACCGAGACGAAGCTTCTGAGGCCGCTGTCGCCGCGCTCGAGTTCCTGGCAGATCAGCCCGTAGCAGATGCTGTTGAGGCCGGCGCAGTCATAGCCCTGAAGCGTGCTGCCGAACAGGCCGAGTTCCGCGACCGGCTTGACGAGCTCCATCGGGAAGTAGTGCTTCTCGAAGGCGTCGCGCATGAGCGGGATGGCCTGGTCGTCGACAAACCGGGCAACCGACTCCTGGACCATGACCTCGTCTTCGGAAAGCTCCGAGCGAACGTCATACAGATCGAGTGCATCGAGATTGGAAAGCGTCGTCGCCACGTCAGGACCTCAACGTCATTAGCAGGGAGCGGCAGTCTATCAACGGGGCCGTCGGGATGTCAGCAGTCTGCGAACATAAAGCGCCGTAATCAGTACGGAATACCCAGTCGGCGGTAGATGATCGACAGCATCCAGGCAGGCCCGATCATCGTCAGCATCAGATCCTCGAACAGCGGTTTCAGGCCGGGCTTGCTGCGATGGCCGAGCCACAGCGCGATCGTTCCCGCGACCAGGAAGCCTATGGATACCCGCGTCGGAGAGTAGGCTGACTGCTCCAGCCAAAGCTGCGAGGCGGCAACGCCGATCAGAAACGGCAGCATGCCGATCGCGATCGACAGCGAAATAATGAAGTAGTAGATGGCCGTCGCCATCAGGAAGGCGCTGCCCCAGTTCAAAAGCGGCGATATTTCGTAAAATTGCAGCGGCACCGGCAGCGCCCACAGGATGCCGACGACGCCGAGCACGACCATCAGTACGGCGACCCGGTAGAGCCACGGGTAGGTCAGGTTGCGGTGGCTTTCCGCGTAGCGCTCCAGCCAGCCATCGTTGTCGGCCTCTTTGGTCATTGCTGCATTCTAGACCGAAATCACATTGCCAAGCGCTCGTGGGTGTAAAATGACGCCCACACTACATAACTGAACGACCATTAAGGATCCGTTCAGGCAGACACCGACAAACTTCACACTGACGATCACAGAAGGTCGTACGAGGGAGTAATGACATGTACGTATCCAGGAAAGTTTCTATCGTTCTTCTCGCCGCGCTCGTCGTGAGTGGCTGCAAAACGCTTGACGCGTATACGCGGGAAGAGAAGACGAGCAGCGCCACAAAGGGTGCGCTCATCGGCGCGGCGGCGGGTGCCGTCGTCGGACTGATTACCGGTGACGACGCCGTCGAACGTCGGCAGCGCGCGCTGATTGGCGCCGGTGTCGGTGCCATCGCCGGCGGTTCTATCGGCGCTTACCAGGATCGGCAGGAAGCCGAGCTGCGGGCCGAGCTCGAGGGCACAGGCGTTAGCGTCACGCGCATCGGCGACAACATCACGCTGAACATGCCGGGCAACGTGACGTTTGCGACGGACAGTTCCGATCTCAGTCCGGCCTTCTTCGACGTACTGACGTCGGTGGGCAAAGTCCTGGCTGAGTACGAGAGCACCGTCGTTGAAGTGGCCGGCCATACCGACAGCACCGGGTCGGACGCCTACAACCAGCAGCTCTCGGAGCGTCGCGCTGCGTCGGTTGCCAGCTACCTGCGGTCACAGAATGTCCGCAGCGACCGGATCATCACGGTCGGCATGGGCGAACAGCGCCCCGTGGCTGACAACTCGACGGCTCCCGGCCGCCAGGCCAACCGTCGCGTCGAGATCACGATGGTGCCGATCGCGGCAAGGTAAGCTTCAAACGGGGCGGGCCGACAGGGCCCGCCCCTTATTTATTGCTGCTAATCTACTCATCGCAGCTGACGCCCTGCAAAAACAACTCGAAAAAACAGAGGGCCTTCAATGGAAATGCGTCTCGCGAAGTCCGACTCCGGGCGCTGGATCGAAGGTAACGGCTTTATCCGGCGACTGTTGAGCGATGACGACGAAGGCGAGCGTCATCAGAGAATCGTCATACAGGTGCCCGGGGGCAACACCCTGCTAGTCGCACACAACCTCGATCTTGCGGAGCGCGTACCGGCCGGAATCGGCGACAGGATCTATTTCCGAGGCGTCTTCGAGTGGAACGAGCTCGGTGGCCTCGTGCACTGGACGCACCATGATCCGACCGGCCAGGAAGACGGCGGCTACGTTCGTTTTCGCCGCCGCGTCTATAAATAAAAAAACCGCGGCATGCGCCGCGGTTTTCAGGTCAAGCTCTAAGAGAGAGATGGCTGTCAGAGGACCATCGCGTTCCTGAGCTTCTTGATAGCGTTTGCTTCCACCTGCCGGATGCGCTCTGCCGAGACGCCGTATCGGTCGGCGAGATCGTGCAGCGTCAGCTTGTCCTCGGTCAGCCAACGGCTCTCCAGGATGTCCCGACTCCGGTCGTCGAGCGTCGCCAGGGCCGACATCATGCGTTCGCTGGCGTCGTCTTTGAAGTCTGCGTTCTCGACGAGCTTTGCAGGGTCCGCATTGTTACTGGGCAGGTAAGCCGCCGGCGTGAAGTTGTTGTCATCGTCTGCGTCCGGTGCCGGATCGAAAATGGCGTCCCGGGCGTGCAGGCGCTTCTCCATCTCGGTGACTTCCTTGGCGGAGACGCCGAGGTCCTCGGCGACGGCAAGCGTCTCTTCATGAGACAGCCATGCCAGCGACTTCTTTGCCTTGCGCAGGTTGAAGAACAGCTTGCGCTGCGCCTTGGTCGTCGCCACTTTGACGATGCGCCAGTTTTTCAGGACGAACTCGTGAATCTCGGCGCGGATCCAGTGCACGGCGAAGGACACCAGGCGCACGTCGTATTCCGGGTCGAATCGCTTGACGGCCTTCATGAGGCCCACGTTGCCTTCCTGGATCAGGTCGGCCAGCGGAAGTCCGTATCCCGTGTAGCCTTTTGCGATGTGAACGACAAAACGCAGGTGCGCCATGACGAGTTCGCGAGCGGCATCGAGGTCGCCGTCTTCACGAAACTTCAGCGCGAGCGTCTGTTCGTCTTCCTTGCTGAGCACGTCGATAGCGCCGACCGCCTGGATGTAGGCGTCGAGACTGCCGACCGGTCCGGCAAGGATCAGGTCTTGGTTCTTGGTAGCAAGAGCTGTTGTCATCTACAAATCTCCTAACTTGGAGCCAAATTTTAGCACTCGGGTACTTAGAGTGCTAACAACGAGTTTCAGTTCCCTTAAAACTCAAGGTTATTAGTCAATGAAAACAATTAGTTAGAAAAATACGAGAGAGGAGTTATGTAAAATAAACCTATCTCGGTTCGATCGCTCGCATGTGCCGGGCTGCCGCAAACCACGATCCGAGCAGTCCCAGGAGCACGCCGCCAAGGACGATCGAGCCTGCCTGGGCCATGTCGAGGCTCATCACCGCGAGGTTGCTCTGGTAGAGGCTCGCCAGCTGCGTCACCTGGGGCCGCAACAACGCAAACCCGTACTGCACCAGCCCTATCGCGAGCAGGGCGCCGAAAGCGCCGTACCAGAAGCCGCTCCAGAGAAACGGTCGTCGCACAAACCCGTTGCTCGCGCCGATCAGCTTGGTGACTTCGATCTCGTCACGCCGGTTCTGGATATCCAGCCGAATCGTGTTGCCGATAATCGTGATGATGGCAGCCGCCAGCAGCACCGCGCCGATCAGAATCGACCGTTCGACGATAGCAAGGATGGCATGGAACCGCTGCACCCATTCCGTATCGATTTGTACCAATGCGGTCTCAGGCAGATTCTGAAGCTCCTCCCGGAGCAATACCATCGACTGGCTGGTGTTCGCGGTGCTCGGGCGGACGATCAGCGTGTGGGGCAGCGGGTTTCGGCTGAGCTGGTCCAGCGCGTCGCCGAACCCGGACAGCTCTTTGAACTCCTCCAGGGCCTGGTCGGACGTCACGAGCTCGACCGATTCGACGTCGGCTCTTTGCTCGATGAGACGAGCGAGGCCCTCGGCTTCGCTGGCGGTTTGCCCGTCCTCGAGGAACACCGAGAAGTCCAGCGCCTGTTCCCATCCGCCACTGATGACGGACACATTCTTGACGAGCAGGTGCAGCGCGGCCGGCAGCGCCAGCGTGATCGCGATGACGAGGATGATCATGAAGCTGGCGACGGGCTGGCGCGCCATCTTGCCCAGCGCGCCGACACAGCAGCTTGCGTGCCGCAGCAGCCAGATCGTCACCGGTCCGGACGAGCGGACCGGCTGGACGGCGTCCGTGTTTTTCGTTACTGCCACGGCGCCTCCTCGACGATCAGCGGTGAACCTTCACCGTCGTCTTCGCCCTCATCGAGTCGACCGTCCGCGAGCGCTATGCGACGGCAACCGAGCTTGTCGATCAGTGCGATGTCATGACTGGCGATCAGCAGCGTTACGCCCACCTCATTAAAGCGTCTGAAGATGCGCATGACCTCGAGCGACAGGTCCGGATCGAGGTTGCCGGTCGGTTCGTCGGCTATCAGCAGTTTTGGGCGCGTCACGATTGCGCGAGCGATGCCGACGCGCTGCTGTTCGCCTGCTGACAGCGTCTCCGGGCTCTGCTTTTCTTTCTTCAACAGGCCGACCTGGTCGAGTGCGGCGCGGACTCGTCGTCCCACCTCGCGGTGTCCGACGCCGGCGATGACCAGCGGCAGCGCGACGTTGTCGGCAACCGGTCGGTCGTACAGCAGCTTGTGGTCCTGGAAGACCATGCCGATTTCGCGACGGTACTTCGGAATCTTCCGACGACGGACGCGGCGCGTGTTCTGGTTGTCGACGATAACCTGCCCGCTCGTGGGCCGTTCGATCAGCGCGATCAGCCGCAAGAGCGTGCTTTTGCCGGCGCCGGAGTGGCCGGTGACGAACGCCATTTCGCCGCGCTCGACGTTGAGCGACAGTCCGGATAGCGCTTCCTGTCCGCCGGGGAAGCGCTTGGTGACGTTCTCAAACTTGATCATGCCGATTCCGAGTGAGCTCCTCCGGACAGTAACGCACGCGCATAGTCCTTCGCGACAAATGGCTGCATGTCTTCGGCCGCCTCGCCGATGCCGATAAACCGAACCGGGACCTTGAGTCGATCGGCAACCGACAGCAATATGCCGCCCTTCGCGCTGCCGTCCAGCTTGGTGACCGAGATGCCGGTCAGGCCCAGCGCCTCGTGAAATTTCTCGGCCTGGGTCAGCGCGTTCTGCCCCTGGCTCGCATCGAGCACGAGCATGGTCTCATGCGGCGCCGACTCATCGTGACGTGCAAGGACGCGCTTGATTTTCGCCAGTTCATCCATGAGCCCCTGCTGGTTCTGCAGTCGTCCCGCCGTGTCCGCCAGCAGGACATCGATGCCGCGGGCGCTGGCGGCCTGCCAGGCGTCGAAGAGCACGGCTGCCGGGTCTGCACCGGACGGCTGCGCGACGACCGGTACATCGTTGCGCTCTCCCCAGGCCTGCAACTGTTCGACCGCGGCCGCACGGAAGGTGTCGCCGGCTGCGAGCATGACGGACAGGCCGCTGTCTTTGAGGCGCCGCGCCAGCTTGCCGATCGTCGTGGTCTTGCCGGCGCCGTTGACGCCCACCATCAGTATGACGAAGGGCCGGCGTGTCTGGTCTACCGACAGCGGCTGCTCGACCGGTTCCAGGATGCCGGTCAGGACGCGCTCGAGACCCGCCTTCAGGGCATCGATGTCCTTCAGTTCTTTTCGGGCAAGCTGCTTCCTTAAGTCTTCGATGATGCGCTCGGTCGTCGAGATGCCGACGTCCGCCATGACGAGCAGCGTCTCGAGCTCTTCGAGCGTGTCTTCGTCGATCTTGCCGCCGGGCGCAAGGTTGGCCAGATCGTAGGTCAGCCAGCTGTCGCCCTTGTTCAGGCGCGCGCGCAGACGGGTGAAGAACCCGGGGGACTTGTCTTTGCTCTCAGTGTTCATTCGGGCAGCTCTCTATTCCACGAACGCCGGTCGTGAAATAATCCCAAGCGATGATTCCATTGATCCTGATCTGATGGGCCCTGCTGCAAAAAAGCCCGGGCGGTTGCGTATTGTAGCCGGAAAATGGCGGAGTCGCCTGCTGCCGATCCCGGACGTCGAGGGGCTGCGTCCAACCAGCGAGAGAATCAGGGAGACGCTGTTCAACTGGATCGGGCCCCGCGTGTATGGCACGCGATGCCTGGATCTTTATGCCGGCACCGGCGCGCTCGGACTCGAAGCACTGTCGAGGGAGGCGGCGCAGGTGGTGTTCGTTGAGTCATCGAGCAAAGCGGTGAAGGCGCTTCGAACCAGCATTCAGACACTGGAGGCCGGCAGTGCCGAGGTCGTTCAGGCCGACGCCTTCGAGTACCTGCGGCGCTGTGAGCCCGCGAGTTTCGACATTGTTTTCCTGGACCCGCCATTCTCTGATGATTTGACGGACGATTTGTGTAGACTCATCGCACAGCAACGGTTGCTGCGGCCTGAGGGCAGTGTCTACATCGAGCAGGATCGGCAGTCGTCCTTACCCGACCTGCCGGAGGGGTGGCAGGTCACACGATCCAAGACGGCCGGCAACGTGCGCTATTCGTTGATCACGGTCTGAACGACCACCGGCGTTTAAGGAGGGGGAATGGCGGTCAAGGCGATGTATCCGGGTACGTTCGACCCGATCACTTTAGGTCACGAGGACCTCGTGCGGCGTGCACTGGCGGTCTTCGATCGGGTCGTCGTCGCGGTTGCCGGCGACTCGAGCGGCAAGGCGCCGATGTTCAGCCAGGAAGAACGCGTCGAGCTGGCTGAGATAGCGCTCAAGGAATACGACCGTGTCGATGTCGTTGCGTACCGGGGACTGACGATCGAGTACGCGCGTAAGAACGACCTCAAGGTCATCGTCCGTGGCCTGCGCGCCGTGTCCGACTTCGAGTACGAATTTCAGCTCGCGAACATGAACCGCCGCCTGACCGAAGAGGTCGAGACCCTGTTCCTGACGCCAACAGAAACCTATAACTTCATCTCGTCGAGCCTCGTCCGGGAGGTCGCCAGTCTCGGTGGTGACATCTCGGAGTTCCTGTCGCCGGAAGTGCACGACAGGCTGATGGAAAGACTGAAGCAGCGGAGCTGAACCCCCCCCAGCGGACCGTCCGCGCCGTAGGAGCGGCTTCCAGCCGCGATCGCGGCAACCCAAAAAGGGGCCCACAAAAACAAAAAGGGGTCGAACCGAATAATAGGTGTCGAACCGAATTAATCCAAAAAGAATCCAAAAAGGGGTCGGACCGAATTAGCAATAATAGGGGTCGAACCGAATTAATCCAAAAAGGGGTCGGACCGAATTGATCGACGCCAGATTTGACAAAGCGGGCATTTCCGAAATTCTCGACAAGAAAGATCGTTTCGACCCCTATTTACGAACAACTCACAGTAGACGGGAGAACGTGTGGGCGCCAAAACCTGGATGCTGGTCATGTCGAACGGCAGTGCTCGCGATGCGTTTACGGCATCGATCGAACTAGATCGGCAGGCGACGACAGAGACAGCTCACGCCCTGTTTCCGGGGGAAGAGCTCGAACCGCTGGACGATGGCAATCTATGCTGGACGAATCCGACGGACAAGGAGTTATGCATCGGCTGTTTCCCTGACGTTACCGTCATTGCCGCCAGGGAATTCGGTATCGATAATCCGTCAAGGATTCCCGAACGATTCCTCGAAGCCGCGGGTAATCGGCTGGTGACCGTTCATGCAATGCACAGCGTCGTGGACTGGTTCGCGTACGCCCACTGGCAAAACGGTTCGCTGGTTCGATCTCTGAGCGTTGCGCCGGACAGTGGCGTCGTTGAGGACATTGGCGAGCGCATGGCGTTCGAGGTGCCTTACTGGTCGGGCGCGCATGCTATCGAAGAAGAAGACGAGGACTTCGAGTACCCGTTGCCGTTTCATCCGCTGGAGCTCGGCGAGGAAGCGCTGAAATACTTCTTCGGCTACCAGCTGGAGGGATTCATCGATCCCGATCTGCTCGAACCTGAGGACGTCCCACTCATGAGGTTCCGTCGCAAACGACGTCTTCTTAAACAGCCTTTCTGGAAGTTCTGGTAAAGCGACTCCTGGCCCAACCGCACTACTGGGTGCCAGCGGGAAGGCATGCATAAAGGGGTCTGCATAAAGGGGTCGAACCGAATTAATCGATGTCAGATCGTCGACTGTGGGTAGTCTCGAAATATTCGACAGGGAAAATCGGTTCGACCCCTATAAATTGACTCCCAGCAAGAGAAAATCGGTTCGACCCCTATTAGATAGAAAGGGCGCAATCAACAGTATTCATCTCAGATTGTCGCAACGCGTCGCTGAGCTTCTCGGCTCCTGTATAGTTCGCGGATGACGCTGCAATTCCTTCCAGAACCGGACAAGCCGTACTTTGTCACTCGATTCATTGGCGAGGTCGATGACAGCCAGTTGTTCGAATACTACCGTCAGGTGTACACGCGACCTGAGCTTCAGCCCGTGAAGGCGGAATTCGCCGATATCTCGGAAGCCGACGTGACTCGAGTGAGCGCGACAGGACTCGCCGGCCTCGCAGCGATGATTGAAGAAGACTTCACAAGTCTCGGCATCGAATCCCTCAAGACCGCCGTTTACACTCCCGACGACATGCCGTTCGGCCTGGGCCGGATCTACCAGGTCTGGTCAGAGTCGTCTCCCGAACTCGTCCGCGTGTTCCGCGACAGAGACAAGGCGATCGAGTGGCTGAGCGAGTAGTGCCCGGCTAGCGTTGGCACTGGATGCAGTAAAACGTGTTCCGCTGGCCGATGACCTTGGAGCGTATCGGCGCGCCACAACGATTGCAGTCCTCGTCCGCCCGCCCGTACACATCGAGCTGCTGCTGGAAATAGCCTGACTGGCCGTCGCCACCGTAGAAATCCCTGAGCGTCGTGCCGCCGGCGTCGATCGCGCGCTCGAGCACGTTGACGATGGCTCGTGCAAGCAGCCGGTACCGCTCGAGCGATACTCGGCCGGCCGGGCGCGTCGGGTGGATGCCGGCGAGGAACAGTGACTCGCTGGCGTAGATATTGCCGACGCCAACCACGACAGCGGCATCCATGATGAACTGCTTCACCGCGAGCTTTCGACCGCGCGACCGTTCGTAAAGATAGTCGCCGGAGAATTCCGGCCCGAGCGGCTCCGGCCCAAGGTGTTTGATCAGCTTGTGCTGCAACGGTCGCCTGCTCCAGTGCAATGAGCCGAAGCGTCGTGGATCCCGAAGCCTAAGCGCCACGCCCGAATCGAGCTCGATGTCGACGTGGTCGTGAACACCGGCCGGTGTGCCGGTATCGATGATGCTGACATGGCCGGACATGCCGAGGTGCAGAATGGCGGTGGCAACGTCCGTGTTGATCAGGATGTATTTCGCGCGACGCTCGACGGCCTCAATACGCTGGCCCGGGAGCTCCCTGTCCAGCGTTCTCGGAACCGGCCATCGCAGCCGTCGCTCCCGGACGATGACGTTCGTCACGGTCTTGCCGACAAGGAAGGGCTCAATACCGCGTCGGCTGGTTTCTACTTCCGGTAACTCGGGCATTCACTTGGCTTACTTGTCAGTCTACAAACAAAAAAGCCCGCATACGTCGCGGGCTTTTTCGGAATCGTTCGAAGCGAGTCTTACTTGATCTTCGCTTCCTTGTACGCGACGTGCTTACGAATCGTCGGATCGTACTTCTTCGTCTCCATCTTTTCAGGATGAAGCTTCTTGTTCTTCGTCGTCGTGTAGAAATGACCGGTTCCGGCGCTGGAAACGAGTCGGATCTTCTCGCGGTTAGTCTTAGCCATGGCCTAATTCCTCCGGCGCTTTATACGCGCTGCCCCTGCTCACGCAGGTCGGCAACGACCTTGTCGATGCCGTGCTTGTCGATGATACGCATGCCCTTGTGCGACACGCGGAGGCGCACGTAGCGCTTCTCGGATTCGAGCCAGAACCGCTTCGTCTGCAAGTTAGGCAGGAAACGGCGGCGGGTTTTGTTGTGGGCGTGGGAGACGTTATTTCCGCTCTGCGGACGCTTCCCGGTCACCTGGCAAACCTTGGACATCTTCTTAAGTCTCTGATTTTCAATAGAGTTACCCGCCGGCGGCGGGCAAAGAGCGCGATATTTAACCAGCATAGGGCCTGTATTACAAGGCTTCCCGCATCATTGCGGCCAATTTGCTCAGAATGTGTCAAACAGCCGAATTTACGCGGGCAGCGGCAGCCGATTTTCATGATGAAACGTCGATACCGTAAACGAGGTCACTGTGTGCGTGCCCAGCTTCTTGAACGATACCTCGGACGCACCCAGCTCGCAGAGCCATTGGTTGCTCCGAAGAGGGCGTTTCGACACAAGCCCGCTCGGCAAGAACAAGGCCACGCAGATACCGGCAGCCGGATCCCTGGCCGAGCGGTACTCGAAAGCCTCGATGCCCGCGTCGCGCATCGCCGTGCCCAGTGCTTGGCAGTCGGTGTACGACGACGGATGTCTGAGCTTCTTCTCAAACTGGCCGAACGGCGGTGCCTGCAGCCGGATACCTGTGTCGCTTGAGTAGCGCGCGGAGAACAGCGTGTGCTCGGTCCGAATCCGGTCCGAAACGGGTTCGCCGGCCATCGAGTACCAGAACACGAAGCGGTAGTAGGCGGCTTCCGCGAGCGTCGGCTCCACGGCTTTGCCCGCGTAAAACAGGCTCGGTTCATGGCGCCTGCCGAAGCGCGATCCCCACTTCAGCGGCGGGTAGCGGAACGGGGTCTTCAAAAGGTAGTGCAGCTTGCCGGTTCCGTCGGGGTACGGTGGCTTGACCTCCTCGAGCATGGCCTCGAGTAACGCCTGCTCCTCGAGCGTGTCCACGTAGCCAAGCGTTGCGACCTGTTCCTGGCTCTCGACAAGCCTATACAGCGTGCCGGCGATGGGCCGGACCTGGCCCGGCCCGTCGCACTCATCCCAGATCACCGGGTCAGACCTTGCCGCGGATCGCGTCGACGAACTGCAGTACCGTAACCAGGCCCTGGACGGACTTGATCTGCTCGGCCGGCACGCCGCCGGTGATCTTGTTCGGCGTCTGCATGAAATGCCGGATCCAGCCCTCGTCTCCGCCCGTCAGCGCGAAGAGCGCGCGCGCGAGACGGACCAGCATTAGCGCCAGTTCGCCCTGTTTCGATTCGGGGTCGAGCGACGGGCTGCGCTTGAGCCTGCTGACCGCGGTGCGGTGCAGGCCCAGCACGGCCGCGAGATCAGCCTGCTTCAGGCCAAGCTCTGCAGCGGCGTTCAGGGCGGCCTTGGCAAGCACGGCGTCCGGTTTCGCTTTTAACTGTCGTACGGCAGGCATTGGTTGCACCTTTGTTACATATGCACAAAATATACACAAAATGTGCAAATAGCACAAACTGGCGCTTTGCCTGTCGGGAATGTCTGTCAGAGCAGCCCCCTCCCTGCCAACGAGACACTATGGCCGGCACCGATAATCAGGTGGTCCAGCAAGCGAATGTCGACGAGATCCAGAGCGGCTTTCAGCCGCTGTGTGATCCGCTCGTCGGCGCTGCTGGGCTCGGCCACGCCGGACGGGTGGTTGTGCGCGATGATCAGCGCGGCCGCGTTCACCTGCAGCGCTTCCTTGACGACCTCCCTGGGGTAGACGCTGGTGCCATCAATGGTCCCCCGGAACAACTCATCGAACTTCAGCACCCGGTGGCGATTGTCCAGGTACAGGCAGCAGAAGCGTTCATGCCCCAGGTGCCCGAGCCGCGCCAGCAGAAAGGCCTCGGTATCCGCGGGGCTTCGGATCGTCTGACCCGGATCCACGGCGGCCTCGAAGAATCGTTTGCCGACGACGGGCAGCGCCTGCAACAGGTCGGCCGTGGCCGGACCGACGCCGTGTGCCGCGGCCACGGATTCACGCGGCGCAGTCAGCAATTGCCGCAATCCCCCGAACCGGACAAGCAGCCCGCTACTCAGCTCCAACGCAGCCTCCCTGTTCCTGCCGTAGCCGAGAATCGTCGCCAGCACCCTGGCATCCTTGTCATGCATTGCTTTCGACCCCCTGGAGAAAGCATCTTCAAGCTCGAGTCGAATCCCGCCAAGCGACGAATTCCGGCCGATCGGGGCGATTCACGGCGGAAGGCACGGCAACGCCAACCGTCGAAGCCGCGTCGCTATATCGATAAAACGAAACAATCTGGCCGCTGGGCGGCGAAGGCTGGAAAATAAACAGCACTCAGCGATACGCTGTATCGAAGGTTTATATGGGCGGAATATGAACATCGTTCTAGGCATTAGCGGCGGTATCGCCGCCTACAAGACGCCCGAGCTCGTCCGTCGGCTCAAGGAACGCGGCGCCGACGTGCAGATCGTTCTAACGGCGTCCGCTGAAGAGTTCGTCACCGAGACGACGCTGCAGGCCGTATCCGGCCGTCCCATTCGCAACAACCTGTGGGACAAGGAAGCCGAGGCCTCCATGAGTCATATCGAGCTCGCACGTTGGGCGGACCTGGTGCTTATAGCGCCTGCGACGGCCGAGATCATCGCGCGACTCGCCGGCGGTTCTGCACCCGATCTGCTGGCGACCCTGTGCCTGGCTACCGAGGCGCCGATCGTCATCGCGCCGGCAATGAACCACGTCATGTGGAAGAACCCCGCCGTTCAGGCGAACCGCGACCTGCTCGCCGAGCGCGGTGTTCACATCGTCGGCCCCGACCACGGCGACCAGGCCTGCGGCGAGACCGGCAGCGGCCGCATGTCCGAGCCCGACGTTATCGCGGCAGCGGTCATGGCTCGCGTGCAGGCGTCAGGGCAGCTGTCCGGCAAAACGGTTCTCATTACGGCCGGCCCGACCCGCGAAGCCATCGACCCCGTCCGTTACCTGTCGAACCGCAGCTCCGGCAAGATGGGGTATGCCCTGGCCGAGGCCGCTCGTGCGCAGGGCGCGCAGGTCATACTCGTCAGTGGACCCGTCAACCTCGCGGTGCCAGCCGGGGTCAAAAGGGTCGATGTGATGACGGCCGAGGAAATGCACGCGGCAACACACGACACGATCGGCGAGGTCGACATCTTCATCGGCGCCGCCGCCGTTGCGGACTATCGTCCTGCAGACGCGTCATCGACAAAGATCAAGAAGACCGCATCGGAAACGAGCATCAGTCTTGTCCGCACCGAAGACATCCTCGCCTCCGTCGCCAAGTTACCGGAGGCGCCATTCACGGTTGGCTTCGCCGCCGAGACTGAAAACCTGCGCGAATACGCGAAGAAGAAGCTGGTCGCCAAGCAGCTCGACATGATCGTCGCCAATCAGGTTGGAGACGGACTGGCCTTCGACTGTGACGACAACTGCGTCGACGTTTACTGGCCTGATGGCGAGCGTTCTTTCGAGCGGCAACGAAAAGCCGATCTTGCGCACCGCCTTATCACAACGATTGCCGATCGATATGAACAGGTCCGCGGCACCGGTACCGAGCCCCGCCTGACCGTGATCTCCACGCAGGACTAGTCTCCGGCATTCCAAGTTCGTACCATGCATCGCGGGTCACGCTGGTGATCCGGGTTTGCGGCATTGCCTGAAGCGGGCATCGCCTGGAGAACATGACGTGCGACGCATAGAATTGAAAATTCTCGACTCGCGCATCGGCGACAGCATCCCGATGCCACACTACGCAACCGACGGTTCCGCCGGACTCGACATGCGTGCGTGTATTGACGAGTCGATCACCGTGTCACCCGGCGAGACGGTGCTCGTTCCGACGGGACTCGCCATCCATATCGGTGACCCCGGGCTCGCCGCCGTGCTGCTGCCGCGATCCGGCCTCGGCCACAAACACGGGCTCGTGCTCGGTAACCTGACCGGCCTGATCGACTCCGACTACCAGGGGCAGGTGTTCATTTCATGCTGGAACCGCGGGCAGACTGCCTACGACGTTCAGCCGGGCGAGCGCATCGCGCAGATGGTGTTTATCCCGGTGGAGCAGGTCGCATTCGACGTCGTCGACGAATTCGATTCCAGCGACCGCGGCGAGGGCGGATTCGGTAGTTCCGGGACGGGCTGACCCAGGGTCTTAAAGGCCCTATTCGAGACCTTTCAGGTGCTTGAAGCGCTCGATGTCACCCTCGAAACGAGCGCGAATCTGTTCTTCTTCGTGCTTGTAGTTCTCGAGGTTAGCGTTGTGCTTGATGATCGTCGCCTCGGTTTCCTGCAGATCAGCCAGCAAGTCCGAGTCGATCATCGGCGCGTCCATGTCTTCGCTGTAGGGCGAGAAGTTGCGTGAACGCTTCTGCAGCATGTTGAGGCGCCGCTCGAGGTTCCTCAGGTAGAGCTCCGTGACACGCGCCTGTGCCTGCCACAGCTCCACGCGTCGATCCCGGTGCATCATGATTTCTTCGATGGTCAGGTAGGTATTCAGCAGCGCGCGATCGGCACGAAGTCGGAGTTCCAGCGCCTCCTGCTGCTCGGCGGCGGCTCGCTCAGCGGCCAGTTCTTCTTCGGTCTTCCTGCCTTCGATCCGGGCGACTTCGATGCCGTACTCGTTTACGACGTATTTCTTGCGTTCGGAGTCTTCGACCGGGATCTTGTCGCCGATGACGAGGTTGCCGTTTTCATCCACGTACTTGTAGTACCGGGCTTTGTCAGCCCACGTGGCTGGCGCGAGAAATAGCGCCAAAACAGTGATCGTTGCTAATTTACGCATGCCCGGACTATGCCATGAAGCTGTCGTCAATTCGCGACGCAGTTAACGTTATTAAATTTTCCTGCCGTGGATAAAACTATACGCTCGAGGAGACATTATGTCAGTAGTCCACGCCGTATTGTTCGCGGTACGCTTTGAGCTTCGGCAGGTATTCTGAGTAGTCCGGAAGGCTCTCGAGGCGCCTCACCAAATCGTCCAGTCGGACAATACTGACCACGGGAATGCCCAGCGAGCTTTCGAGTTCCTGCACGGCCGATTTTTCGGACTGCCCACGCTCCTGTCGGTCCAGCGAGATGACGAGGCCTGCAACCTCGGCGCCCAGGTTTGAAATAATGTCGTAAGCCTCTCGCACCGCCGTGCCCGCGGTGATGACGTCGTCGACGATCAGGACGCGACCCGTGACGTCGGCGCCGACTGTCGATCCGCCCTCTCCATGCGACTTGGCCTCCTTGCGGTTATAGGCATAGGGCACGTTTGTATCGTGGTGCTCGGCCAGCGAGGCAGCCGTCAGCGCGGCGAGCGGGATGCCCTTGTAGGCGGGGCCGAACAACAGGTCGTATTCAATGTCTGATTGTGCGATGGTCGCCGCATAGAACTGGCCCAGCCGCGCCGCGGCGTAGCCGGTGTTAAACAGTCCGGCATTGAAGAAGTAAGGGCTCT
This sequence comes from Woeseiaceae bacterium, assembly GCA_030066655.1. Classification (GTDB taxonomy): domain Bacteria; phylum Pseudomonadota; class Gammaproteobacteria; order Steroidobacterales; family Woeseiaceae; genus UBA1847. Next base: position 4,302 of record JASJBE010000001.1, on the reverse strand, counting down.
GCCTCCCGGACTTCAACGTGAACTCGCCAAACCTCAAAACACCGAGCTTTAGAGCCAAGTCTATGAATTCATTCTTGTAAGCGTGCATGCGCTAGCGTCTCTCGGGTTGAGTTCGTAACATTCCGTCGCCGAGAGGATTCCTGCCCGGCATCGCGTGCAGCAGTATCGCACAGCCGTCAATCGTCCAAGTAGAAGGAGAATCGTGTTCCGCGTTATTTCTTTGAATGCCAACGGCATTCGCGCCGCCGCGAGAAAAGGTCTGTTCGACTGGTTAGGTAAGCAGGACGCTGACGTGGTCTGCATACAGGAGACCAAGGCCCAGGCGCATCAGCTCACCGACCCGATATTCATGCCGGCCGGTTATCACTCGTTCTATGAGGATGCCGAGAAGAAAGGCTACAGCGGCGTGGCAATCTATTCGCGTCACGAACCCAGGAAGGTGATCCGGGGCTACGGTGACGCCGAATTCGACAACGAAGGCCGGTACCTGGAGGTCCAGCTGGGCGGCATCAACATCGTGTCGCTGTACCTGCCGTCGGGATCGTCCAGCGACGAACGGCAGGCGGCCAAGTTTCGCTGCCTCGCGACGTTCGAGGAACACCTGAAGAAAGTGAAGCGCCGTCGCTCGCAGACGATCATCTGCGGTGACTGGAACATCGCTCACCGGGAGATCGACCTGAAGAACTGGCGCCAGAACCGCAAGAACTCCGGGTTCACGCCGGAAGAGCGTGCCTGGATGGATCTCGTCTTCGATGAGATCAGGCTGGTCGACGCGTTTCGCGTCGTCCGCCCGGACGATCATGTGTATACGTGGTGGTCGAATCGCGGCCGTGCCTGGGACAACGATGTTGGATGGCGGATTGACTACCAGGTGGTGACGCCCGGACTCAAGCGCCGCGTGCTGAGCGCGGAGGTTTATCGTGAGGAGCGATTTTCCGACCACGCGCCGCTGATCATGGACTACGATTGGCAGCATGGATGAATCGCGGTCACCCCTGGCGCCACGGCCGAGGCTTAGAACGTGAGTGAGGCGGTTGCCGCCCCGGCGCCCAAGCGCCCGTGGACCTGGTATCTGCAGGAGAAGATCGTCGTCATCTTCTTCCTCGGCTTCTCCGGTGGCCTGCCGTTTCCGCTGGTCTACTCGACACTGACGCTGTGGCTGAACAATGCCGGGCTCGAGAAGAGCACGATCAGTGCGTTCGCGTGGATCGGATTCGCGTATGCGCTGAAGTTCCTCTGGTCGCCGCTGGTCGATCGACTGCACCTGCCGCTGTTGACGAACGCGCTGGGTCGTCGCAGAGCCTGGCTCATACTGTCGCAGATCCTCATCGCGCTGAGCCTTGTCAGTCTGTCGCTGATCAGCCCGTCGCCGGCGACCATCCTGCTGTTTGCAGGCGTTGCGCTGGCCGTGGCCGTGTCGTCGGCGACGCAGGACATGGCCATCGATGCGTATCGCATCGAATGTGCGGAAGTGGAGATGCAGGGGCTGCTCGCCGCCGCCTACCAGTACGGATACCGGATCGCGATGATCGTCGGTGGCGCCGGGGCGCTCTACGTCGCCGATTTTCTTAGCTGGACGATCGCCTACCAGGCCATGGCCGCCTGCATGGCCATCGGCATCGTCACGACGCTAATGGCCCGGGAGCCCGACGTCCCGGAGACTGCCGGCGAGCGCGACCGAATCTTCGACGCGGGTTTCTTAAGCTGGTTCGTCAAGGCCGTTGTCGGCCCGTTCGTCGACTTCTTCCAGCGCTACGGCACGTTCGCGCTGACGATGCTGGCGTTCATCGCGCTGTATCGAATCAGTGACTACGTGCTCGGGATTCTCGCGAATCCTTTCTACGACGATATAGGCTTTACGAAATCGGAAATCGCCAGCGTCGCGAAACTCTACGGCCTCTGGGTCGCGCTGTTCGGCATCGCCGCCGGTGGCGTATCCATTGCGTGGATCGGCGCGGCAAAATCCCTGATCCTGTCGGCAACCCTGATCGCTGCGACGAACCTGTTCTTCGTTTACCTCGCGTACACCGGACCTGAAATCTGGGCGCTGGTCATCACGATCAGTTTCGACAACTTCGCGCAGGGCTTCTCGGGCACGGTATTCATCGCCTACCTGTCCAGCCTGACCAATGTGTCGTTCACGGCCACGCAGTACGCGCTGTTCAGCTCGCTCTCCGTGTTCGTCGGCAAACTGGTCGCGGGCTTCTCGGGCCAGGTCCAGGAGCTGTTGGGCTATACCGGCTTCTTCATCTACGCCGCGGCGACCGGGATTCCGTCCATCATCCTCGCGATCATCGTCGTGCTCTACACCCCGAAGGAAAAGCGATGAAGACGGTCACCCTTGGGCGTCTCGACGAAATCCCGGACCCCGGCTGCAGGGAGTTTTCCATCGGGGAGGGGGACTGGCCGTTCAGGGGATTTGTTGTGCGTCAGGGGGATGACGTATTCGCCTACCAGAACTACTGCGTCCACGCAGGTCATCCGCTGAACTGGCAGCCGGACAGCTTCCTGACGAAGGACAAGACGGCCATCATCTGTGCCTCTCACGGCGCGACGTTTGCTATTGATTCGGGGGAGTGTTTTGCAGGACCGTGCGTCGGCAAGGCGCTGCGTTCGGTCGATGTCAGGGTCGAAGAGGGTGAGATCTTCGTCACCGGGCCGGAAAGCGCCTGAGGCGCCTTGAGAACGTCTGCCCGGGGTCTGGGGTATAGCGTGCCTGTCACCGGGATGACGGCAACCGACGGTGACGCAGTCTTACGTCACCGCTTGAGTTGTAGCGATCGTCAATCAGCCAGCTGGTCGATGTAGGCCATCGCGTCCTGGAAGCCAATCGGCGGCGGTACGCGCTTCGCGGCATAGTCGAGCGGGTCCATATCGACGGATCCCGACCAGTCCTCCGGTGCGGCGACCTCCACCAGCATCAGGTCTGCCCAGTTCTCCAGGTCGATCTCGTCGATCGTGCCGTCGAACTGCTGGACCTCGATGGTGCGTGCGTCTTCATCGACTGCAACAACTTCAAACAGCGTCCCGTTCAGACGTCGAAACCACTGTCCGATTACCGGGTATACAAGGTTCATCACAGATCCCCATTTTCGTTCTACTTCCTCTCTAAATGTAGAACAGGATGGGGAAATCGCAAGGCGATCAGCCGATCTTTTGGTAGCGCCAGTCCCAGATCCTGTGGCCCCGCTTCACGCCCCGTTTTTCGAACTTCGTCACCGTCCGGTCGAGAGGCTGATCGCCATCGTGTTCGCGGCGCTCATCGAGCCGGAACAGAGGGCTAACGCTGAAAAGTTCGTCGATGTGCTCCGCGTAGTTGCGCCAGTCCGTCGCGATATGGAACGTGCCGCCCGGCGCCAGGCAGGCATGTACCGCGGCGAGAAAGTCAGGGTTGAGGATGCGCCGTTTATGATGGCGCTTCTTCGGCCACGGGTCGGGAAAGTACAGGTTCAGGCGGCTCACGGAACCGGCCGCGACTTGTTGCGACAGCACGTCGACCGCGTCGTGCGAGATGATGCGCAGGTTGTCGATGCTGGCCTGGCGGGCCGCGATCAGGCAGTGACCGATACCCGGAACGTGAACCTCGATGCCGAGATAGTTGTGGTCGGGGTGTTCGGCGGCCAGCTGCACCAGGGAGTCGCCGTTGCCGAAGCCGATCTCGACGGTCAGCGGAGCCTCCCGGCCGAACAGCTCAACGACGTCGAGCGGCGCGTCGGAGACTTCAACGCCCCAGAGCGGCCACAGCTCGTCGAGGGCGCGTTGCTGTGACTCGGTGATTCGCCCGGCGCGCCGGACGAAGCTCCGGACCGTGCGTTTGAACCCCCGCTCGTCGTTCGTCACAGTCCCGAGTTCTCCGGGAACCGGATGTCGCTGGCGTTTTCCGGGTGGTGGCCCTCGATCTGCGAGTAGTGGCCCCGGATGATGTCCATGTCCATATCCACGTTGCCGGTGAGATACAGCGTCGGCCCGAGCCCGATGCGCCGCCGGCCGAAATCGAGAAACGCCAGCACGACCGGGACATTCGCCTCGCGGGCAATACGGTAGAAACCGGTCTTCCAGTGATCGCGGCGCTTCCTCGTACCTTCGGGTGCGAGTCCGAACAACACATCCTTGTCACCCTGCAGGAGTTCCACCGCCTGCTCCACCGCCGAGCCGGCCTTGCCGCGATCCAGCGGTATGCCGCCCATCGCTCTCAGGATATTGCCCAGCGGGAACCAGAACAGCGAGTGCTTGCCGAAGAAGTGAATATTGTCGATCTGCAATGCGACCTTGCAGACCAGCGCCCAGTAGCCGTCCCAGTTG